>PANZ01000001.1 GCA_002707835.1 Chloroflexota bacterium
CCAATGCTTAATGCATTTAAAACTCCAGCAGGAAGAGTAGGATTACCTTTGGTAATCTTGCACCTTTTACTAGCTTGTTTTGGTTCGATTCTTGCCCCTTTTGGTCCTACAGATTTTAGTGATGAAACCTTTGCCCAACCTTTTACAATGGGTGCTGGTAATTCAATTCCGTATATTTTAGGTACTGATCAATTTGGNNGAGATGTGTTTAGTCGNCTTTTANCTGGTGCNCGNTCAATAATNTTAATTTCTGCGATNGGTTCAATTTTNGGAGTTGCTATNGGGACTTCTATNGGAATGTTTTGTGGCTATTTNGGTGGNAAAATTGANGAGATCGTCATGCGTATTGGCGATGGTTTGATGTCTTTTCCTTCACTGTTACTAGCATTACTTGTGTTNTCAGTATCTGANTCATTGACATGGATGGATGATTTTTCTNCATTCTTTGCTACCGGTAAAGAAGCTATNTTAGTANTAGCTACATTGGCNATTGTTCATACACCTCGNGTAGCNCGNGTATTACGTTCAGCTACTTTAAGTATAAAAACTCAGGAGTATATTGAATCTGCACGACTAAGAGGCGAGAAAAGTTTATATATTATTTTTAAAGAAATATTACCGAACGCATTGCCTGTTCTAGCAGTCGAAGGTTCTGTTCGTTTTTCATATGCTATTCTGCTCGCTTCCTCTTTGGGATTTTTAGGGCTAGGTGTTGAACCACCCTCTCCAGATTGGGGTGCAATGATTGCAGATAGCAGGTCAATTCTTGTAAGAGCACCTTGGGTGCCCCTATCACCAGCTGCAGCTGTTGCTTCTTTGGTGGTCGGTGTCAATCTACTGACTGAAGGAATTCGAGATGCTGCTCGTTTACCAACGGAGTTACCACAATGAGAGAAAATATGAATCAAAATAATACACCTTTATTAGAGATAACTAATCTTGGAGTTAGTTTCTTTACTCCTCGCGGTACTGTTCGAGCTGTTCGTGATGCGTCACTGACTGTTAATAGAGGAGAAGTTGTAGGACTAGTTGGAGAATCGGGATGCGGGAAATCAACAGTTGCTTACGCGATCATGGGTTATTTACCAGGGTATGTTCAAGTTGATGGGTCAATTCTGTATGAAGGTCAAAATCTTGTTGAACTCAGTGATGTTGAGTTGGAAAAATTTCGTGGCAATAGAATTGCTATGGTTTATCAAGATCCTCAAACTTCTTTGAATCCAACTATGAAAATTGGTAAACAAATGGAAGAGGTATTACATACACACCTTTCCTTGGATAAGTCTGCTGTACAACTTCGCACGATCGAACTCTTTGAATCAGTAGGACTAGCATCCCCAGAGACAATTGGCGATCGTTATCCTCATGAATTATCAGGTGGCATGCAGCAGCGTGTAGTTATTGCAATGGCATTGGCATGTGAACCTGATCTCTTGATTATGGATGAGCCAACAACAGGATTAGATGTGACTACTGAGGCCACAATTCTTGATCTGGTTGTAGACCTTAAAGAGCGGGTTAACGCAGGTATCTTATTTGTTAGCCATAATTTAGGTGTAATTGCACGTGTTGCAGACAGAGTAACTGTGATGTATGCATCGCAAACCGTTGAAGATGCTCCAGTGAAGGAAATTTTTCAATCACCACAACATCCATATACTGCAGGATTGCTTTCATGTGTTCCTAAGCCACCTACTGAAGAAGGCGTTACGCCAAGGTTAAAAAGTATTCCAGGATCGGTTTTTGAAGCTCGTCTTGAAGCATCAAATGAATGTTTATTCGCTCCACGTTGTCCAATTGCACAAGAAAAATGTACGTCAGGTGCACCTGAATTTAATGTCGAAAACGATCATTATGTTCGATGCTTTTTCCCGGAGCAAGTGTCATCGGATATTTGGGGAGAATTAAGACCTAAAAGAGATTTTGAGTCATCCAATGAAACTAATGTATTGCATGTTGAAAATCTCAATGTGCGTTATAGGTCAGGTCAAGGGAAGAAATTTATATTTTTTGGTGCAGAAGCTCAGAAACCTGTACGTGCAGTGGTTGACGTTGATTTTGATGTTGGCACAGGGAAAACTCTTGGTATTGTTGGCGAAAGTGGATCTGGAAAGTCTACAGCTGCTCGAGCTGTCATTGGATTAACGCCAAAGTCTTCTGGTGAATTAAGTTTTCTGAATGAAGAAATACCTGCTGAAGTTATTGATCGTGACGAAGAAATTCGTGCGAATATGCGGATGGTTTTTCAAAATCCTACAGCTTCTCTAAATCCGCAATTACCAGTTAAACATGCAATAGTTAGATCTCTCAAAAAGTTTTCCGATTTGACTCCTGAAGAAGCCTATATCGAAGCTAGGAACTTATTAGAATCTGTGGGACTGAACCCAGATTATGTCGAACGTCATCCAGCAGAACTATCAGGTGGTGAACAGCAACGAGTTGCATTAGCTGCTGCTTTTGCAGCAGATCCACAGGTAATTTTAGCGGATGAAGCTGTTTCTGCTTTAGATGTCTCTGTACAGGCGCAAGTTTTAAATTTGTTACTACAAAATCAGCAACAAAAAGATACGTCCTATGTTTTCATTTCGCATGATCTTGGAGTAGTTCGATATATTTCTGATGAGATATTGGTCATGTACGCTGGTCATGTAGCAGAACAAGGGGACGCTGATGCGGTTTTGTCAATTCCGTCACATCCGTACACTGAAGCACTACTTTCTGCAGCGCCTGAACCTGATCCAGAAGCTGATCCTACTCGTATTCGCTTGGAAGGTTCTGTTCCAACTTTGCGTGAGAAATTCCAGGGATGTCCTCTTGCAGGAAGATGCCATCGTCAATTAGATGATATATGTGAGACTTCTCCACCACCAGCACAGTATGATTCAGATAATCCTAGTCACGTAATTTATTGCCATATTTCTCCTGATGAACTGAAAAAGTTACAAAGTTAAATATAAATTATAAATGAAAGCTTTGAACTCTGGTGCACTTTAGAAAGAGATCCTCAGAACAAGTACAACCTCCTTTTTTTTATGGATGGGTGATAGTCGCCTCAGGCGCTGGTTCTATGGCTTTAGGAAGCGCTCTTCTTTTCCATGCATTTGGAGCATATGTTGTGTTGCTACAAGATGAGTTTAGCTGGAGTAGAACTACGCTTGCCTTAGCATTTGCTATGCAAAGAGTAGAAAGTGGCCTACTTGGTCCTGTTGACGGTTGGCTTGTTGATCGTTTTGGCCCACGAAAAATGATGCTTGTAGGAGTTGTTATTTTTGGAATTGGATTTATGATTTTTAGTCAGATTCAAACCCTTTTTGGCTTTTATGTTGCATTTCTTGTCATGGCTTTTGGTAATGCCCTTGGTTCATTTTTGCCTGCTTCAGTGGCAGTTGTGAATTGGTTTATTCGAAAAAGAACGACTGCTCTCGCCCTAATGATGCTTGGGTTGGCAGCAGGTGGATTGGTGCAACCTGTTATCGCTACCGGTTTGGAATCTATCGGATGGCGAAATATGGCATTCATTTCAGGGATTATAATGATTGTTGTTGGAGTTCCTTTAGCAACACTTTTGCGTCATCATCCTGAAGATTCCGGATGGCAGCCTGATGGAATTAGATCGCAGTCACAATTGATTACTGATGCCTCTGATGCTACTGAGCCAGTTCAACAAAATGAAGAAATTAATTTTACGGCGATACAAGCATTAAAAACTCGAGCTTTCTGGTATATCGGTATTGGGCATAGCCTTTCTTTGTTAGTTATGGGTGCAATAAATGTTCATTTAATTGCTCATTTACATGAAAGTTTAGGTTTTTCATTAACTGTTGCTGCAAGCATGATAACTGTAATGACTTTAACTCAGGTAGTTGGCCAACTTGTAGGAGGAGTGCTAGGCGATAGATTTGATAAAAAATGGTTGATAGTTGCAGTGATGTTTATTAATGCTGCCTCTCTAATGATACTTGCATTTGCAGCACATATTTGGCTAATAATAATTTTTGCGATATTGAATGGGGCTACTTTTGGCGCACGTATACCGCTTACTACATCAATCCGTGCAGACTATTTTGGAGGGAAATTCTATGGAACTATAACAGGATTTTCTTCAGTGTTAGCAATGTGGGGAATGATTTTTGGCCCATTGATTGCTGGTGGTTCATACGATTTATTAGGCAGTTATACTCCTGGTTTTATTATGCTTTCTTTATTGGCAGGTCTAGGATCTGTTATATTTTGTTTTGTTCAAAAACCTGAGACTCCTAAGGGATGAAAATGTCAGATGGTAAATAAATTAAGAGATTATTATAAATTGATCAAAAATAACGTTCCGTTAGTCTTGGCTTTAGCTGTAATTTTTCTCCTTGCTTGTGGTGGGCAAGATACAAAAAATAATGTTGAGCGACCTAAGATTGATCTTCTGACTGCAGTAGCAACTGCAAATATTGATGTTATAGAACAGCATATTGAATATGGGACAGATATCAATGCAGTGTTTGTTAAAACTCAAGACTGGAAAGGTGCAGGAGCATTGCATATTGCTGCTATTAGTCCAAAAAATGCAGAAACGGTAACGCTATTTAAAGCAGTTATTGATGTACTCTTAAGCGGCGGTGCTGATATTGACATTGAAGCTAAAAATCGAGATGGATCTACACCTCTTGGATGGGCTGCTTATTTTGGTAAGCTAGAGATGGTTGCATTTCTCGTTGATAGAGGTGCGGATCCGAATAAAGCTGATAAGAATGGATATACACCGCTCGGTGCTGCAATTACATCTCCTTTTATGGGCAGTGAATTGAATAGATCAGAAATAATAAAATATCTCAAAGACAAAGGTGCTAAATAAATAGTAAGAATTGAAGGAAAGGAATAGATTATGTTGACTTTTAATCATTATACAGTTGCAGTGCATGACCTTGAACAGGCTGTTGCTGATTATGGTTCTCGTTTTGGAATGACTCCCACTGGTGAAAAGGGATACAACGGTATTGGTAAATTTGATTATGTGCCAATGGGGTATAACGGTGAAACTTTGTGTCACTTGTTGCAACCTCGTGATGATGAAGATAGCCCTGTTGCAAAATTAATGTCTGAACGAAAAAATGGATTCAACCCTCATGGAGAAGGTATTTATTTAATTGCGTATGACTGTGATGATGTTGATGCTTTCTGTAAGCAAATTGAAGAGAATGGTGGTCGTGTTACACGCATACCTGGTAGAGATAATGCTTGGGTTCATCCTACATCATCTAATTTTATTTTTATGGAAATTTTCCAGAGAAAATAGTTTTGAACAAGTAAATATGGTTACGATGTCTAAAATGGGATCAAGCTAGTTCCAAGTCCTATGTCAGACATTAGTGCAACTCCAAAAAGGATACTTATTGTTCCTGCAGAGATGCTAATGTAGTTATAAAGTTTTTTGTTGTTTGATGACATTGCAAATGGCACACCGAGCAGAATAGTTATAATAGACATAGAAAGTATTGTGCCTACTCCGAATAATATCAGGTAAATAATTCCTATCCATGTAGATTCTATTGTGGGAAGTAAAGCTAGCATTACAGCGGCACTTCCTGCTAATCCATGAATCATGCCGACAAAAAATGATTTCGTTCTGAAAGAGGGCATACCAATTTTGAAAAAATTGTGATCATCAGTTTCAGAGATATCTTCATTGAATTGGTGTGAAGTATGAACGTGCACATGAGTCTTTTCATCGTGATGGTGCTCATGAACATGGATACGATTCCGCCTAATCTGCCAAAATACCTGTGCTCCTAATAAGATGAGCATGATACCTACTGCGAATTCAAAGAATGGCGCAATGCTTTCATATCTATCAAGAACAGTTTCCTTGAATAGTAAAATTATTATGCCGAGAATTAACAAAGGGGTTGTGTGTCCTATACCCCACGAGATTCCAATCCAAAGGCCGCGCCAAATATTTTTTGATCTATCAACTATCGAGGCAACTGCTACAACATGGTCAGCATCTGTTGCATGTTTTAAACCAAGCAAAAAGCCTAACACAATCGCTGAAAACAAGCCGTATTCTGTATCCATTTTTAAAAACACCACTCTTTACATGAGTTTATTTGAATAATTTTGANATAGATCGATCTCCCCACCATTCCACTTCCGGTTCCAATTGGATGCCACAGTATTCGAACACTTTTTGCGATACCATTTCCATAAGTTGAATAATTTCTTTGGTCGANCTTTCACCATTATGTACTATAAAATTAGCATGTAATCTACTTACTGATGCATTCCCTACAGACATACCCTTGCAGCCAGATTTCTCAATTAATGCCCCTGCATATTGATTAGTTGGATTCTTAAACATTGATCCAGCATTTCTTGAAGAGGTGGGTTGTGTTTTTTGTCGGTNCTCTAATAATTTTCGCATTTCAAGTTCACATTCAATTTTTTTTCGGAATTGTAGATTGAGTATTGCCGAAAGAATAATAGTGTGATTTTTAATATTTGAAGAACGATAATTAAATTGTAATTCTGATTTTGAAATTTTAGATATTGTTGTTTTTTGCAGAACAGTAATTTCTTCGACAAGAGCTCCAAAGTTTTGTCCATCTGCTATGCCAGCATTATTACATAATGCACCACCTACAGTGCCGGGTATTCCAATGGCAAATTCTAATCCACCAAGATTTTCTTTGGCTGCAGCTTTTGATAAGGCAGGCAACATAACTCCAGCACCGACAGTTACTTGTTTCCCAGTAAAATTCATCTCTCGGCATGCGTATTTCAATGATAGCACTAGCCCATTTATGCCTTCGTCCGATACGAGTAAATTAGATCCACCACCAATGACTTTTACTGGTAATTCTTTTGAATATGCCCATTCTATAATTTGTGATAATTCAGAAGAATCTTTAGGTTCTGCAAAAAATAATGCACTTCCGCCTGTACGCATGTAAGTATGCTTTGTTAGTGATTCATTATCTACTAAGCCTAAATTTTTTGGTGGTTTCAGGGAGGATTTTGTCATTAGATTTCCGGGCTTTGAAGATGATAATTGGTGACTTGTTGATAAGCATGCCCAATACGCAAAGTTAATGCATCTGAAAAAAGTTTTGTTGAAATCATTAATCCAGTTGGTAATCCTGTATTACTTAATCCATTAGGGACACTTATGGATGGTTGGTGTGAAAAGTCGAAGATTTGCGTGTTTTTGAATTTATTTAGGATGTGTTTTTCTTGTCTAGGATCGTCTTCGATAACTTCCGCAGTCATTGGTGTTGTTGGTGTAATGTACGCATCAAATTTTGCCAAACCTTTTTCATAGATGGCTTGAATTTCTTTTCTTAATTGTATTGCTTCAATATAAGTTTCTACTGGAGTTGAAAGCCCACTAAGCATCCTTGTTCGACCCGGTTCGGAAATAAGATTATTCTCTAGTGCTATTAGATTGTAAGTACCAGATTCTGCGGAAATTAAGCAGGCAATTTTTTCACGTATTTCATTAATATTTTCAATCGGTTCAAAATATTCTATGGATGCACCTAGTTCTTTCATTACTTCAAGAGATGATAGAAAATTTGTGAGTACCTCTTTTTCACATCCTTCCAGAAAAGAAGGTATCACGGCTAATTGAAGACCTTGGATACTATCATTAAGTTCAGAGGTGTAATTTTGGGTAGGGATATTTATAGAATCTCTATCTTCTGGATCATATTTTGCGAGTACGTTGAGCATAAGCGCGCAATCTTCAGCTGATATCGCCATTGGTCCAGCATGATCTAAAAGGTAAGAAACCGGAAAGACTCCTGCTCTGCTAACAAGGCCATAAGTTGGTTTATGTCCAGTGATAGAACAAAAAGCAGCTGGTATACGAATCGAACCACCCGTATCGGATCCTAGTGCACCTAAACATTGACGCGCTGCCAGTGCTGATGCAGATCCTCCTGATGACCCACCTGGGACGTGATCTAAATTCCAAGGATTACGTGTAGGTCCGTGATTAGCATTGTTGGTGGTTCCTCCAAGAGCAACTTCATGCGTATTTGTTTTGCCTATGATTATTGCACCACTGTCACGAAGTAGTTTTACTGTCGTGGCATCTTTTGAAGGTATGTGATCTTTATATGCTGCACTTCCTCTACTAGTGACCACATCTTCAGTATCATAAATATCTTTTACTGCAATGGGGATACCATCCAATGGACTTAACCTGGTACCATTTTGCGCTCTTTCCGTTGCAGATAATGCATCTTTCCGTGCTGTCTCAAACATATGTGTAACGAAAGAATTCACTTTTTTATCAGTTGCTTCAATCTGTGCAATATTTATTTCTAAGAGTTCTGAGGATGAAATTGATTTTTTCTCTAATGCATCACTAGCAGCAGTGAGTGAATCTGGTAAATCATTTAATGAAGGCGTCATTATTTTTCTCTTTCATTTACAATTCTATCGTATAAAAAAGCAATAGGTGCTAATAGTTGATCTTTGGCGTTTCAATAGTAAAGATGAGCATAACCTGATCTTAAGAAAATAGGGAGAATAAATGATTGATTTTGGGTTGGTTGATGCAATTGATGCAGAGGCAATAGGTGAGCCTGGTCAACGAATTTTTCGTATTCGTGTGGTTAAAGGAGGCCAATATGCAGCTATATGGCTTGAAAAGCAAGAACTTGCTCAGTTGGGACGTTCACTATCTCAATTGTTAGCAGAAAAATCTGATGAAAGAGGCCAGCCTGTTGACATAGTAAATCCAGTGGGTATATTTCCTTCAAATCCAGATATGGATATACAGGCATTAAGGATTTCAATAGATTTTGATGTCGACACACAATCTGTTGTGGTTAACGTTGATGATGAAACTGCCATGACATCTATGGAAAGACCTTCTTTTAGTATGTCATTTAGCAGATCGCAGGCTATCTCTTTGAGTTCTATTATTGAAGTGGTTGTCGCAGGTGGACGACCACTCTGTAAACTATGCGGGCAAGTACTGGATATAGATGGAAAATGTATAGGATGTCCGGGGAGTAATGGTCATGCAAAGGAATTTTTAATTTCAAATTCACAAGAAGATTAAAATTTTTTATTGATAATGAAAAGAGGTTGGAAATGTCAGCTCAATTTGATATGAGGCATCGTAGTCGTGTACTAGTAGACGGTCCAGACAGGGCTGCCGCAAGATCTCAATTACATTCAGTCGGATATAATGTGGATGATCTCAAAAAACCTTTAGTTATGGTTGCTCATGAATGGATAGGAACGATGCCATGTACTAATTCTCAACGTGAATTAGCACAACATGTGATGTCTGGTATTCGTGAAGCCGGTGGTACTCCAATGGAAGTTAATACCATTGCTATTTCTGACGGTATATCTATGGGTACAGAAGGAATGAAAGCGTCGTTAATATCACGTGAAGTAATAGCTGATTCAATTGAGCTTTGTGGAGTTGGATACTCATTTGATGCATTAGTAATTATTGTTGGATGTGATAAGACTATCCCTGCAGGTGCAATGGCGTTAGCACGATTGAATATTCCTGGCATTGTACTTTATTCAGGGTCAATTGCTCCAGGAAATTGGGAGGGTAAAGACGTCACTATCCAGGATGTATTTGAAGGTGTTGGAGCTCATGCTGTAGGTGATCTATCAGATGAAGGTTTGGCTGCTCTTGAAGCTGCAGCCTGTCCAGGTGCTGGGGCATGTGGAGCTCAATTTACAGCTAATACCATGGCTACCGCTTTGGAATTTATGGGTATATCTCCAATGGGCTCTGCCACAGTAGGTGCAACTGATAGGCGTAAAGATGCCATTGGTGTAGAAGCAGGCAAACTAGTAATGGATGTTTTACGTCGCGGTGTTCTCCCTCGTGATTTGATTACACGTCACGCTATCGAGAATGCAATTATTTGTGCAGCTTCTACGGGAGGCTCTACAAATATAGTGCTTCATGCTTTAGCGATAGCTGCTGAAGCAGGTGTTGAGATAGACATTGATGATTTTGATGCTATTTCTGAATCTACTCCTTTAATTGGTGATATGCGCCCTGGTGGGCGGTATGTAGCACTTGATATGGATCGTGCCGGGGGAACCTTGCTTTTGGCTAAGCGTCTATTAGAAGCAGGCAAACTAAATGGTGACGTCATGACAGTTACAGGTGAGACTATCGCTGAGATTGCAGAGTCTGCAATAGAAGCACCAGGTCAAGATGTGATATTGCCTGTTGAACAAGCTTTAAAACCTACAGGTGGGCTTGTTATATTACGTGGTTCTTTAGCTCCTGATGGGTGTGTCGTTAAGGTCGCTGGGCATGAAAGATTGTTTCATAGAGGACCAGCAAGGGTTTTTGAATGCGAAGAAGATGCAATGCAAGCTGTACTTCAAAATAAAATTGTCGAAGATGATGTAGTAGTAATCCGGAACGAAGGTCCTGTGGGCGGCCCAGGTATGCGAGAAATGCTTCTTGTCACTGCAGCCATCGTTGGAGAAGGTTTAGGTGAATCAGTTGCCTTACTGACGGATGGAAGATTCTCTGGTGCCACCCGTGGATTGATGGTTGGTCATGTAGCACCAGAAGCTTCAGTAGGTGGTCCTATTGCTGCAGTTCAAGAAGGTGACTATATAGTCATTGATATTGAAAACAGGCAATTAAATCTCGAAGTTGATCCTTTGGAAATTAGTAACCGTCTCGATAGTCGTACAATACAGGGAATTAAATATGAAAAAGGTGTTTTTGCTAAATACGCACGATTAGTTTCTCAAGCAGACAAAGGCGCGATAACTAGTTAATGGTTAATTATCTAAAATAGCTTTCCAAGCTCCATGATTAAAACCTCCATCTATATGAAGGACATGTCCAACCAACATGCTTGATTCATCTGAACACATCCAAGCAACTGCAGATGCTATATCTTCGGGTGATACGTTTCTACCGATTGGTACAAAAGGTTTAACACGATCACTAGTTTCTTTACGATAAGAATGCTCACCATCTGAACCTTCAACCCAGCCAGCAGAAACACCATTCACTCTAATACCGAAAGGTGCTAATTCAACAGACAAATACATTGTCAATGAATTTAACGCTGCCTTCGAAATACCTACTGCTGAATAATTAGGCATATAATGATCTGCCCCAGGAGAGAGCAGATTAATTATGACTCCACCTCCATTTTCTTTCATTAACGGGAATGCATTCTGGATAGCATGCCACGGTCCGAAAAGATTTACATCCATGGTGTTGTGCAGATGTTTTGGTTTTTGATCGATAGCAGGTCGTGGTCGTTCGAGCCCTCTGGCAGCATTATTGATCAAAATATCAAGGTCATTCCCATTTATTTTTTCATAAATTTCTTTAACATCACTCTCCTTCCCTATATCGCCTTGCACGATTTTAGCTTCGATTCCAAAGGAACTACATATTTTAGCTGTTTCTGTGGCAGCATCTTTTGAACGCGCATAATTGATGACAACATTGCAGCCTTCTTGCGCTAAGCGGATAGAAATTGCCTTTCCTATGCCACGAGACCCACCTAGAATTAGTGCATTTTTCCCATGAAGTGAAGAGTATATTCCTTTGTTCAGCACCATAATTACCTCGATTGATCTTTTGTTATTCATCCTTATGTCGGATTGCACGATGTAAAGTATACTGGCCAGACTGTCGCACCTTTTCATAATTTCCGAATAAAGTACTTAGCGATCTTTGGATGTATTTTTTCATGCCTGAGAGAGTGACCACTACTAATTCTCCCTCTTCATGCAGGTGTTGATATGTGTCTGCAAAAAGAATGCTAGTCATTTCATTTCCTATTTTTGCAGGTAAATTGGATGCGACAAGATTAAACTTTTTCTCATTTGGTATATTAGTAAATCCATTCGACATTATTGCTTTTGTATTGTTTAGGCTATTATTTTTGATATTACGATTCGAATAATCAATAGCTACATAATCACGGTCAACCATTGTGACCTGTCCTTTTATAGCTAATTTTCCAAGAGTAATACCAATAGGTCCATAACCACAGCCCAAATCTAAACAATCATCGTGTTGGCCAACTTGGATTTCATTAAGTAGTAATTGAGTCCCTTTATCAATCTCTCTTGGTGAAAAAAGCCCCCATGTCGAATCGAATCGAAGTTTTTGATCACGAATGGTCGCTTCAAATGTGATATCTTTTCGAAATTGGTCGACGATATTGTTGTTTTTTTGAAGATTAATTTCTGTCACAAAGACTCCATAGAAGAGTTTCGCCCTATTTATTCTTATTTTCAGACACAATTGCACAGGCTCTTGCCAAGCGCCGTGCACCTTCTTCGATATCTTCGAGCGGAACCCAAGAGAAAGCAAACCTTAAGTGCTGACTTAAGTCTTGATGGTCTGGGAAAAAACCATGACCATTAGCAAAGATGACACCCTGTTTTATTCCTTCACGTTGTACAGCTAACGCATCAAGATCATCGTGTAATTGTGCCCAAAGAAAAAATCCACCTGAAGGCTTTTGGAAGCTCATATATGGCTCACAATATTCATGAAGTGCAGATGCCAGTAATTCAAGTTTTTCTGAATAGAGGTTCCTCATATTAATAATATGTTTATCAAGTCTTTCATCTTGCATAAATTGCCACAACATATGATGCAACATTGGACTATTCCCCATATCAAAGCGTACACGAACAATTTGTTCTATGACGGATGGATCAGCAAATACCCAACCCACACGTAAACCAGTAGCAATAATTTTTGAGAATGTTCCTACAGTAATTACCCCTTGTCCTTGAGATAACTCGGACAGTGTAATAGGAGGTTCAGATGTATAATAAAGTTCTCCGTACGCATCATCATCAACAATCAAGCAGCCATATTTTGCTGCTACTCTAAGTAATGATTCTCTTCGTGAATGTGACATAGAAATACCGGCAGGATTATGACAATTGCTAATTACATAAATTAACTTAGCGCGTCGCCCATCATCACTTAGTTGTGATAATAATTTTTCTAATTCATCGACAATCATACCTTCTCTGTCGATACCTACAGATAAGATTTCTGCTTGATGTCCCCTAAAGGTTCGTAATGTACCAGAGAAAGTAGGCGCTTCAGATATAACAATATCTCCTGGAGAAAGGAATGTTCCACTAATTAAATCTATCGCGTCCGCACTACCATTTGTAAGTAAAAAATGATCCGAAGTTGCGTTGATATGTCGATCTCTTGTATATCGTTTGGCTAGTTCTTCCCGAAGCGGTTCATATCCGATCCCACCACCATATCGAAGTGGTTCATCATCAGAGACATTGAGAGCGCGTCTCATAGCATCTAATAGTTCTACTTTAGGTAACGTCCCTGCATCGGGAATTCCACCACCTAATGTTATAGGTTCAATTGGAGATTCTACATCAGCAGGGATACCCCAATCAGTCGCTGATCCAGAGGTAAGGTGTTTTACTGCATCACTTGCTAGTTCATTGAGACTATGGTTGGACCATAATTGCTGTAACTCATCAATAAGCGATTGGGGATTTGAGTCAATAGTCATATCTGTCCTAATGTTTATACTATTATTTGAACATTTCAGTCATAATTTGGCTACATACTATTCGGATATCCTAGACAAAACATAGCTCTCTAAGCAAGTCGTTTAAGTATTATTTACAAGTGTCTTCATCACATTTCCTAATATTTGAACCGCATTCTCTAAATCTGTGGGGGGTAGTGCAGAAAATACAAGTCGAATCTTATTTTCTCCACCTGAACCAAAAAAATATGTTGTCCCTGAAGTTACCGCTACATTAGATTTCATTGCAGCACTTCGAAGTTGATCTGCCGTTAAAGGATCTTTTAAGCTTAGCCAAAAGAAGAACCCTCCATTTGGTTTTGTGAAGTCGATGTAAGGATTTGCATGTTTTCGAAGTGATAGTTCAGTAGCATCTCTTCTCTCTCGATATATAGATTGTAATCTAGTTACATGTGGAATGTATTCACCAGATTCTAAAAAGTGTAAAACGATACGATGCAAGAAAGGTGATGCGCCGTTATCGAACCGCATATGGACAAGTGTTTTTACGATAGCTTGTGAAGAAGTAATCCAACCGACTCGAAGTCCTGACGCAATAGTCTTAGAGAAAGTGCCTAATTGAATAATTCCTTTTCCCTCTGCAATTGAATAGAAAGATGGAGGAGGAGGGCCATCAAAATCTAAGCCTGCATACGCCTCATCTTCAACAATTAATATATTATTATCGTGTGCAATCTTAATAATCGCTTCTCTACGTTCTAGAGGTAATGTAGTTCCAGTTGGGTTGTCGTAAGTCGGTATTAGATATAAAAGTTTTGGTGTAATAGCTTTTTCTTTTAAATCTCTGATGGTAGCCAAGAGTTTTTCAGGCAGTAGTCCTTCGGCATCTTGTGGAACGGTAACAATATTTGTTTCTCGAGCTTGAAACGTTCTAATTGCCCCCGGATAGGTGGGTGCACCTAAAATTACAGTATCATTTGGATCTAAGAAAGTTAGTGCCACATTTTGCAATCCATGTGCACTTCCTGAAGTTAGTGTTACTTGATCCGCATCTATCTTTATGTTTGATAAACGACTGGTTCGTGCAGCTATCCATTCTCTTAGTGGTAAATATCCTTGCTGTCCTCCATAGGTTAGTGCTCCTCCAGCGTCATGCGATAAAACATGTTCTGTTGCTGTTAATAACGCAGTTGCAGGTAATGATTCACGATCTGGTACACCAGCATTAAGATCATAACGTAAGGGTGATAGCGAAGTGTTGATTGGAAGTTTATTAACTATAGACGCAAAAAGCTGGTCGAATGAATTTCCATCCGACTCTAAAGAAAATGGCTGTTTTTTTTCTTCGTCCACAGTAGATTAAGCTAAGCGTGTATTGAGTAGTTCACAAGTACTTAGACAAACTAATTCAAAAATTATTCAGTCATGTTATAAAGGTAAGTATCAATAAAATGAAAATTTCAACATGTATTTGGATGTATTGAGGTGAAAATATGGACAATGATATTGTCTTGTCTCATGTAGAAAATGGGATTGGTTGGTTATCGCTGAATAGACCAAACAAGAGAAATGCGATTAATTTCTCTTTAGCGAGTGCTATTCAAGAGAAAATGGAAGAATTTGATACTGATGATGCGGTTCATGTAATTGTTGTTCAAGGTTCAGGGGGATCTTTTTCTGCTGGTGCTGATATGACTGAAGCTCTTGGTGCGGAAGAAGAAGGTGACAGGCGATTTAATCCTTCACGTGATGCTGCTTTGCGAGTTGCATCTTCAGAAAAACCAACTATAGCATCGATTGATGGACCAGCTTACGGTGCAGGAGCTCTTTTGGCATGTGGATGTGACTTAAGGGTTATTACAAGTCGTACAAAATTCCGTTTCCCAGGTGCCGATTATGGCCTAGTGGTCGGTGCAGCAGCATTAACTACCCTTGTAGGTCCGGTTATTGCCAAAGAACTTATTTTTACCTCTCGCGTTGTAGATGCTCAAGAATCAAAAAGTATTGGATTAGTAAATAGGGTTGTAGATGAAACTGATTTGATAACAGTAACTACCGAACTTGCAGAGTCTATTGTTAGTGCTTCTCCTTTTGCTACGACTTGGGCTAAACGAGTTATTAATACTGCTGTTATGGGTGGAGATGCTGTAGGTATTGAATTGCAATCTGATTTAATTCTGCGAGGTGGTTTAGATCACATCAAGCGTTTTTCGGATGCAACAGCCCGTGTTACCGGTAGGTCTTCGAATCAGAAGGCATAATGAAATCTATAGTAGAACTTTGTTTGAATAAACTGAAAAGAAATGATCTCACATTAGCTTGTGCTGAAGCTTCTTTAGGTGGTTTGCTTGGTCAAAGTATCGTAGCTATACCTGGGGCATCTCAAGTTTTCAAAGGGACAATTTCGACGTATTCGAATCAATCTAAGATTAATATTTTGGGTATCTCTGATGATTTAATGGATGTATATGGTGCTGTTTCAGTTGAAGTTGTTACGCAAATGGCATTAAAAGTAAAAGAATTATTTCAGTCAGATTTTGTTATTGCAGAATCTGGAATTGCCAGCCCAATTGTTGGGAGCCAGAAATCTTCAGGGTTGTATTTCATTGGATGTTTCTCTGATAAAAGTAGTGTAGTGGAGCAATTCCAATTTGAAGGATACCGCGATCAGATCATGAACGAAGCCGCATTGCATGCGTTTAAAATTTTGAATGAATCTTTAGTAGATTGAAGAAAGTAGATTATGCCGTCAATTGACTTCGAAGGTAGTACATTATTTTACGATGAACAAAATCCTAATCAAAAAGAAGAAACCCTCCTTTTTTTACATGGTGCAGCAGGAAATCACATGTCGTGGTGGCAACAAATGCCCCATTTCCGTGAAAGATACAGGTGTCTAACTTTGGATCAAAGAGGCTTTGGTCGATCCATGGACCCCGATGGTTTAGGATATTCTCGATTTGTTGACGATGTAGAATTATTGCTAGATTCATTAAATATTAATGATTGCATTATTATTGCTCAATCTATGGGTGGTCGATCAGCTTTAGGATTTACAGTACGTAATCCCGAACGCGTTAATGCATTAGTTATGGCAGATACTTGGGGCTTTTTCGATTGGGAATTTCTAGATAATAAATCACGTGAATTTACTTCTAAGGTACCAGATGCGAGTGAGCCGCTAGTGCATAGAGCTTTGGCAAGAGATTTCCAGGCTAACAATCCTGAAAAAACTTTTCTCTATNAACAGATTCAAGCTTTGAATCCAGTACTAATAGATAAGAGTAAGCATATTCCATACTGGCAACCATCGAAAGAAGATGTAGAGAAGTTAGCAGTTCCTTGCTTGTTTATAGTCGGTAATGAAGACACACTGACTCCACCAGAAATTATAAAAGAAGTGCATCAATTAATTGCAGGATCTCAGTTTATACTTGTTCCTGAGTGTGGACATTCGGTCTATTTTGAAGCACCTGAAGTTTTTAATGGTATTGTTGACGATTTTTTATATGAACAGTTTGGAGATGATTAGTGCGTCAGTTAAATGTTTTTTTCGATGTAGATAACACTTTGATTATGTGGGATGGGAAATTACGGAACCATGCCAAAGAAGTTTTTGAACAACTTCAAGCAGATGGACATAAAATATTTGTCTGGTCAGGTGTAGGGATTCGGCGTTGGGATATGCGTCGCCATAAGTTAGATGAATATGTTGAAGATTATTTCTTAAAACCCCTCCAAGACCATCATGAAGGACTAAAAACTTTTGATGTCCANACATTTCCTGATTTTGTNATTGATGACCATAAAAGNGTGGTAGATGCATTTGAGGGATATCACATATCTGATATGGCAGATCCTGATGATAGAGAATTACTTGATGTGCTCGAAGCTATAAATAAAATGGCCTCCGAAGGTGAATAGTTAGTNTAATCCCATTCTATTGCATTAAGAAGGTTTGAGATTCTACCTCTCTCTAACATCGAAGCAGCTGAAGCATTGGTTTCTACTGCATCTTCTGATTCAGCATAAGCACTTAAAGCTATTCTCGTTCTTGANTCATCTTTAAGTCTGAGTAAAGGCTCTATAATTGTCCACCGTGAGCATCCATCTCTCCTTGCAGCATTTCCACTTGCGAACACAACCCAATCCATTGCACGTTCACGTACGTCATAATGCGATATCAAACGGTAGTCGGTATCCCAGATTTGTGGGTTATTGAAGCATTCTGCATCCCAGCTGACTGGTAAAGGTTTATCTGAGGCACTACTAGGATCTAGCGCAATTAACCAAAGGCTACATGCACGCGCTAATGGTGAAACTACAATCGCATCACCTTTTGTCGCCCAACAAAATGCATACGTATCTGCCATGGATCTAATGATACGTTCATCAACATGTAAGCCAGCAGCAAGCAAAGTTCTTGTAATGAGAATATTCGCAATTATCTTGGTGCTGANCTCATCTGTTGAAGTTTGTTCTCCTGTAGGCAGGAGTATAGTGGTCAAATTATCGTTTTGCGATAAAGGTGAAAAAGTCGTTCTTAATCCGCACTCATAACCTAATGCACCTTTGGTTCCTAAAGTTTGCAGTAGAATATCCAGCATAGTGGGATCTGAAACATGACCTGAATCTCTTGCTTCAGGCCATAATTGCAAAGTTAATTCAATAATTTCTTTATCTTCCACTTGCAAATCCTCTCAATGGTCCTACTTCATGTCAATGCCTGCATTACAATGAGGTGATGAAAAAATTTCGCTACAAAAATATATTAATATTTATAGTTCTAGCATTTGCAATTATTATGGTTGTACTTGATCGTTCACAAAAAATTTCTATTGGTGAAGAAAGTTTTACTACAACTACAATTACAGAATCAACTGCACTGGAATCTGTTACAGGAACTGAAATCCCTGATGTAATTTTGACATCTACAATAACCCCTTATCAAGTCACCTCTACCTACTCAATTCCTACTTCTGCACTTCCCAAAGTTGAATTTTACAAAAAAAATGGGCAGAGTGTTTTTTTGCATGTGGAAGTACCAGCGNATGAAGAATATGTAATTGGCTTGTCAGGTCGTAACTCGTTAACAGGGAGAGGGATGCTATTTAAGTTTTCTGATCTTGTGCTTCAACCATTTTGGATGAAGGATACCTTCGTTGCACTTTCAATTGCATTTATAGATGCAGATGGAAATATTTTACAAATTGAACAGATGGAACCGAAATCAGAAAAGTTAATTGTGCCCATAGCATTGTATAAGTATGCTATTGAGGTACCTGTTCACTGGTATGCTGATAGAGGTATTGTTGTTGGTGATAGGGTATATTTAGGACCTGTTTTTTCCGAAAATTTTACACAATAGGTTTGGTACGCATCAATATTGAGGAGGAATGCATGACAGACATAACAATTACACATAATAATATCGAGATTTCAGGATATTTATCTGAACCAGAAGAAACACCGACAGCTGGCATTATAGTTATTCAAGAGTGGTGGGGTCTTACAGAAGATATTAAGGAAATCGCTGATCGATATGCAGCAGAAGGATATTTAGCTTTTGCTCCAGATTTATATCATGGTGAAATTGCTATTGAACCGGATGAAGCTCGAAAATTAGCGATGTCAATGGAGAGAGATATAGCTGCACAAGAAATTGATGGAGCTATATCTTGGCTGCGTGATGAGCACAATGTCTCTAAAGCAGGGTGTGTTGGTTATTGTATGGGTGGTGGACTAACGTTAGCTGCCGCTATTCGCCCTAGTTCTGGGGTAGATGCTGTACATGTTTATTATGGTGGAGGTATGCCATCAGCTGACCAAATCGCTACCATTTCTGTACCTGTTCTAGGTTCCTATGGATCAGAAGACGGTGGTATTCCTGTTGAACAAGTCGACATGTTACGAACAACACTTGAGGATAATAATATCCCTAATGACATTACTGTTTATCAAGGTGCTCAGCATTCTTTTTTCAATGATACCAGACCTGCATATCACGAACAGGCAGCTATGGATTCATGGGTGAAATCTGTTAATTGGTTTGAAAACTATTTGAGCTAGTTTTATAGATATCTAATACCATTCTTCAGTTACGATGTGTGAAGCATGTTTTGCTAATGTGAGTAGTATTTTCTTGTCATTTTCGTTGAATTTCTCACCATCAGATCGATCAGTAACGTATAGAGCACCTCTAACTTCTTTGTTGCTCCAAATGGCTACTCCTAATAATCGTTCCATTTCTGGGTGATTAGGTGGGAAACCAAATGCTTTTGCATGTTCTGATACATTGTCGAATTGAACAGGCATACCATCCAGTCTTAGAGATCCTAATGGCCCATGTCCTTGAGGAGCCGTTTTCAAGTGCCGTAAAGTTATTTCATCAAGTCCAGAAACAAAAAAACCTTCGGTGTCGTTGTTTGTATCTGTAATCGCAAGGGCACAATATGCAGCGAATGTCAAAGTACGTGCTAAATCAGCAACTACCTGCAAAGATTCATCAGGGCGTGGCTTTGCAGGCAATTCGCTTAGTTTTTCAGCTAATGCTCTTAGAGCTATTACTTCAGGATCTATATTTTTTGCTAATTGAGTATCTTTTGTAGTCATCATTTTCTCCAAAAAACTTAATCAAGTTTTGGGATTTCTGTCTTTATCATTAGATAAATAACAAGAATAAGCAACCAAATAGATGAGGCACCTATTGCTATTTGCGGTCCTACCCAAGAGGCAATAATTCCTAGTAAAAAAGTTGCAAACATGCTGATACCAAAAGAAACATAGAATAACGACATTACACGTCCACGATATTCAGCTTCGCTATAGGATTGTATAAGTACATTACCTAGTGACATTCTCCCAATTTGACTTAAACCTACAATTATTAATATTCCTGCTGTAAGGAAATAATTTGTTGAAAAAGAGAAAAACAGAAGTGAAATACTTAATAATAAGCCACTGTAAAGCATCATACGCCCACGTTTTTTTGTGCCCATTGAAGCTATAAAAAGTGAACCGAAAATAGAGCCTATTCCTTGGAGGCTCATTAAAAAGCCTAACCCACTTTTACCAACCCCTAATATTTCATCAACTATGCCAGGTAACAATATCTGGTAGGGCATAGATCCACTTACTACTAGTAAGTTTGTGATGAGTAAAATTCTTACAGTAGAGTTGTTTTTTACATAGCGCATTCCATCTTGTAATTCTAGGAGTGCATTGCGGATAGTACGTTTTTGGTTATTTTCACGCGGTGATTTAGGAACGGGGATCATTAAGAATGAAGCGAATAGATAAAAAGATCCCATGACAATGTAGATATATTCTGCACCACCGATACCTTCTTCAGGATTAATGATTGCTAGGATTGAACCTGCAAGAGCTGGCATTATTAGTCGATTGATATTTAGGCCTACCATGCTCAATCCGAGTGCATTTGTTAAGCGTTCTAAGCCCACTACTTCTGGTGTCAGAGCTTGACGAGAAGGTTGCTGCAGAGCCATTACTGCACCTTGTATAAATGCTGCCGCAAGTAAATGTTGTACTACAATCAAATCGGAGATGATCCAAAAAGCTATTAGAAAAGCATTGAGCGAATTTACAATTTGACCGGCTTGAACAACATATTTTTTTTGTACTGAGTCTGCTAACACTCCCCCAAACACTGACAAGACCAACATTGGCAGGCCTTGTGCGATAGAGAGAGCACCCAAATAGGCATATGAATCTGTCAATTGAAAAACTAAATAACCTCTAATAAACATTTGTATATTCATTGCNGCAAAGCTCGACATTAATGCTGTAACAAACCATCTATATCCAGGAACACGAAGTGAATCTAATGTTTTCCAGATCCCTACAGGGGGAACGTGTTGAGTTTCTTTATATTTTGTTTTTGATGCAGGGAAGGGGCTGATGGCTACTTCTGGATCGGTAAGATTTTCTGGCTTAACTTTTTGTGAAGAATCATGTTTCATATATTAAAAATTTCGTAGCAACCTTGGTAGGTATGCGCTTGTCAACAGAAAGCGTAACAGCGTTTATTTCTAGGAACGAACCAAATTATTTCATTCTAGATAATCTTTAGCTAAATTTAGCCTCAAAATATCAGATGCTCCCTCAGCGAAACGTAATGATCTAACATCACGATAGGTACGTTCTAAAGGATGTCCTTCGATGAGTGAATTTCCTCCACATAAATCAATTGCTCGATCAATAATTAAACCTACCTGTTCAGTACAAAAAACTTTAGTCGTGAGTACTTCATTCGTGGCAGAAGCATTATTTGTGTTAGCAATTCGTGCAGTTCGATAAAGGATACTTTGCATCGCATATACTTGGATTAACATGTCTGCTATTCGTAATCTCACACCCTCTCGATCACTCAATGGTGTTCCACTGCGATGTGGTTGTTTTATATGTTCAGCTGTAAAGTGTGTTGCCCAACTCGCTAAACCAGTTGATTTAGCTGCAATAGCCATACGTACATTACTTATATTNCGTAGAGCTCTTGGCATTCCTTCACCAATTTCTCCAACAATATGCCAATCAGGTACTTTGACAGAATCTAGAATGATTGAAATATGACTGCTACCGTCTAAGCTTCGGAATTCACGTTCAATTGATACCCCTTCGGAATCTTTATCAATGAGAACTATCGCAGTNCCACGAGGTCCGGATTTCGATTCAATGTTTACTAAAGTTGAAAAGAAGTCGGCAGTACCACCACCACTTACAAATGATTTCTGTCCTGTGATGGTAAGTTCTTGATTTTCTAAAGATGCCCAAGTTGGTTTACCATTGGGTACTGTTCTTGATTCTGTAAAGGCAAAAGCCCCTCTTTTTTTACCTTTCATTAAGGGTAATAGGTAGTGTTCACGCAGTTGCCCTTCAACTGAGGCTAAAATCCCAGGTTGTGGGCCAAGTATATAACTCCCTATTCTCAAATTTGCTCTACCTAAGGTTTCTCGGACTACAGTCATTTCAAGTATATTGGCTTCGCTACCTCCAAATTCAGAAGGTTGTGTTAACCCCCATACTCCATTTTCGATGGAGCGAATTCTTACTTCATCCAATATGCTGTTTGGGATCGATTGATTGAGATTTGGATCTAGATTCGATTCGATATTGACGAGCACATCATCGATAAAANATTGCACTTTCTTTTGTAAATTTTGTAAATCTATTGGAAGTGATTCAGGCATTATATTCCTAACTTAATTGCTATGAGTTGGGGAGGCTATTTTTCGTATTATTTGTTTTACTATCTTATGCGGTGAATCATCAGTTTTTATCACCATTGTGGGGCCTTCTTTTTCTGAGATCGGAATGAGTNGTTGAACCTGTTCAAGATATATTTCTNANGTGGCATCTGATACAGATAAGTGATCGAATTTTCTAGATTCAATACGACGAAGTGCCTCTGTTTTTGTTATTTGTAGATCGACAATCAAAGTTTTATGGTTATATTTTTTTGCTATGTCTAATGCTTTTTTTCTATCCAATATGTTTATATGTGTAGCGTCTAAGACTACGGAATATCCTCTTTGAATGTATTNTTCTGCTTTTTCNCGCATTTTTGTGTAGGTTTGCTGTGTNATTTCAGTAGTATAGATTTGATNCCTTTGTTGTTTTGATATCTTATCGTGCAAGGTGATTCCCGCAATTTTTTTTCGAACTATATCTGAAGATAGGTATGCTGCACCTATACGTGCGCATAATTGAGATCCTATTGTAGATTTTCCAGTACCAGATAAACCACAAATCAAGATAAGGATAGGCTCTGTTCTTTCATGAATTAATTTTGTTGCCAATGAGAAATAGGTTGTTGCTGATTCATTTTTTTCTAATTTTTGTTCAAGAGGTATGCCTATTTGATTAGACTCTATTGATTCAACTTTGCCTCGGACAAAAGCTCGAAAAGCACGATGTAATGGTTGCAGTATGGATAAAGTTTCATCGCCAGATGCAGCTATATAGCGCCCTGTAATCTCATCTCCTACCTCAGGGAATCCTTTAGCTTCTAAATCCATAGCGATAAATGCAATATCGTAGCCTCTATCAAGGATTCGAAAATGAAACCAATCATTAAATTCTATGCAATCTACAATTATAATTTTTTGATCTAATAGATAGATGTGCATGGAATGTAAATCACCATGACCTTCGACAATATTTCCTTCAAATACACGATCGTTTAACAGATCTGCATCTTGATCTAATAATTTAGTAATTGTTGAAGAAAAATCTTTAGCGTCNTTAGCATTCCAAGTTGAACCAATAAATTGAGATGCNTCTTTGTGTTCTCTGTCCCACCAACTTTGCACAGCAGATACTCCAGCGAATTCGATGGTAGATTCCTGCAAACTATTTTTTGAATGGAAATCTAATATAAGCTCAGCAAATTTTTGTGGAAATTCTTTAGGCATTACACTATTTGCCAGCATATTTGCCAAGATAGCTTTACTAGGTAGTAATTGCATTTCTACTGCAT
Organism: Chloroflexota bacterium; assembly: GCA_002707835.1. Taxonomy (GTDB): domain Bacteria; phylum Chloroflexota; class Dehalococcoidia; order UBA2979; family UBA2979; genus UBA6955. The sequence continues at coordinate 23,995 of PANZ01000001.1, forward strand.
ATTCAATGAGAACGAAATTTTCAGGAATATTTGCAGTAAAAATTTTATATTCACCAGATTGTGATTGTGCAATCATGACGATATTTACATACACATCTGGAGCTAATCTTCTGTTTAGATCTACTTCTCGAATGCAATTATTATAGCGTTGTTCTAAATCAAGTTGATTGATAAAACCGAAATCGACTGGTTTTTTAGTTTTGTAAACTTTGTCACCTGCGAGGAACACATATGAAATATGAGTTTGTATCAATTGGATCTCNTGAACATCGAATGCGTAAATATCTGGATTCAGTAATGCATGGACATAATCCGGTAGAGTCTGATCAGAATTAAAATTATCTTTAGAATTTGATCTTGAAAACATTGTTCTAAGACATTAAGAAGGTAGAGTGAGTCGGTCAAGTGTGATAATTGATTTACTATCGCATCTGATAATGGAAGAGGTTGAATTATGTCAGAACCCGAGCAGCATTATTTTCATTCCCAAAGACTAAAATTAAGTTACTGGACGTGGGGAAAACCCTCTAATCCGCCATTAATTCTTGTCCATGGTGGATTAGATCACTCTAGAGCTTGGGATGATTTAGCNAATACTCTGGAAAAAGATTTTTTTGTGGTTGCGTGTGATTTGCGAGGTCATGGAGATTCAGATCATGCTGTAGGTAGTCATTATGGGATCCTTGACCATGTACTTGATTTAATAACTTTGGTCGATTTATTAGGTGGATCTGCATTTGTCGTTAGTCATTCTTTTGGTGGCTCGATTAGCCTGTTNGCAGGGGGATTATTCCCGGATCGATTTAAGGGAATAATATCTATTGAAGGTGCTGGACCTTGGATAAGAGATGAAAATCATGTGTTGCCTCAGCGTATTCGGCAATGGGCAGAGCGTACAAAAAAAATTGAAAATCACGATTACCGAATATACCCAACTCTTCAAGCTGCTCGAGATCGTATACAAGAGGTCCATCCAAAATTTTCACAATCTTTGTCTATGCATTTGGCACAGTGGGGAACNAATGCGATTGANAGTGGATATGTTTGGAAATTTGATCCTTGGGTTAACACTCGACACATGATGTTTTGCTTACGATTAGAGGAAGTTGAAAAAATTTGGTCAGAAATCACTTGTCCTGTATTGCATTTATGTGGGGACCAATCGACTTTTGATTCAGATAAAGTAGANGGACGTGCAGTCAATGATTATTTTGATCATTCGCAAACTATAACTATTCATGATGCAGGACATTGGTTACACCACGATCAGCTAGATCAGACATTGGATGCGATTAAGACTTTTTTAGCAGATCTCAATTAGTAAAAAGTTAGATGTTCTTGGATGATCGTTTGTTCAAGTTGTTCAGAGATTTGCATAAATCGCTCAAAATCCCATTCACTTACAAAAGTGATTGCCTTTCCATCACGACCAGCGCGCCCTGTACGACCAATACGATGAACATATTCTTCCGCATTCTGAGGTAAATCAAAATTAACTACATGGGTNATCTCAGGTATATCGATACCTCTAGCTGCAACATTAGTTGCAATTAGTATATCCAAATTTCCCTTTCGAAAGCGGTTGACGACTTGGTCACGTTTTTTCTGATCCATATCACCGTGAAGAGCTCCAACTTTAATTGAATTTTGATTAAGTTGCTCTGCAACATCATCCACTCCGCGTCTCATATTACAAAACACCAAGGTTCTTCCCCGAAGTTCACTTTCTATTAATTCTAGCAATCCATTAATCTTATCGCGCTGAGCAACTTCAAAATAAACCTGTGTGACACTTTCGACTGTACTTAATTCCGAGTCTACTTTTATTGTCACTGCTTCTGACATAAATTGCCAAACTAGTCTACGAATTTGCGTTGGCATAGTTGCAGAAAAAAGAANAGTTTGTCTACTTTTTGGAGTTCGCCCTAGGATTTTTCTAATATCTGGTAAAAAACCAATATCAAGCATTTGGTCAGCTTCATCTAGTACTGCATATTTAACATTTTTTAGAGTTAGTGTATTTCGCTGTAGATGATCGATAATACGACCAGGTGTCCCGACAATTATTTGAGTTGGTTTATCCAAATTTTTTAAGTCTTCCTTGACTGAATGACCACCTAATAATCCAACAGCTCGTATTTTTCGAGAATCTCCAAGAGATGTAACCACTTCTAATACTTGCTGTGCTAATTCTCGAGTAGGTACAAGTACAATAGCTTGTACGTNATTTAATTCAGGATCTATCAATTGCATCATTGGCAAGGAAAAAGCAAGAGTTTTCCCACTCCCTGTTTGTGCTAGTCCAACTGTATCATGACCAGAAATTAGTTCAGGTATTGATTTTTCCTGAATAGGTGTAGGGTTTTTGAATCCCAAATTCTTAAGTGATTTGAGTGAATTTTCATCTAATCCAAGATCTTCAAAACTATGTTCTGAGATTGGTTTAGTTATTTTATTGGTTTCTACATTAATAGTGGTTTCTGGTTCTTTTGTATTTTCTGGGGGTGGATCTTTTTTTGTTCGTGTTTGATTTTTCCCATTAGTTTCTAGATGTTTTCCATTCTCATTTTTCTGCAACGTTGCATGATAATCACCNGTGACAGGTATACCTCCTANCGAGCGTGCACCTCCAACAATTACCCTTTCAGTTGATTTTATTCCGATGGGGCGTTTTCTTTTACTTGGGAGAATATTTCCTGCGCCACCATCTTCGACGGAGCGGAATGCTACATCTTCTGGGAGAGGGACTTCTAATGTTTTTCGCCTAGGATTAAATTGCCCCCAACGCCTTTGNNATTGTCTACGGCGTTCATTTAATAATTCTTTTTTACCATCATTATCTGCAACACTTCCCCATGCATAACTTTCCTTGCGATCCTTGGAAGGTAAGTTCTGTTTCTGTTCACTTTGAGGTTGTTTTGATTGGGTAGATGACGAATTTCTACGAGTGGGCCTCTTGGTATTTTTTACTTTAGTTCTAACTATGTTTTGCTGNGGTTTAGAATTATTTTGCTTATTATTTTTTCCTTTTTGTGTGTTTNTTCGATTATTTTTCGAGTTTCTTTGTTTTGGTTGTGTTTTTGATTGGGAANTTTCNCCAACCAGGCGTTTTAAAAAGCCGGAAAGCGGCGACATGTATTAGTTCATCTCCAATGTGTATGATAATTAAAATGTCAGCACAGGATTTTTATCCAAAAGCCTGACATCACTAAATATTGATCTTAAGCATAGGCTAGTAATGTGTTTTGGGTCTAGTGTAAATTTTAAATGTGTTTATTAATTATAGTGAACTAGGAGTAAATTCTGAACTCTTCTATTCCTGAACGAAATCCGACAGAGATTAAACCTTACTTATTTAGTAGGTTGGGTGGACGAGAAATTATTGANGATGTTGTAGAACATTTTTATCAGCTTGTCCAAAATAATGAAGAACTTCGTTCATTATTCCCATCAGATTTAAGCGAAGGTAAAGAAAAGCAAAAACTTTTTATTGAGCAATGGTTAGGTGGTGAATCACGATATAGTGATCTCTACGGACACCCTCGATTACGTCGGAGACATTTTCCTTTTATGATTACTGAAAGACTTGCAGGTTTATGGTTGCGTCACATGATTGAGTCATTTCGTTATTGTGGAATTGAAGAGCCGGAATTGGCGGAAGTGATTGCAATTTTTGGTCCTATGGCAAAGCACATGGTGAATGTCGATGATGACGTACCCAGAGAGCCACTAGAGAACACTTGGTTGGATTAGGTAGATTTTGGTTTAGTTGCCACCAGCAACGTAATAGTTTTGAACATCAAGGATCGTACGATACTGATATTAAATCCGGCCTTGTCTAAACGAGCACAAAGCTCTTCTCGTGTTTCAAATTGGTCTACTGAAACAGGTAAATATTCATAAGCACTATTATGGCGTGATATTATCTTTCCTATAAAAGGGACAATATGATTAAAGTGTATNTGTATAATAGGTCTGAGTAGACTTGGCTGCATTTTTGTAATCTCTAGGATAGCAATTTTCCCTCCCGGTTTTAGTATTCGCCACGCTTCATAAAATGCTGCATCCATATCAGGGATATTACGTACGACAAAAGCTGAACACCATATATCTACAGATTCATTCGCAATTGGNAATGAAGTCGCATCACCTACAGTTGCAGTAAACNTGTCTTTTNCAGAGAATTTTTTAGCTTTGTCCAATGCTATAGGCAACATAGGGCGAGCAAAATCAATACCAATTGCATGTGAGGCGGATTGTCTTAAACAAGCAAAGCTAAGATCACCAGTACCACAACCTACGTCGACTACAATATCACCAGGGGTAACTAATTCTTCGGCAGCTAAACGTCGCCAAAAATGATGGCGACCACCTGTCATGATTGAATTCATAAAATCGTAGCGATTTGCTATGGACCCAAACATATTTTTTACGTAGTCCGCTCGATTCGCAGAAGGTGTAAAAGCTTCTTTTGCTGAAGGATATTCTTTTTTCATTGAAACACTTTACCTAGGCTTTTCAATCTGGACTACATAAATACCTCGATATACCAATATATGATCTTGATCGACATAACATCTGCGTTGTTTTTTGAAGCATGTTAGAATAAATAATCTCCCCGTCTGGCGGTAAAATGGCACTTCNGCTACTCCCATGGCAATCAGATTATGGGACTTCTTTGTCTAATGATATGGATGAAAATGAACGACCTATTGGACCTGTGGATGTTACAGTTGAGCAGGAAAATTGGGATGTCATAACTGTTACAAATGCAACAAAAATTCCTGCACAAATAATAGATGGTGTGCGTCGTCCAGAAGTACATGTAATACAAGAAGATACAGTTGGAGGGGCCATATTTGGTCTGTTTGGATCACTTGCTGTAGGTGCTGTGCTATGTGAAGAACGGGCTCACATTCTTGAAGAAACATTACGTGTTGAAAGGTTATATTTACATTCTGGGAAGTCTTTGCCCTCTATCACTATTGGTGAGGGCAGATCAGCTATGGAATTCAAATCTCAGCGTGTACCAGATGCAACGAACGCAACGAATTCATTATATAGTCTTCAACAACGCATGTTAGATGCAGAGACTCACTTGGCTTCAGAGCTTTCGCGTGATGATTCAAAAATTACCTTTGTTGATGGACCTCTCAGATCTCTTAAATCACCTGGGCAAAGAATTATTGGCTACATTAAGCGTATATCCCAGTGGTATATCAGCGAAGAGCAAAGAAAATTGTTGTATCNATTAGGCGTCAATCAACGCACTCCCTTATTCCATATTCCTTCCAATACAGAAATCAATAATTCTCAGTCAAGTGGACGGTATTCATGGTTTTTACGGTTACGTGAGCTTGGGGAAGCATATCATCCTTTAGGTGGTGTAATGCGATTGGAAACGAACGGATCTGTACCAATTGAGCAAGCAAAAGTTTTGGCAGATGAATCAGTTCAAGTTCTACCGAGACTTTCTTCTATGCCTGGNCAAGATCCGCGGGCACCTCATAATTTTGTTCCTGTAGGTCAATTAGAAAAAGTTTTAACACACCGACTGGGTGATCCTTTGTGGTTGAATCGCCAAATATCAACTTTTGTAGGTCGGCAAGGTAATCAAATTTGATTGGAGATAAAAAAATTGACTAGTTATGACAGTAGTGAAGAGAAATTTAAAGGCTATGTTTTAGGTACTGAACAAGACTCTGCAAAACCGTTAGAATTTTCNGTGTTCGTTGCTCCAGGTCAGTATTTACAACTTGACGATGTCGTGCACGTTGCCACAAGCCTGCCTAATGGCGGGACGCCTATAGATATTTACGGTGTTGTGGATGAGGTTATTGCCAAACACGAAGGTGTTCAACTAACGTCAGATGTTGCATTAGTTAATGAAGGAATATTACCAGCTAATTCAGTTGTATCTGCACATGTTTCAGTAACTCGTGTCGANCCGGAAATTTATATACCGCCAACACCAGGCGATATTGTTAATATTGCCACGGTGGATAAANCAAATNGAAATAAANATCACCGTGAAATTGCACTATTCTTCGATAATATGCAGAAGAAAATACCTTTAGGTTATTCTCGTGATGAAGAAGTGATCTACGGTAATCTTGACTTTCTCACTGGTATAAGTGGTGCACATGTTAATATTTCTGGCATTTCCGGTGTAGCAACAAAAACTTCTTATGCAACCTACCTTCTCTATGCATTATTTAGTGGCAAATTATTAGAACATAATAGTAAGTCTTACATTTTTAATGTTAAGGATGAGAGTTTACTTTGGCTTGATCGCAGAAATCTTAAAATGGACAGTGATATTAAGAACAAATATGCAATATTAGGTATTNCAGCGCCTGGTGCATTTGCGCAAGTTGACTTTTTTTCTCCAGTACGGAAGAAAGGAGACATTTCTTCATCTGCAGCAAAAACTACGACTGCATTTCACTGGTCAGTAAAAGAATTTTGCGACGAAAGGTACTTAAGATTTTTATTTTCTGAAGCCGATACTGACCAAACTCAAATTCATTTACTCATTGATTCTGTTTCAAATCATTTAGCATCAGCAGTAAGGAAAGGCGGTGCAAGTGTATCAATCAATGGCAAAAATATAAAAACTTTTGATGCTTTAGTTCAAGAAATTGGTTCAGAATTGGATGATGATAGTAGTAATTGGAAAGGGCGGGGTAGTGCCGCAGCATCTCAAGGAACAATCAATGCTTTTATGCGTAGATTAAATAGTATTAAAGAGGATGTTTATTTTATTCGTGACCCAGACGATACCACTACTCAAAGTGGGATAAGTGCCAGTAANCAAGTCAACGTTATCAANCTACATGGCTTAAGGGATCGTGCTCAGAGNTTTGTTGTTGGAGTTCTACTGGATAAACTAATAAAAGATCGAGAAAAAGGTGCGGATAGATCACCATTTTTTTTGGTTGTTGACGAATTAAATAAATATGCCCCTCGTGAGGGAACAAGTCCGATAAAGGAAATTTTGATCGATATTGCTGAACGTGGACGTTCTCTTGGAATTATTCTTATTGGTGCACAGCAGACCGCAAGTGAAGTAGAACCTCGTGTAGTGGGGAATGCTGCATTCAGGATTGTAGGTCGTTTAGATGGTGCTGAAGTAGAAAGAAATGAATATAGATTTTTGCGGAACTCTTCATTAAAGCAAAGAGCTACACAATTAAAACCTGGTTCAATGTTGATTCAGCAACCCGAAGTACCTGTACCTTTATTAGTCCAATTTCCCATGCCTTCTTGGGCAACTCGTCAAGAGGAAGCTGGAGAAGCTGGAGATGCAGATAAAGATGCGCAAAAGACTCAAGAAAAACTAGATAAGATATTATGACAGGGTGATTTATAAACATATTTTTGGAAGTGGTATTTGATGCGTTTTTTACATACTGCTGATTGGCATCTTGGTAGGCAAATACGTGGACGAAGTCGTGTTTCAGAATTTGAAGCAGTACTGACAGAGATTAAAGATATTGCTGTCTCTGAAGATGTTGATGTAGTTCTTGTTGCCGGTGATATTTGGGATACGAATTCCCCTTCTCCAGAATCAGATCGATTGTTATTTAGTGCTTTGAGGGAATTTGTTGCTCATGAAATCGAGGTAGTACTTATAGCAGGTAATCACGATAGCGCGCATAAACTTGATGCAATTGGTAAATTGAGTGAATTACTTAATGTACACACACAAGCTTATGTTAAGGGACATGACAAGGGCGGTATTATTAGGATTACGCGTGATAATGTTCAGGCGGAAATTGCCGCTATTCCATGGATACCTGATGGAAAGGCATTAGATGCGATTGACGTTCTCTCTGATACAGTAAAAAATCGTGGTATATATCAAGATTTTGTCGAAGGAATTTATAAAAATGTCGTAAAGGGATATACGTCTAATTCGGTACATTTACTTATGGGTCATGTATTTGTCGATGGGGCATTACTAGCAGATATTGAAGGTTCAGAGCGCCGATTGCATATAGATGTGGCATATGGAGTAGATAAAGCACGTCTACCGCAAGAACCTCAATATTTAGCTTTAGGACATATCCACCATCCACAAGAAATTTTAGGAACACCAAACGGTTCTGCGGCATATGCTGGTTCTATATTGCAATTGGATTTTGGTGAACGCGAACAACAAAAAATCGTACGTATAATCGATTTAGAACCTGGTCTGCCAGCAAAAACCCGTCTGATTCCTTTAACTTCAGGTAAGCCACTAGTCGAATTAAAAGGAACTCCTGAAGAAGTTTTGGCTAAATCAGAAAAGAACGAAAATAAAAATGCATATATACGTGCGGTATTAGAAGTGGATGCTCCAGAACCTGGGATGGCTCAAAAAATGAGAGATAGTGCAGCCGGGATAGTCGACATACGTCTTGATTATGATCGAATTGAAGAAAATATTTCAACTGTTTCACTACAAGACTTGAAGCCTGAAGAGCTTTTTGTGCGCTATTACCAGGAACAACATGGAACAATTCCATCTGATGAATTATTAGCCTTATTTCGAGAGATATTGGGTGAGGTGGTAAGTACTGAATGAAACCACTTCGATTAGAAATACAAGGATTTACAGTATTTCGCGAGAAAACATCTGTGAATTTTGAAGGGCGTAGTTTATTTGCCATTACTGGTTCAATCGGTGCAGGTAAATCATCCTTATTAGACGCTATGATGTGGGCACTTTACGGTAATGTTCCTCGCGTCGGAGCAGCAACCCAGCAATTGACTTCACATGGGCTGAAATCAATGTATGTACTTTTCGAATTTATTGTCCGAGGAGATATTTATAGGGTTGTAAGAAGAACTCCATCAACCAATTCGACTAGATTAGAGAAACAAGCATCTGATGGTAGTTGGGATTTAGTAGCAGATCGTTCGCGTGACGTCACTTCGAATATTTCAGAGCTTCTCGCCATGGATTTTCAAACTTTTACACGGACTGTCATTTTACCACAAGGCCAGTTCGACGCCTTTTTAAAGAGTGATACAAAAGCTAGACGTGACATTTTAGTAAAATTACTAGGTCTAAGTATGTATGAAAAAGCTCGGAGTATTGCCAATAAACGTGCCGATCAGGCACAGGATCGAGCACGAACAATAGAGACTCAGCTCGAACAACTTGAACTTGCTTCCCCTGATGATATTAAGAAAATTAAGGACGAATTGAATGAAACGATACAAATCGCAGAGGAACTTAAACAAAGGCGACAGACTTTAAGTGATTTAGGAGAAACGTTTAGAGATACTCGTGAGAAAGAAAATATCTTGAATAGAGCGGTGGTAAATTGCAGTGATGCAGAAAAAATTTTTAGTGAGACTCAATCTAATCTTGAAATGACATTAGAGTCGCTTTCTAAGTTTGAAAATTTCCTTCAATCCACAATGCAAAAAAGAATTAGGCATCAATATAGTCCAGATAAGCATAACGATTTAAAAGTACAACTTGAAACTATAGAAAAGCGCCAATTTTTGGAAATACAGTTAAATGAAAAACGGCAGCAATTACAAAGTTTGAATGAGAAACAACAAGACCTCAAAAAAAACATTGCTATGTCTGAAGATTATTTGAAAAAAAATCAAAGTAGTATTGAATTTAAGCGAAAGGGCTTAAAGCAAAAAAATAATTTAGTGGTTTCAATTGATTTCGATAGTCCTGCTGAAGAAATTAGCCAGCAGTTACAAAAAGTACAACGAGATATTCAAGAACAAAAAAAACACCTCACAGATTATTTTATTGAGGAAAAACGATTATCTGAAGAAGTTATAAATCAAAAACAAAATGTTAAGAGTGCACAATACGATCATGATCGTCTTTTATCTGAACAAAAAGATCTCGAAGAAAAACGAATTGAAAAACAAACTGAATATGCGCAAAAACAAAAAGAGAATGTTATCGCTGGTTTATTAAGTGAAATGGAAGATGGTGATTTGTGTCCTGTATGTGGGCAAGAAATGTCGATCGTGCAAGATAATCTTGAAAAAGAGTCATTACACAATCTGCACGAAGGACTTGAGGAAATTAATACTAAAACTGAGAGTCTACAAAAGCAATTGTCACATTCGATTGGCGTATTAAGTGTTGCAGGGAATCAACTTGAAACGGTCACACTTAACCTTCAAATGGTGCAAAGTAAATTAGATTCAACTAAGGAGCACTTAGGTGTATTTGGAACAAGTGTAAATCAAATTGATGAAATGTTAACTTTTTTGGAAGAATTGACAGTGAATATTGGAGAAATCTCTAATTTAGAGAAGGAAAGTCGAAATCATGAAATTGAATTAGAAAAATTCAATCTACAACTTTCTGCTGAGACAGGATTTTCAGTGATTGAAGAACAAATCAACGATTTGCTTCAACAAATTGATGCTATTGTGTCGAAGCCAATAAATATCTCAGAAAATGAGCTAAAAAAAGCAATTGATGAATATGCTCAACTGTTCACTGAGTATGAAAAACTTACTTCGGATATTTCATCATATGAACTCAAAATCAATGAAAATAAAATCAAGGCCGATACACTAAATAATGAAGTCAAGAGGCATGAGAAAATTGTTCAATCTGCTGGAAATGTTGCTCTGAAAGCAGAACAAGAATTTAACGTTCTAAATGAAGATTTAAAACAGCAATGGATTGTTGCGATTGAACATGAAGAGCCAGATTTTGAAAAATTAAGACGCATTATGGAATCCCATCAGCACGAGGAAAATGAAAAAAATGCTTTAATTGGATCATTCGAAGCTCAATTGCAGCAAGCACAAAATCAACGCGCATCCGCTATTCGAATGCATCAGGAAGTTACGGATAATAAAGTAAAAGGAAATTTACATAAAACTCTTGCTACTGAATTGCAAAGTTCAAAGTTTATTGAGTTTGTTCAACAAGAAGCGATGAACTCATTGGCCTCTGATACTTCATCATGGCTTGATAGATTCACAAATGGTCGATATGAATTGACTGTAGAATCTGGTGATTTTTCTGTTGTTGATCGGTTAAATGGTGATGAGAAACGTTCAGTGAAAACTTTATCAGGTGGTGAAAGCTTTCTCACAAGTTTGGCATTGGCACTCTCGCTTTCTGAACATTTACCGGAGTTGTCAGGCTTAGGCGGTGGTATGTCACTGGAGTCTTTATTTTTGGATGAAGGTTTTGGGACTCTTGATGTTGAATCTTTAGATCTTGCTGTACAAGGTTTAGAGACATTGGCTGGAGGCTCTCGATTGGTTGGAGTGATTTCACATGTTGGAGAATTGGGCGAACGTATTCCTGATCGGATTGAAGTGATTAAAAATGGCAATCTAAGTTATATATCTGAATAAATACAAATTTGTATCACACAGTTACAATAGAAAAATGAAAGAAGAAGTATTCGATACTACATCTGCAGTATTTCATGATGCAAAAAATGCTGTCAGTGAGTTACCAAAAACACGAGAAAACCTTTTACCTGCATTAGAAATTTTTCAACAGAAATTACATTGGTTGCCTGAAGCTTCAATTGAATATGTTGCGGGCCATATAATGCTTCCTGTTTCTGAAGTTTATGCAATTGCTACTGGTTATTCTGAGCTTAATCTTTTGAAACCAGATATTACTCAATGGCATGTATGTATGGGAGTGGCTTGTGATCTTGCTGGAGCATCAGAGTTAGCAACTTTTGTTGGCGATATTAAACAAATTGACTGTCAATTTTTATGTGCTTTGGCACCTGTTGTTGTTGACCCACACGAACAGCTCTATGGTCGTGTCACGACGGATAATTTACGCGAATGGTTAAAAAAATGAGCACTTTACACCCTATGGCTGCGTTAAGAACAAAATATGTTGCTCCACCTATTCCTCGTATTTTGATACATCGAGGTACTGCTGGAGATGCAGTAGGAGTTTCTGAATATGGTGATCGTATTCGCGACATACTTGGAGAAAAGGCTCATTTTGTTGTTGATGTCTGTTCAGATGGAGCAAATTGGGCTGCTCCATCTGCGACTGTAGCTCAAGGCACTTTTATGCGCCGATTTGAGAGGCTCGATCTCAATGGTGTGGATGAGGTAGTTGAGTGCTTTCTTGGGGATTGTGGAGATGCTGAAAAATATGCTGGAACGGGAGAAAAAGGTATTACATCTCGAATGGGTCGAAATGATGGTTCTCTTGGTGATGTTTTATCGCAAGGTGCGTACATAGCATTGGATCGTGTATTACAATTTTCGCCCGAAGAAATTATTAGTCGACTTGCTGACATTGGACTTACTGGCAGAGGTGGTGCACATTTTCCAGTGTCACAGAAATGGCAATTTGCAAGAGCGCACGCAGATCAACAAAAAATTTTGGTGGTGAATGCTGAAGAAGGGGAACCCGGAGTCTTTAAAGATAGACATATGCTTGAAGGGGATCCACATCGATTAATAGAAGGAATACTTATTGCACATCATTCAGTTGGATTTGAGGCTGTATACATATATGTAAATGGCCAGGCGAAACAAGCGCGACTTAGTCTTGAAAAAGCATTGTTAGATGCTGCACAAGCGGGGATTACTGGTGGCGAGTGTTGGGAGAGGAATTTTCAACTAACAATTAATGTACGTTCAGGTGCTGGCGGTTATGTATGTGGTGAAGAATCTGTCATTTTGAACAGTATTGAAGGAAAAAGACCTGTCCCACGGTACAAACCACCATTTGCTACAGATGTTGGTTTGTTTGGAAAGCCGACGGTGATTAATAATGTCGAGACTTTGTGTGCAGTAACTACGCTCTTCGACAATCCACCACCTCAAACCAAATTAATTTCACTATCAGGAGATGTGCCTCGACCGGGATTGTATGAAGTGCCAATAGATGGTGCTATGACATGGTCTGGGATGATCGCTAATGCAGGCAGAAATCCTCAAGAAATAAAAGCATTATTGGTAGGTGGACCTTCAGGTGAATTTATTCATTTTCAACAATTTGATGACGTACTTGAAATGTCAAGATTAGGTGCTGGAGGAGTTGTCGTTTTGAATTCAGTTGCTGATATACAGCATATTACAAATTCGCTCGCATCATATAACAAGAGAGAGTCATGTGGTGAATGTACACCATGTCGTGAAGGTTCAGAGCGTCTAGTTAATCTTTTGGCAAATGTACATGAAAATGAAAAGAAAATTTATGAATTAGTTGAAATTATGACTGAAAGTTCGCTTTGTCAGTTAGGTGGGATGGCTGGTCGCCCAGTTTTATCAGCACTAGAACAGTTTAAACAGGAATTTGAAAATAGTTGATTTTTTTTGTCATTATTGTATAAGAAGATCATATTTAAGGATTTATTGATGTCGCTCGAAGTAACACCAAAAGTGCTCAAAATTACAATCGATGGTGTAGAGAACGAAGTTGTTTCAGGTAGTATGATACTTGATGCAATTTTGGCTCAAGAAATTGATATTCCACACTTGTGTAAAAGTGATGCACAAGGACCACTTGGAGCTTGTCGCACGTGTTTGGTTGAAATTGCTGGAAGTTCTCGATTGGTTGCTGCTTGCCATACACCTGTTACGGACGGTATGGAAGTATCTACAGATTCTGAACGTACCAATCGAATCAGACGCGGTGTTTTAGATTTAACGATAGGAATGTCTGCAGATGGACGTGGTCAAGGTCAGGCTGCTCTTTATGCGAATTCACATGGTTTAAGCTCTTCAACATATGTACCAAATCCAAGATCATCCAAAGATGAATCTAATGTATTTTTCTCTTTAGATATGAATGACTGCATACTCTGTGGTCGATGTGTTGATGCATGTCAAAACACTCAGCATATTGGTGCTATTGGAATAAACGGCTTGGGTGAAAATGCGCAAATAGGCTCAGCTTTTAATGCTTCTTGGCGAGATTCCAATTGTACTTCTTGTGGACAGTGTGTTTCAGAATGTCCAACAGGGGCATTATTGCCAAAAACATTGATTGGATCAGCTTCTAGTCATCGGATGGGAAGAGATACCGACATTGTAAGTACCACATGTCCCTATTGTGGAGTTGGGTGTGGTCTATTAGTACATCGAGCTGAAGAAAGAATCGTATGGGTCGATGGTGAGCCAAACAATCAATCTTCATTAGGTATGACTTGTGTTAAAGGACGTTTTGGACTTGATTTTGTACATTCTGAAGATCGATTAACTACTCCATTAATCCGACGTAATGGTCGATTAGAATCTGCATCATGGGATGAGGCACTACAGTTGATTGCAGAAAAATTTGTTGAAGCTCGAGGTAGTTTTGCCTCAATTGCTTCTGCAAAAGCTACAAATGAAGATGGATATATTCAGCAAAAATTTGTTCGCGCTGTAATGCAAACTAATTCAATAGATCATTGTTCTCGTCTATGTCATGCACCATCTGTAGTAGCTTTAATGGAGCAGGTAGGATCAGGTGCTACAAGTAATTCATATTTAGATTACGAACAGGCTGGAACACTGTTGGTAGTTGGTAGTGACACGTCACAAAATCATCCAGTTATTGCATCTCGTTTACGAAAGGCTGTGCAAGAAAATGATGCAGCACTTATTGTTATAAATCCTATAGAAATTGAATTGTGTGAAGTGGCTACAGTACACCTCCAACCACGTCCTGGGACAGATGTCGCATTACTAAATGCCATGGCCAATGTGATTTTGGAAGAAAATTTGGAAGATCAAATTTTTATTAGTCAGCGAATGGAAGGTTTTGAGGAATGGCGGGAAACTGTTCAACAAGTTTCTCCTGAAGATGCAGAAAAAATTTGTGGTGTGTCAGCGGAAGATATTCGTCGTGCTGCAAGATTATTTGCCGATCCTCCGCTTTCCCAAAATGGCAATCCTCGAGGTTCTTGTACCATCTGGGGGATGGGTGTTACACAACACACCATGGGGTCAGATAATGCACGTGCGTTGATTAATCTTGCTTTGCTATGTGGTCAGGTTGGTGGTATTGGAAATGGTATTTCACCACTTCGTGGTCAAAATAATGTTCAAGGTTGTTCAGATGTAGGGTGTCTTCCTAATGTTTTTCCAGGATATGAGGCAGTTGATACAGTTGAGAGTCATGATCGATGGTCTGCTGCTTGGAATACTGAACTTACTTTTGAAAAAGGGCTGCAATCTACCACAATGATTGAATCGATGCTCGAAGGTACCATCGATACAATGTACGTTGTTGGTGAAAATCCACTTTTATCAGATCCATTTTTGGCACATGCGACAGAAGCATTTAAAAACTTATCTTTTCTAGTAGTTCAGGATATTTTTATGCATGAAACTGCAGAAATTGCTGATGTTGTGCTACCTGCTGCTGCATTTGCTGAAAAAGATGGCACATTTACCAATAGTGAAAGAAGAGTACAGCTTGTCCGTAAGATTGTGAATCCCCCCGGAGAAGCTCGTGACGATTGGAAAATAATCAGTGAACTTGCTCGGAGGGTCTTAACAATACTAGGACGCCCTGATCAAGGATTTTCTCATGAATCTGCATCTGATATTTTCGATGAAATGTCTTCTCTAATGCCTATTATAGGTGGATTGTCACATGAGAGATTAGATCGTGAAGGAGGAATACAATGGCCATGTCCTGACGTTGAACACCCCGGTACTCCTAGATTGTTTACTGAAGAATTTCCTCGAGGAAGAGGTAAGTTCGTTGGAGTTCAACAAGGTCCACCTGCTGCCGAACTTCCTTCAAAACGATTCCCATTTACATTGATTACAGGGAGGACGTTGTATCATTGGCACGGTGGTGTAATTACACGGCGTGTAAAAGGTTTGGTCGACATGGTACCAGTAGTTACTGTCGATATTAATATTGATGATGCAGTACAATTAAATTTACACGATGGAGATGATGTGCAATTGGCTTCACGTCGTGGTGAAATTATTGCACAAGTCAAAACAGGTAAACGACAACGTCGTGGTGAATTGTTTGTTCCGTTTGTTCAATTAGAAGGTGTCGCAGCAAATTTTTTGACTAATGATGAACTTGATACTCTTGCTGGTATTCCAGAATATAAGGCATGTGCGGTCCGTATAGAGTCACCAGGCACTCCCACTCGTCGCGGAAAAAAACGTTCATTGAAAAATCATTTTTAGAAATTTTTTGTATTTACACGTTTTTGAAAAATATACCTGATACTAGAGGAGATGAATGTAATAACTAATGCTCCTAGAAATGCTGATATAAAATTTTCTACATTAAAAGTTAATCCTAAAGTGGTTGATATTTTTGAAGTCATAATTAATAAGAAAGCATTAATCACAAAAATAAAGAATCCGAATGTAGCTACAATTAAACAGCAAGATGCAAGATAGACAAAAGGTTTTATAAGAGTATGTATGATTGCAAAAACTGCAGTTGCAGCGATTAATGATGGGAAATCATCTACAGAAACACCTGTAATTAATAAACTTGCAATTGCTAGACCACAAAAATTGCCTATATAGTTGATGAGAAAATTTATGAGTGATGGTTTTTCCTCAATCTTTTCTCCAAATCTATAAATTCTAAAACTCATTTTATTGTTCTAGATTATATCGCATCAAGATTTACCTGATTTTTGTTCGTTAAAGATTGATTTACTGCTTCAGTGATTTTCATATAATGTAACCCGTCTTCAAAGCTGGTTAGTTGAACAGGATTATTTTCTCGGATTGATGAGACAAAGTCGGCCTCGACATTCCATCCTATTGCAGTTTTGATATCAGCTGGGATTTTTTCCGTTTCAGATTGTGATTTACTTAATGTTAAATGATCACGGCCATCCCAGTGTAAAGTAGCTTCAGATCCGTAGAGTGAAATTGAAGTTGATGGTCGATCATTTATAACAGTACTAATTCTGTACGTAACTCTTATGTCATTTTCAAGTTTTGCAAATACGCCTAAACTATCTGGGATTTCAATTTGGACTTGTTTTTCTGATTCTGTATCGATTCTGGAAGGTATAAAAACTTGCGCATCTGCCATTAAAGATTTTGTTTTCCCTGTCCAACGTGTCACTATTTCAGCAAAAATTCCAAACATCATGATATTCATGCCTGAGTAATTTTTTTGATGGCGCCAGTGTAATGGCAAAGTTTCATCTATAGCTGTTCCATTGAGAACATCTACATGTATTTCTCTAAGTTCACCAAGTTTTTGTTCACTGATCAGTCTTCGCACAGTTTGCCACACAGGTAAATCCATAGGAGCAGGTACAAGTTGAGCTACTAAATTTGGATGTTGCTTTGCAATATCCAACATAGCTGCTGCTTCAGTAGCATTCATGGCCATACGTGCTTCACAAAGGACATGTTTCCCTGACTGAAGTGCAGCAATCGAGTATTCACTATGCCGGTATGGCCATGTACCAATACAGATCGCATCAATTTCAGGAGAATTAAAAATTTCATCCGGGTTGCTAACAGCATTTTTGATACCAAATTGCTTCGCAACACGTGTACTGCTTTCGATTGTTCTATTACATACTGCGGTTAGTTCAATATTCTCAAGTGATTGAAATCCTGGTATATGTCGTGATGTAGTATTACCACCAGCACCTATAAAACCTATTCTTAATTTCTCTTTACTCATTGCTTACCTCGCTTTGTGATGTAATTATTATTCTTAAAGTATATATATGTATTATGTAAGGATAGATATCAATCGATGCATTTAACGCACCTTCTTATGCAAAATGTTCGCACATATCGTGAATTAAAACTTGATTTCGATCCAGGCATATATATTTTTATAGGGAAAAATGCCTCTGGAAAATCTAATCTATTGGATGCTATTTCACAACTTGCAACAACTAAGAGTAATCGGCATGGAAAAGAGATTGAAGTAGTTAGTTGGGATGCATTTCAAGAAGAAGAATTTCCGACAGCAAGAATCTTTGCTGAAGTAGGCGGATTGAAATCTCCCGTCAATTTAGAAATTGTTATTTCTTCGATAAAACATCTCAATAGTTCAGAATGGCAAAGTAGTAGACGCTTTCGCGTAAATGGGATCAATCGACGTGCTTCTGATTTAGTAGGAAATTTACGTGTTGTGATGTTTTCAGTGGATGATCTTACAATTATCAATGGTTCTCCCGCCGATCGCAGGCGCTATTTGGACATTACCATTTCTCAATTCAATCGAGAATATGTTCGTGCATTGCAAAGATACAATCGAATTTTACTTCAAAGAAATAGCTTACTTCGTAATCTTAAAGATCAAAATGGCACGATTGACGAATTAGATTTTTGGGATCAAGAAATGGCCGAGATCGGTGCAGTGATTCTACTTGAAAGGCAATTAATAGTTGAGAAGCTGGCAACTGGGGCAGTAAAAAATTATTCAGAATTAGGATTTGATAATAAAAATTTCTCTATTAATTATCTTCCTGGAATGCCTCTCAAACTCGAGAGAGAAATAGAAATATTTGATTTGGTGGGTAGAATGCACGAAATTATTCGAGAAGGAAGGCATGGCGATGTCTGGAGAGGGAGTTCTAGATTTGGACCACATCGTGATGATGTTGATTTTTTAATCAATGGAAAAAATGCTTCCAGTGTAGCTTCCAGAGGTGAACAACGAACCGCGGTATTGGCTTTGCGGTTATCTGAAGTTAATCTTTCAACTGAAATTACTGGTGAATCTCCAGTCTTACTTTTAGATGATATTCTGTCAGAGTTAGATTCGAATCATCGAGACAAGGTAATTAATATGTCTTATCAAGTCGATCAAGTTTTTATTACTGTTCCTGATGAAAATATTGCGCACGAGCAATACTTTCCTACAGCTAATAAATATGAAGTAACTGACGGTGATGTAAGAGTGTTACAGGTCGAGAATTAAATGTTTGAGATTAATAGAATAGATCATATAGGTCTAATTGTTGATGAGTTTGAACCAGTGGTTAAACTTTTTGAATTGTTACTTGGATTTCGAGTTGGTTCACCTCTTGTACGTTCAGGCTATATAGGTGTTGATATGGAAATTCCTGGTACAAAAGGAATTTCGATTGAAATATTGAAGAGTGATAAAAGTCCTATCTCTAAAAAATCTTCTTTAATTAATAAAAAAGCTGCCATTCATCATGTGGGACTTCATATAAAAAATCTTCCGTTAGCGATTAACTTTGTTAATGAATTATATATGGAAGCATTGGAGGATGAGAGATCTGATCAATTTGTTCCGTTTGAAGCGAAATTAAGATCAGATAGTGAGGGCCAATTTTTCCATATTGCCCCTGGATGGAAATATGATTCAGATTTTTATTATGAAATTTTCGATGGTGCATCTCTTCATTTACCCAATTATTTTCTTGATAATGTAGCGCGCGGAATTGGTATTAAGAAACTTAATGCATGGGCACATGTTTCAAATGATGATGTTTCTCTTTCGGATTGGTATGAGCGATTATTTGGTCTTGAAACAGTTTATTATTGGAATCCAAGCCCCGTCGATTATGGTTTCTCAGTCCGAACTTTGAAGTTTTTGGAGAATGAAATGAATGTCGAAATTCTAAAGCCTCTAAAAGCAGATTCGTATATGCAAAAATTTTTAGATGAGTTTGGATGCTCTGTTCATCACATTTCTTTTGAAGTAGAGAATATTGATTCTGTATCCCAGATATGTGACCAATTTCGAATTGAAGTATTAGGTTTGCATAGTGGAGTTGGTGAGAAAGGTAAGTGGCATGAATGTTTCATTGCACCCCCTCAAATTAGAGGTTTATTGATCCATTTCTTTTCTTGGGAGATACAATAATTAGCGACCGTTTAATTTTTTGCGTTTGTGCTGTACATAATCCACTAGTATGTATTCACCTAACTGGTCCGGTGTTGTATAAAATACTCTTCCACCATTAAGTCGTGCGAGTTGATTTACGAATTCCTTTAGATAGTAATTGCTATCTAACATAAAAGTATTGATTGTTACTTCTTGTTGACTAAGTCGTTTCACCATTTTTAATGTTTCACGAATAGTAATCGGACTAGGTGGATAAGAAAATTGTGACCTGCCGTTTTCTAGGTGTGCAGTAGGTTCACCATCGGAGATCATCAATATCTGTCGAGTTCCTCCACGATGTTTCGCTAAGAGTCGTTCAGCAATAATTAAAGCGTGATGCATATTGGTTCCGACTACCGATTCATCCCAACGCACATAAGGTAATTCATGGGATGCGAGTTCACGAGCATAATTGGAGAAGCCAATAATATATAGGTTATCTCGGGGGTATTGAGCTCTAATCAAATTCTCTAGTGCGAGTGTTACTTTTTTTGCTGCTAAAAAAGACCCACGTAAGGCCATTGACCAACTTAGATCAACCATCAAGACTGTGGATGTTTGTGTGACCAATTCTGAACGAAAGATTTCAAAATCATCTGGGTTCAAATTGACAGGTGTGGATGTAGTTCCTTCTCGTTCGATGGCATTCATTATCGTTTTTCTCATATCGAGATGAAAAGGATCACCAAATTCATAGGGCTTAGATTCTTCTAAGCGTTCACCATGTCGACCTGATTCAGGGATTGGATGATTGCCAATTTTTTGATTTTTTAGTTGTCTGTAAATTTCTACCAGAGCATTTTGTCCAATAGTTCTTGTACCACGTGGCGTAAGTTCCCATTTATCCCCGTCTTTACGGAGATATCCTGCATCTTCAAGGGTTTCGAGCAATTTTTTCAGATTTTCAATTATATCAACTGCTTCTCCCCCCAATAAATCTTGTATTTGCTCCAGATCAATTTGTTCTAAATCACCTGAGCGTTGAGCGTTTTCTAAGGCTCTTTCTAATGCATTGATATTTTGCATTTCTGAAATTACTGACATTGCTGAATCAAGAGTGAGGTCTTCACTTCCACGGAAAGGGTAGCGGGTTTCTCGGTTTCCTTTAGGGCCTAAAAAATTTAGATTTTGAACAAGTTCTTTGAATTCTGCATCTAATTCATCATCGCCTAATTGACTTGAGAGTAAATCTTCCAATTCCATTTGTTGTTCTGGGCTCAATGATTCCATTATTGAATTCATAGCGTTCATTTGTTCGTGCATTCCAGCAATTAATTCCTCTAAAGATTCAGGAGGAGAATTGCCAAACATATCACCAAATTTCTGCATAAATGATTCAAAGTCAGGATTACCACCCCGCATTTTTTCTACAAGCATGTCATTGAGTTCTTTGATCATGTCTTTTAGTTCAGAGATTTTATCTTCAGATAAATTATCTATAAGCTCAGACGTGTCTTTGAAATATGAACTTGCAGCAGAACTTTTCAATTGTTCTAGCAAATTGTTGAATTCATTTTGTGCTTGTTGGTTTAGGAATTCATAGTTTTTTAAAGATTGAATTTGTCCTGCTGTATCAGGCGGTAATTGGTCAAGAAAATTCTGTTTCTTGGTGGCAATATTTTCAAGTATCGATTGAAATTCTGCATTCTCATCATTGTCAGTATTATTACCGACACTTTGATCGTTGATACTTTCGTTCAATGTGTTTTTTTCAAGTTCTAAAATATCTTCCACTGTCTGATTAATATTTTCTATCACACTACCAAGATCATACTTGTCGAGTTGATCACGTCTCATCTGTCGAAGTTGTTGTAATAAATCTCGTAATCCTTGCATCTGGTCAGATTGAGCAGATCCCGGGCCGCGTTGCAGCAGATTTTGAAGTGCCTGCTGTAAATTACCAGAGTTAAGCAGTTCGTCTGAAAGATTATCTAGTATTTCTTCGGCAGAAGGTGCATCAGAGTCTTGGGAGTCATCCCAGCCACTATATTCGTATTTTAATGCCATTTTCCTACCGATCAGTGATTATGCTTTATATATAGAATCGCCTAGGGAAGATAATGTTTCTTTATTCAATCTCTTGTTTAGATGTAGGCCTTCTAAAATAAATTCCGTTGCTGAAGCTTTTACTGCCTCTGAAGACTGTTCTCCAACTAATCGATGCACAGAATCTTCAAGATCATTTACTTTCTTAATAATTTCCGTATAGCTCCCAATAGATTCTGATTCACCAGTTTGTACTGAAAGGCCAGAATTAAATGACTCTATTATGCCCTCCAATTCATCTTCCTCAAAAATTTCATTAAATATTGAAACTACTGCTCCAAGGATTAGTCTTTCAATAATCTGTTGGTCTTTGCCGTCTTCGACAGTTTCAAGTTCCACTTTTCCTTGTAGAGATGGCACAACGAAAGGTAAATCAGAAATTCGTGGAGCGACATTTTTTTCTTTCAGTCGGATAGATCTTCTAAGTGAATTGGCAAGTATCGCTTCATAATTTGCAACTGATGCCCTGACAGAAACTCCAGAGCGTTGGTTTACATCAGGAGATTTTCTCGCCAAACGAGTAATCTCTGCAATTACCCGCTTCATATAGTCGGGGATTTCTATATTGAAATCTTCTGTGCTAAATATCTGACCTTCCTGTTCCATAATAGAGATTTCATGGTCAATATTTTGAGGATAATGAGTACGAATTTGAGATCCATATCTATCCTTAAGTGGTGTGATGATTCTACCCCGATTTGTGTAGTCTTCAGGGTTTGCTGTTGCAACGATTAAGACATCTAAAGGCAGGCGTACTTTATGCCCTCTAATTTGGACATCTCTTTCCTCCATTGCATTTAACAACCCAACTTGAATTCTTTCAGCGAGGTCAGGTAATTCATTGATTGCAAAAATACCTCTATTTGTATGAGGGATTAATCCGTAGTGCAAAGTTAGTGAATCTGAAAGATATCTTCCCTCGGCTACTTTTATAGGATCCACTTCACCAATGAGATCTGCAATTGTAATATCAGGAGTTGCTAGTTTTTCACCGTAACGTTCATCTCGATGCATCCAGTTGATTTCAGCACGATCACCTTCTTCAGCGATAATTTCATGTCCTTGTGGTGAAATTGGGGAAAAAGGATTTTCCGGTATTTCACAATGAGCAAGAATTGGAGTCCATTCATCGAACAATGTGGTTAAGCTTCTTATGATTCGAGATTTTGCTTGTCCACGTTCTCCTAGAAGTATAATGTCCTGTCCGGAAAGAATGGCATTTTGTAATTGTGGAATCACTGTGTTTTCATAACCAACTATACCGGGGAAAATTTCCTCTCCATTCTGTAGTTTTGTTATCAAATTCTTTCTTAACTCTTCCCGTACAGGTAGTAATTGATAATTATTTGATTTTAATCCTCGCAGATTGGTTGGGAGTTTTTTTGTCACTGATCATTCCTTCTACATATTTTGAGATATCAATGTCGATAATCTACTCGTTGGACTGCGCCACGTCTAATTATTTATTTTTTTTCTACTAAATTAATTGATAGCTATGAAGTCAAGTTTCTACGCCAATAATTTTTCTGATCTTAAATCAGCTATTGCATTGGTGAACCCTGTAAGAGTGTCATCGACCTCTTTGTCTCCATGCGCGGCAGAAACCATCCCACCATGACTCATCAAATCAACTCCGTGGTTAAATAGTGACCACCGTAACGCCTGCATTAATTTTTTGTCAGGAACACCGCGAGGAGCTTCTTTTGCATCCCATTCTACATTATTTGGGAATGGTGCTTCATAGCCTAAATTAAAATGCCACATGCTCGATATTCCCCATGCAGATCCTGGTACTGATGATTGACGAAAAATATCATTCAATCCATTAACAAGTTTTTTTGTTGTTAAATTTGCTTGTTCATTTACATTTTCGGTACTGATAATTTTTAATGCTGTAAGTCCTGCAGCAGCTGAAACAGGATTAGCATTGTAAGTACCTTGATGTGCAACGCGATCTTGTAGTTGTGAATTGTGGTTAGAGCCACCAGTGTTCATTTCTAAGATATTGATTATTTCTTCACGTCCAGTCACACATCCGCCTGGCAAACCACCTGCAACGATTTTTGCATGTGTCGAGAGATCGGGCAGTACATTGTAGTATTCTTGTGCTCCACCTGGGGCCATTCGAAAACCTGTAATAACCTCATCCATTATCATTAAAGTATTATTTTCCTTTGTAAGTGCTCTTACCTTTTGTAAATATCCAGGATCGAGTGGTACTTCTCCCCAATGCGCTCCTGTTGGTTCAAGTATTACAGCTGCTATTTCGTTCTTTGCCAAAACATCCGATAAGTTTTCGATGTCATTTGGTTTTATAATTATCAGCGACTCATAAAAGCTATCTGGTACCCCTAAAGATTGTGGTTGTGATTCATCATTGCTTTGTTTGCCAACCACAATATCGTGCCAACCATGAAAATGGTCACTAAGTTTCACTATTTTTTCACGTCCGGTATATGCGCGTGCTAATCGCAATGCCATCATTGTTGCTTCTGTGCCTGAACTTGTGAATCGTAATTTTTCTCCACATGGCACCATTTTGAGGACTTGTTGACCCCAGGCAACCTCTAAGTCGTGTGATGATCCAAAATGCGTACCTCGGAGGAGGGTTTTTTGGATATTTTCGATTACTTCAGGGTGATTGTGCCCTAGCAGCAACGAACCATGTCCACCGATATAATCTACGATTTCATTACCATCGACATCCCATTTTCTTGCACCTTGAGCTTTTTCTACGTAAATGGGAAAAGGTTCGAATGCTCGAGCGTCATGCGTTACTCCTGAAGGGAATACTAATGAAGCTTCCGCAGCTAATTTTTTTGAAGAAGAGTGTAGTGATTCAAAAGTTGAAAGAATGTTTGCCATGGTTTACCTACTTATTTAGTCTTATCAATAGTTTCGGTTTAGTATTACTCTCAGGCAAGTATTCAATTATTGTACTCTGATTATAACGAACATTGGAGGTTCGAATGTCGGATTTACTTTCATCTAATGAAATTACTAAAGCTTTATCTAATTTAAGCGATTGGCATGTGCATGATAACCAAATCAAGAATGAATTTATCTTTTCAAATTTTGTTGAAGCTCTCAGTTTCATAGTTAAGATAGGTGTACTTGCAGAGAAAGCAGATCACCATCCAGAGATATGGAATGTCTATAATCGTGTTTCTATTACTTTATCTACGCATGACGCAGGTGGTATTACGGATAAAGATATTATGTTGGCAAGTGAAATTACTAATTTGATATAGATTATCAAAGGTATTTAGAAATGGAGTAGAAAATGGATTTAGGGTTACAAGGTAAAGTTGCGATAGTGACAGGTGGTAGTGACGGTATTGGTAAAGGCGCCGCACTCTCTCTTGCCCGTGAAGGTGCAAAGGTCGCTATATGTGCTCGACGTGAAGATGTACTAGAAGCTGCCGCAGAAGAGATTCGATCACAAGCATCAGGAGAAGTGGAACCCTACGTATGTGACGTTACTGATGAGAATGCTGTAAAACAATTTGTAACGCATATTTATGAAAAATGGGGGCGTATAGATATTCTTGTTAATAATGCAGGTACATCTTCTGCTATGCCTGTTGAAGCTATGACAAAAGATACATTGACTGCAGATATTACCTTAAAAGTTTATGGAGCTCTTTACACATCACAGGCTGTTATTCCTCATTTACGTACTGTAGGTGGCGGTCGAATTATCAATATTACTACTGGAGGTGGGAAAGCTCCTGCCGCATCTTCTTTACCCACTAGCCTTTCTCGAGCTGCAGGTATTGCCATGACAAAAGCTATGTCTCGTGATTTGGCAAAAGATAACATATTAGTCAATACTGTTTGTATTGGATTGATCAAGGCAGGTCAGCATGAACGCAGGTTTACAACAGCTCAAGCTGAAGATTCCAATCTCAATCTCGATGCATATTATGACAATATGGGTTCACGGGTACCACTAGGACGTATAGGAGAAGCAGGTGAAGCAGGTGATGTAATTTGCTTCTTGGCATCTGATAAAGCCAGTTATGTTACAGGGGCATCTATTAATGTCGACGGTGGTATGGCACCAGTTGTATAATTATGTAGAGACAGCACAAAAATTAATATTAAATTGCTGAAATCTTCGTAAATTTAGTAAAAAATCTACTTAAAACTATATATATCTTACCAATCTAACAGTTGATGTTGATGACAAATCGAGCGATTGTTCACTAAGAGATAGTTTAAGAAGGACATAATGCAGTATCGGACCATTGCAAATACAGATATTCAAGTTTCTGAAGTTGGATTTGGTGTTTGGACACTGACTGCAGGCTGGTGGGGTGATTATTCTGATTCTGCAGCGGTAGATATGTTACAAAGTGCAGTTGATTTGGGGATTAACTTTATTGATACTGCAGATACTTATGGTCGCGGTCGCGGGGAAGAGATCCTTGCTCATGCATTCCCTGGTGCTGCTAGAGACAAAATTGTTATCAGTACTAAATTTGGCTATGACTGGGAATCAGTAGATCGTTCTAAAAAAGATCATCAACCAGCTGAACATTGTTTCGAACCTGATTTTATAGAACGTGCATTGCATAATTCATTACAACGTCTTGCAACTGATCGTATAGATTTGTGGCAATTGCATAATGTCCGAATGGAACATCTTTTGCGTGATGATATTTGGACGCTATTAGATAAATTTCGTATTCAAGGAAAGATTAGATCGGTTGGTATAGCTCTCGGTCCTGCAATTGGATGGCTTGATGAAGGTATGTATGCACTTGAACACCTGCCAATCGAAATAGTCTATATGATTTATAATGCTTTAGAGCTTGATCCCGGTCGGGAGCTAATTCATGGCGCAGAAAAACATAATAAATCTTTGTTAGTTAGAGTTCCTCATTCAAGCGGTATGCTCGAAGGAAAATATACTTTGGATACTCAATTTGGACCTAATGATCATAGAAAACATCGACCACGTGCATGGCTCGAAAATGGTATCAAGAAAGTTGATCAACTTGGATTTCTAACATCACAAGGTAACCGCACTTTAGGACAAGCAGCATTGAAGTATGTTATGCGCTCACCTCAGATTGTGAGTGCTTTTCCTAATATTTATGATTTCGACCAATTAAACGAATTTGCTACGGCAGCTGATGTTCCCGATATATCGGATGATCATGCGAGCAAAATTGAACATCTTTTTGAATCGAATTATGGTCTTGAAAGAGTAAGAGAAGCAGGTTTATCAACAAGATGAGTCAACCTCCATGGCTAAAAGCCTCCTTGGCTGCGCCACCACCACAACAGTCTCCTCATGGGAAACAGTTTGTAAAGTTTAATTTTTATAAACTCCACCATTCTGTACGTGTACTGGATTCTCAGGAGCGTGCTGATTTGGGTACAGAGTTAGTCTCTTTGTTAAATATTTCTTCTGAAAAAATGCTTACGCGCGTGTACTCCACTGTTGGTACTAGAGCAGATACTGATTTCCTGGTTTGGCAAGTTTCTGATGATTTGGAAGAAATAATGAATTGGCAGTCTTTGTTATTGAATAATGATCTTAGTTGGAGTTTGGAACAATCACACTCTTTTCTTTCAATGACAATGCGTTCTCAATACCAAAATCAATTTACTGACGGTATAGAGAAAAGAGATCGATTTCGTGAAGATGGTGGAGTTAATGATTGGCTGTTTGTTTACCCAATGGCAAAAACCAAAGATTGGTATCAATCTTCAAGTACTTTTCGTAATAAGGCTATGGCTGAGCATATTCGCATAGGGCATGCTTATCCCGAAATTAAGATTAATACTACATATTCCTATGGATTAGATGATCAGGAATTTGTAGTAGCTTTTGAAGGAGATTCGCCAGGGCAATTTTTAGCTTTAGTGCGTGATTTACGAGTTTCAGATTCTACTTATTTTACTGATTTTGATACCCCAATGTTTACATGTCGAAGAATGGAAATAAATCATTTGATCAATCATATTGGACTTGGTTCATCGAATACTATTTCTGAAGACGCCAAAAATACTGGAGAGTAATAGTGAAAAATGCGGTAGGAACGACTATTCCAGTGACAATTAGTGATCCGATCAATCAAAAAATATTGTCAGTTTCTGAGGATCTTCTTTCAGGTTTTCAGACAGATCCATTTGGAGAAATATCTCGTCTTACAGAAATCCCTGTCGATACTATTATAGATCGTATTAAGGCAATGCTTGCATCAGGCACTATACGCCGAGTGCGCCAAACTATGATTACAACCAGTCTTGCTCGTGGTTCATTAGTTGCATGGCAATTAGAGGAAAGTAAATTGAATGGTGCATTCGATTATATGTTCCAAGAAGATCCTTTTTCGGGGCATGTTGTAATTCGAACTGCAGATGTTGGTTCTGCTGGTGAACGTTATCGTTTGTGGACGACGTTGAAAGTACCTCCACAATTTTCACTTGAAAAGCATGCTGATTTTCTTGCTGAAAAAGTTGGTGCACAGTCGTATCGATTAATGCCTGCCAAGAAATTATTTGCTCTTGGGGTAGGTCATACTCGTCGTAAACAAATTCTCCCTGGGTCACGCAGTGAAGATCCTGGGCGAGTAATTGATACCGAAATTATTCCTCTCACATCAGAACAATGGAAAATTATGGAAGTTTTAAAACGTGAATTTGCAGTTTCAGAATTGGTACAAGATTTATGGCAGCAAAGAGCTGATGAGATAGGAATTACTCTTCAAGAACTTTATGACACAGCAGATGAACTTGAAGCTAAAGGATTGATAGGAAGATTTTCCACTTTTCTTGAGCATGTGAAACCTACGGCTGATGGTGAAAGGGTCACTCGCTACAATGCTTTATTTCATTGGGCAGTTCCTGAAGGCATGGAACTTAAGGCAGGTCAAGAATTGGGTAGGCACCATATTATGACGCATGCTTATTGGCGTGAAGGTGGTCCTGAATTTCAAAATGTTAATGTTATGGGCGTGGTTCATGGAACTGATAAGCAATTGATCTTAGATCATAAAAAAGCCATTGATGATCATTTGAGTGAACTGAATATACCTGTCAGTTATACCAATGTTTTTTGGGGTGGGCGGAGTGAAATTAAACCATCTGAAATTTCTCCTCTTGCGTACCAACAGTGGTGTGAAAGTAATGGTATTGACTTAGGAGATATGACAGCAGGAGGTAATTTGTAGTGGGTTATTATCCTGTTTTTTGGGAAATGGAAGAGCGCCCCGTTTTATTGGTTGGCGGAGGAAATGTGGCCGACGAAAAAATTCATAAGTTGGTCGATGCTGGTGCTCAAGTTACGATTGTTGCTCCTGATCTCATTCCTGAAGTACAGAAGTATGTAGAAAATGGTCAAGCTATTTGGCATGAGAGAAGTTTCGAACCTGGTGACACAGATGGGTTTGAAGTTGTTATGGTGGCGACTGACAATGGAGTGATAAATAAGCAAGTTGCAGATGAAGCTCGCTCCAAAGGCATTTGGGTTAATGCTGCTGATGATGTTTCAAATTGTGATTTTATTCTTCCATCGTTGGCGAAGCGCGGCAAAATTGCAATTGCTACATCTACGGGTGGAAGTAGTCCTGCTCTGGCTCGTTGGCTACGTACACAGATGGAACTTTTTCTTTCAGATGAAGTGGTGTCTCTCGGAGATCTTTTGGCTGAAGTAAGGATTTTGGTGCGTCAGCGTGATCGTGAATGTGCAAGTGAATGTGATCTCACGCAAACTCCACCACCATTATTGTGTAAAGAATGTCCTAATCGAATTGAGCCTGAGTTATGGCAACAGGCAATTGATGACGATTTAAGGGAGTTATTGCGTCAAGGACAATATGATTCAGCGAAAGACAGGTTAATTAATTCTTTGAAGATCGATGAGCCATTAAAAAATCGTGCTCAATCGGCTGAGGATGCAGGTGATCTATAATGCTGTCAGTTGCAACTGTTAATCACCATACGGCCTCACTTGATGTAAGAGAGAAGATTTCTGTCGCTGACAATGAACTCGATGATCTTCTTGTACGTGTTCAACGACACCTAGGTCCCACCGCTATCATTAGTACATGTAATCGTCTTGAGTTTTATACAACAGGTACTGAAAATCCTGAACAATTAACTACTTATCTTCAGCAAGAAACCCATATGAATGAAACCGAAGTTCAAGATTATTTCCGAATATATCAAGGAGAATCAGCTGTAAGGCATCTTTATCGGGTGTCATCAGGTTTAGAATCATTGGTAATTGGTGAAGCAGAAATACTTGGACAGGTGCGTACTGCTTTTGCGCATGCCGCAGATTCAGGTGTAGATGATTCGATGCTGGTACGTTTATTTCACGGTGCAATACGTGCAGGACGTCGTGTTCGATCAGAAACTAG
>PANZ01000002.1 GCA_002707835.1 Chloroflexota bacterium
ATACTGTTTTGATAGTCCTTGATGTAGTACTTCCCAAGGGCCAAGACCAAGATCACCTTCGAGCATGAGTGCTAGGCCTAATCCAAACAGGATTAAGCCGATATACAGCTTAAACAACCTCAGAATCATCTTAGGAAGCGCCTATAGCATTCGAGCGACTAGGAGGACGCCAAATACTACTTAAAAACCGAGTAGGTGTAGTACTGTTGGGTTTTCATATTTCCAGTTTGCCCTTTCATAGCAACGGTTTCCGAGATTATTCAATCCCCTGACGCTTTATTCTGGGCACACAGGGCACCTCACTTAAAAACGGGCCCTATCTCTGCGATCTTTTCTTTCGCGCCCTACACGCGTCAGTACAGAATAACCGCCTAGCCCTGCTAGTGGGTTTCTTATGCAACCACTGGCCGCACAAATTGAACCCTGAGCACTCGTAATATTCGATCCCGAATGGATCTTGCAGGTACTCCAGGAGTCCACAAAACATGAAGCCTAATAAAGATTAGGGTTCAGTCACCGTTGCTTGTGACTGGTAAACGGTGCTGTAATCCACCATTACCGCCCTAAATTGCGCACCACGGAATTATTAGGGAATGGGTGGAGCGGTTGCAGGAATATAGCGGTCAGCATAATCTTACTCACATCACTTAAACCTTATTAAGTTGATTATTTAACTCATGTATTATGAGAGTAGAACAATAGAGATGGTACAACTCTTGAAATACGTTAAGGAGTATAGAAATGAATTTTAAATCGTTACATGTATCTATATTGATCCTGATGACGGTCTTTGTTACATCAGCTGCATGTAGTTTTGCAGAAAGTTTTCTACCAGAAATGGAACCTTCCTACGAGGTGTGGGCTGTTGATCAATCTCCCACTGTTAGCGACGGGACTGGTGGACTCCTCTACATATGGGACGGGAAAGATATTTTTCTAAAGGATGCTAAGAATGCACCTCCTGAAATTATAGATCTGGCAAAGGCGGCTAAAGACGCTAATTGCGACGCCCCGAAAAAGCCACATATGATACTTTCCAATTTTACCACCCCGAAGGCCAGTCACGTCCTTCTGGCGAATGTAGGTTCTGGCAATACTTTCTTCATAAATATTGCCAGTCGTGAGATCGTCGGCTGTGTCAATACAGTAGGAGGTTTCAATGGAGCAGGCGGAACAACAAATTCCCACGCCTCAGTTGCATCTCCTGATAACAACATGGCTATAGTCGCAAATATTGGCGCAAAAGATGAATCTGGGTTCCTTCATAAAATCCAGACTAACTACACGAGTGACAATTACAACTTAGTCGAGACCTTGGCCTTAGACCAATTCGCAAATGAATTAGGAACTTCAGTGGTGCGCCCAATCTGTCACGAATTCACTAGTGACAGTAAATTCGCCTACATAACTTTAGCTGGTGGAGGTTTATTGGTAGTNNACGTGGGCTCTGCAGATGGNAGCACACCTATGACCGNGGNGAAGGNCTANGACAAGGCTACCGTTCCAGGCATCGGGTGTGGTGTANCTCGTTTACCTTTTAATAAGATAATGACCAATGGTGAAAGTGGGGCTAAAGGAGGAGATGATTTCCTTTATACATTTGATGCTAGTAGAGCTATAGACGGAATATTCCCTGACCCAGTGCAGATTGAACTCCCAGGTGAAGACACACATGGTGCGGTTACCTGTACTGATCAAAAGGGCAATATATTTGCAATAACTAGTATGCGCGTAAGTAATGACGTCAACTTCGTCGATCTTCAAACCAATAAGGTCGTAGCGACTCAGTCGATGGCCACGTCCTTCAGCCCTGATCCAAAGCCTGACGTAGCACACATCCTGGGCAACAAGATGTTTATTACTTTGCGAGGTGCTAAACCNCTGTCGGCTATCGGCTCCCTTGAGAATGTTCAGCGGACACCAGGGGTGGCTGTTCTGACCATCAGCGATGATTGCAAGAGCTTCAGTTGGGAAGAAAACGACCTCGCATCAATGGAAGATTCAGACAGGCTGACTACTCTTAAAGATGGTTCAGAAGCATCAGCTTCCGACCCTCATGGGCTGGAAGTAATAATAAGGTAAGGATTTGTGACGATTAAATTGCAATCACATGGGCCGTATTCCGACCCATGTGATTGCAGCAAATAATATGTGATCCTGAAAATTACACGAAAGTTATAAAACACTTCTTGTTGTAGCTGGTATAAAACTAAAACCCTTATTTCATGGGCTGAAATGGTACCCTCGGAAGGATTCGAACCTCCGACCGGCGGATTAGAAGTTCCCAAAGTACCGTATTCACTAGTCCTTCGAAGTCCAAGATAACGCATCACTACAGGCTTTTCAGTGCATAGTAATTTGTACCTGTTCGCATTGGTTCAGGCATTTTGCCCATAATTTGCCCATAAAATATTTCAGCTAGATGACTCTTCAACACCATCAAGGGGATAGGGGTTCGGAGGCCGGACCTTCCCTGTATGTATAGGGGGAGCCCTCGGCGATGGATTCTCGTGCGAGGGCTGTTAATCGACTATAATGGTTTGTATGAGAAAACTGACCGCAAACACGGAGGAGACGCCACAATGACGATCAAACGGGGACCCGAGAGCTATCCCGGCCGGACGCGGACGGTGCAACATAACGGATTGATCCACGTCGTGGTGTCCGCACCGGATCAGTCCGACACTATGGCCGGGCAAACCCAGCAATGCCTCGATTGGATCGACGAATTTCTGGCCGAGGCCGGAACGGACAAGTCGAAACTGGTCACCGCGACGGTCTATCTTGCAGATATGGCGCGCAAGTCGGAGATGAACGACGTTTGGGTCGCCTGGGCCGACCGAGATAACCCGTGTGCGCGGGTCTGCGTCGGGATTACCTTCGAGCCACGAGATCCGCCTGATGAATTGCTCGTGGAGATGGCCGTCAGCGCCGCGGTCGATTAATCGATAAGCTGACTCAAGTCATGGATAAGTTTTTCATTACTGCTGGGTAATTTCATCTGATTCAACAGTTGATCAAGTTTCCTAGCAACGATGGGTTTTCAAAATAAATGCCCATAATCTGCCCATAATTGTGGTATTCACTAAAGATACTCAAAGTGTTAGATGTGCTTATACCCCATGAAATGGGGCTTTTAGATGGTACCCTCGGAAGGATTCGAACCTCCGACCGGCGGATTAGAAGTCCGCTGCTCTGTCCCCTGAGCTACGAGGGCATGAACTGATTATATCTTTTTATTGTTTTCGGAACCATTCTACTGTGCGATGGATACCCTCCTCCAATGTAACAGTAGGTTCCCAATCCCATTTATCATTTGCTTTCGAATAATCTAACGCAATTCGATTTACTTCCCCGGGTCGTTCTTTCTCATAGATTGGAGGTAGTTTATATGAAGTTTGTTCAGCGATGAGTTCAAAAATATTCTGTGTTGTAGTTTCTATTCCAGAACCTATGTTGCATGTATTTGGGGATCCTAAAGCTGAAGCGAGAGCTGCTTTCGTAACATCTTCTACAAATACGTAATCTCGGGATTGTTGCCCATTGCCAAAAATAGTCACCTGTTCTCCACGTAGCATTTTTTCAGTGAAAATGGCTACTACACCTGCTTCACCAAAAGGATCTTGTTTCGGTCCATAAATGTTTGCAGGACGCAGTACTGAACATTCTAAATCAGTATTATTTTGGATAATGTTCAAGTAATTTTCGGCTGCAGCTTTTGATGATCCATAAATAGATAATGGTTTGATCTCTGCATTTTCTAATACTGGTAATTGAGATGGATTGCCATAAAGCGCACCTCCTGATGAAAAGAAAATAAAGCGTTCCACACCAAATTCAATGGATTGAAGAGCTAAATTAATACTGGCTAATACATTAGTCTGTATATCTTTTTTCGGTGAACGCATCGATTCAGTTACTGATGTTTGCGCTGCTGCATGAAAAATAAATTTCGGACGAATTCGATCTAATAGTTCTCTAACAGTGTCTTGATTTCTTATATCAATAGAATAAAAATCCATTTCTGAGATGTTAGTTGCGTTAGCATTCATATCAACACCCACTACTTTATAACCTTGCTCTTGTAAATAAGTGACAAGATGACCGCCTACAAAACCACTGGCACCTGTCACTAATACTTTTTCCACTGAGTACGTACTTTCCTAAGAATTGGTGAGATCTCATCAATTGATGAGATCTCGATATTTTCTACGTTACCATTAGTTGTGACCATTTTTTGTATCCAACAACCTATAGGTTGTGAGATCACTACTGCTAAAATTGACCATGTGAGTGCATTCATTGTTTTCTCAAGCCAGTTTGAATGCTTGTAGAATTGATTAGCCAATAAAGCAAAAACTGCAGTGAGTGCACCAGTCGTTAGGATATTTGTTCCACAGAATGTTGATATTGCAAGTTCTTTGTTTCCGTTTTGCATCCTGTTTAATGCATCTTTTGAACATTCTAATAATAAGTCAGTATCAACATGACCAAGAACATAAAAACCGTCATTGGATGCACGACCAGCTATAGTTTGCATCCCACATTTTTCTATGAGAACGGCTATAGTTGCATGCTCTAATCCATGATTTCTTTGGGTTGCACTAATCCATTCAGCAAACATATGTACCTCGGAGAAAATAGTATGATACAGCTTATACCGTTCTAATCACTCGCTCTACTTGTTCCCGGACTTGCTACTTCAAAATCTGCATAGACTCTTACTTGTATTTTCTCAGAAAGGGCAATTTCTGGTGAACTAATTGTTACGGTTGTACTTGCAGATGAAGCAGGTAGCAAGCTGGGGTTGATAGTTAATTCAATAGGCACACGTGAGCAATCTCCTGATTTACAAGGAATATTATTTCCGACAGCAATTCCAGCAGGCGGTGAAGTAATTAGGAAACTATCGGAAGATTTTGCCGACCAAGGCATGAGTCCCGATCCTGTATTGGAAATATAAATAGTTGCTTTTGCTTGATCAGGACTTCCATTTATCCTCAACGTCACTGTTTGTTGACTGACTTGGAGTTGTGGTGATCCAACGATTTGTTCTCCGATGCTAGTAGATATATTTGTTTTTGATGTCTGATGACTTGGTTTCGGTGTTGGAATATCCATATTGATGTAAGGAAAACTGAAGTTCGAAACACTTAGTGCATTGTAAAAATTGGGGTCATTAAAATTAGGGAGAGATACTAAAACAGGTTCCCATAACCTTTCTCCATATCGATATGCAGGGTTTGACATACAACCCCAGACAAGTTCTTGGTAAGGGAAACGTGATCGTGATTGTGTTCCATCGCATTGATATGGTGAACGTGGCCATTGAAAAGTTGGGTCGAGTGGATGGTTACTTTTTTTCGATGCAGGTCCAGTGAATCCATTATAAGCCCATACTGCGTAATACCAGTTTTCAATAATCGAAGGGTCACTATTAGTATCAGTACCCACTATTGGGCGACTTTGTGGGGCATTATTCCACTTAGCTGCTAAGACTGCAGCTCCACGGGCTATATTGTGTGGGTAACTAGTTGCAACCGCAACTTGCTTATCATTTGGCTTGCCGTCAATACCTATTGGAACAGTCATTCCACTTGTCACCTGCATAATTCCATGACCGCAATCAAAAGATACTAAAGAAGTACCTACTGACTCGAATTTTGTGGATCTCGATCCCATCGTCAATGATGATTCTACCCAACCGATTGCACGTAGTAGTTCAACTGGGACACTACGTTCTCCGCTAACTCTGTTGTAACGTCCACCTATCTCTACCCTGGGTAATCCAAAATAAAAATCTCCGGGGAATAATTGATTTTCAGCAGCAGCATCAAGTGCATGCATGTATCGTTGTCTTAATGAATCCGCTTCATAAGTATTTGGTCTGAGAGGATCAAATGCACATGCATGTAGTGTCGAAATTCGTAAATGAAAAACCAACGCAAATATAAAAAAACTAGTGAGTAGAAAAACTCCTAATAATTTTTTATACACTGTTCCAACCAAGGAAAATTAATTCACCATGATTATGGATTGTCATGCGTTTATTTTGTTTGATGAGTACCAAACTATCACTGCCGGGGGTATAGGAATCTATGCCATCAAAATGACGAACTGCTAAATAATTACCGTCTGCACTCCACCCAAGTGGAACATCGAATCCTTCTTCAGGTGGCATCAGGATTAGAGAATTATGATTGTCGATTACGATTGGAGCCATTGAAGTACCTACTGCTAATGCTCCATCTTGCCTCCAAGCTGGAGCGTATTGCTCGCTTACACCTTCCATAATCTTATTGTTCACTTTATTCCCATCCAATGACATTAATTGTGCTCGATGTACTATTTTTTCTCCCAAAAATTCAGGAGCCAAGAATGCAATATTTTGACCTGAAGGATCTATACGCCAATCTCTAGCTATTTCATCCGATGCATGAAATAGAATTGAGAGTTCTTGTTGATGATTAATTTTAATTAAATCAGTTCCTTTGTAATCAAATCTTGCGAAAAGAATTTCATTATTTTGGTTGAAGCCAACTGGTATTATTCCGAATGAATCACTATCTGTATGAATTTTTTTTCGCACTCTTGTATCAAGATTTACTTCAACAATAGAAGACCCATCAATATTTTCACTACTACGATAAATAATGGAATGACCATCATTTCTGAGAACTGGGCGCGCACTGATATCTGCATCACGTGCTAGTCGTACAGATTCTTGTGTATGTGTATTAAAGATCCAGAGTTCTGCAGAGCTTTGTCGAGAAGGGATTGTATCTTTGGGCAGTACAACATATGCAATTTTTCCTTTATGTGTATTGATTGCTGGATTAAGCCCAAATCCTGGAGAATGTTCTACTGTGTGAATAATTTTTTTATTATTAGGTTCTAAACTTGAAACTTCATATATTAGATCTTCATTCCAACCAAATTCTGCAAAAAACAGTGTGGAGTTGTCAGTACTTGGAGAGCCTGCGTTATAAGTAGAGAGTCGAATTAGTGCATTAAAGTTCATGCAGACAAAAATAAAAACTGCAAGTAAAAGTGCTGATAATAAGATACGGAATACATTTGGTAGGCGAGTACTAAAAAACATATTTTTTACAGCTTAAATGAGTTTGCATCTACCCCCACCACTGGATGCAAACGAAGCTATTTTCTACCTTTCACTTTATTAATATGTATTACACATAAAACTGATTATCTAAATGGTATATCACCAGTTCCTAATTGCATATACAATTAATGAAAATGCTGCAATCTTTCGATTTATGTTTGACTAGTTCTTATTTCATGATGAAGTAGTCATACAACAGAAGATTTATTCTTAAAGGTTCTGATTATGATATTGCGCTATATTTCAGTTCTTGGAGATGCACCCGAAGTTTTTATTATCTTGATAGCTGCCTTTAGTTTTTCTATGCTTGTGGGTCTAACACTTCATGAATTTGCTCATGCGATAGTTGCGGATTCATTGGGGGATAAAACTCCAAGGATGCTAGGGAGGTTATCTTTAAATCCGAAAGCTCATCTGGATTGGTTAGGTTCTTCATTGATATTTTTTGTAGGATTTGGTTGGGCAAAGCCTGTGCCAGTAAATGTAGCTGCCACTTTAAATCCAAAAAGATCGATGGCTCTGATTTCCTTAGCTGGACCTGTATCAAATTTATTTATTGCAGGGTTGGCAGCATTACCAATCAAATTGGGAATGATCCCTTTTTGGCACCCATTTGTAGCCCCTTCATTAGCAATGGAATGGGCATTGGTATGGACTTCGTCACCTCAAGATCTTGCAGGACTATTTTTAGGAACAGTGGTTATATTAAATATTCTTTTAGCTATATTTAATTTATTACCTATTGCCCCTCTAGATGGTTTCAATGCAGCACTTGGGTTACTCCCGATAAATTTGTCAGTAAACCTAGCCAAGACTGCATCTTGGGGCCCAGGAATCCTGATGCTATTGATTTTACTACCCTATATTACAGGCGGGGGAACCTCGCCATTGTTTCTAATTATGAGCCCCTTAATTAACTTTTTTCTTAATTTATTTGTTGGTAATGATGCATTCTCTTTGTTTGGATAATAAGAGATGTCAATTNGGTACTATTTTATAGGTTTTTTCGAAAAATTAACTTATCGGTTTAGACAGCTGTCACGAGACTTTTATCAAAGTTCTACTAAAAAATGTAGATCTGAATTGATTGCCCTTATGTCCGAGGGTGAAGCTTTACTTTTTTTTCAACAGACTCAGAGAGATCAAAATCATGCGGTAAGAACTGCATTTCATGTAAAACAGTTATGTGTAAATAATCAAGTTGATCCTCCNCGATTCTTANTTATTGCTGCCTTACTCCACGACATAGGNAAAGGCGAGGTCAAATTAATTGATAGAGTAGTATTTGTAATTTGTAATTTTCTTTCTTCAACACTAAGTCGTAAAATTGCTTCTAATAAAACCAATAATTGGNGAGCAACCTATTGGCGATTGAAATATCATGCGATAATAGGAGCAGATTTACTTAAGCAGGTTGATTCTGATCCACGTGTGATTGATTTAGTCAGGCGACATCACTGTACTGTTGCCGGGAATGATAATTGGCATGAATACCTTGTTCACGCTGATTACATTGCTTAATGATACAAATTTTGAGGTGAATAATGGTGCAAATAGCAATACTTGGGACTGGAATGATAGGAACATCTATAGGCTTGGCTTTGAAAGATAATCCCGATGTGACTATTGAAAAAATTGTTGGTTACGATCGTGATAAAAGTAATATGCGTGCCGCAAAAAAAGTTGGAGCAGTCGATGATACTGAAGGCAACCTCCATAAAGCTTTAAAGGATGCTTCAATAATTATTTTAGCTGCTCCAGTACTTTCGAATCACCTTTTACTTGAAGAGATTTCTGAGTCTATAGCTCCAGGAACTGTAGTGACTGACACAGGATCGACGAAAAATGAAACGTTGATGCATGCTTTAGATTGCTTNCCTAAAGGTGTTGATTTTATTGGTAGCCATCCGATGGCAGGGACAACAGGAGTTGGTCCAGCACATGCAGATAAAAATTTGTTTAAAGATCAAANTTGGATAATTACTGCCCCAGCCAATGCAAAGGCACAGTCGGTGAATGCAATTTTTCATCTCGCTGAAAGTCTTGGCTCAAAGCCGATGATTATGGATGCAGAAGAACATGATGCTTATGTTGCAGCNATTTCCCATGCACCAATGGTCATTTCACAAGCTTTATTTAAATTAATGAGAAGCTCTGAAGCATGGCCTGAGTTATCAGTACTAGCAGCAGGAGGATTTAAAAGTGTAACCAGGCTTTCAGGGACTGATCCTTCAATGGCTTTTGATATCTTGAAGACAAATCGCGGTCAAATAATTCACTGGATTGATCGATATATTACAGAACTCGATACGTTGCGTCACAACCTTGAAGATTTTGGCGATGAAGATTTATTTCGTCTTATTGCACAGATCGAATTGGATTATGGTGTATTCATGGATGGTGCCATTGGACGTAGGGAAGAATCCAATATGGAGGGAACAGGATCTGATCTTGGAGCAATGTTGATCGGCCATGCAATGAAAGACAAGGTTGATGAAATGACTAGACGTGCTGATGAACGTGTGCAAGAAAAAGATCTTGCTAGGCGTATGCGAAGAGATATATAACTAAGTTATTAACATAAAAATGGAATAGTGAATAAAAGATGACAATATCTAAAACTTTGTCCACTGCTGCTAAGTTACGTGGTGAAATTACCGTACCTGGTGACAAATCATTATCACACCGTGCTTTGATGTTTAATTCTCTCGCGAAAGGTACAGCGCATATTAAGGGTTTATTGGATTCAGATGATACAAATTCTACTATTGATTGTTTACAAAAATTTGGAGTTGATATTCAAAGAGATTCTGATGGGTCTATATTAATTTTTGGTAAAGGGATGAGAGCTTTAACTGAACCAATTGATATTTTGGATTGCGGTAACTCAGGCACAACAATGAGATTATTATCAGGTATTTGTGCCGGAGTAAGTGGTATATCTATTTTAACTGGCGATGATTCGTTGAGATCACGACCAATGGACAGAATCGTTAAGCCTTTGACTTTGATGGGTGCGCAAATATCAGCTCGAAACAATGATTCCCTCCCTCCTGTGATGATAAGAGGAGGAAAAGTGATTGGCGGACAACGCATAACTCCTTCTGCCGCATCAGCTCAAGTCAAATCTGCGATTTTACTTGCAGGTCTATATGCAGATGGTGAAACGACAGTTGTGGAGTCAAAAGGAACTCGAGATCATACCGAAAAATTATTGGAGGCTATGGGCGCTCAATTTTCTATTGAAGGGAATGAAATTACTTTAATCCCACCACAAAATGATTTGTTTGCTGTAGATGTCACTGTACCCGGTGATATATCTACAGCTGCGGTTTGGATTGTTGTTGCTAGCATTCACCCTGATGCTGAATTGGTCTTAAGAAATGTTGGCATCAATGAAACACGTAGTGGTTTGATTGATATTTTGAGATCAATGGGCGGAGACATAAAACTAGATAATAAGCGATATATTGGAGGGGAACCTGTAGCTGATCTCACTGTTTGTTCTGCTTCCTTGAATGGCGTGCAAGTAAATGGAGAATTAATTCCTCGTGCGATTGATGAACTTCCGTTGATTGCTCTTGCTGGTGCGGTTGCTAATGGGGAAACTGTTATACAGGATGCCAAAGAATTACGTGTCAAAGAATCTGACAGAATAAAGACAACTTTTGAAGCTCTTTCTGCTTTTGGAGTGAATATTAAAGAATTGGATGATGGTCTGCATGTACAAGGTGGCGGTTCAATAAATGGTGCGATAATGAATTCTTCGGGTGACCACCGCCTTGCAATGCTGGGAGCTGCTGCAGGATTAATCGCGTCTGGTGAAACTACAGTTGAAGATGCGGGATCTGTAACTGTTTCGTATCCAACTTTTTGGGAAGATTTGGAAGGGATTTGTCAATCATAAGATTGCGACAAGAAATTTTATGTCTAACACTACAAAGTTAATACATGTTGGTTTTGAAAATAATTTGGCCTTAGATAGAGTAATTGCAATTGCAACTCCTATTTCTGCCCCCGTTAAAAGAGCCGTCCAAAGAGCAAAAAAAGAAGAACGTCTGATTGATTTAACTAATGGCCGAAGAACGAAAACAGTCGTTTTTCTTGATGATGGATGGGTAGCTGTAATAGCAATATCTCCTGACACTTTTTCCTCTCGTGCTTCGAAGTAAGGCTCAAATAATTTATGTCTTCGCGTATTTTAGTATTGTCTGGACCATCTGGCGTAGGTAAAGATTCAATTTTAGAACGACTTATCGAATTGGGATTTCCAATTACTGTACCTGCAACAATGACAACACGTCCTCCACGTCCTTTAGAGATTCAAGGAGTGCATCACTTATTTGTCAGCCATAATGAATTTAAAAAACATATTGTGGATGGTAATTTGCTAGAGTATGCAGAAGTTTATGGAGGCCATTTTTATGGTGTGCCAAGAAGCGAAGTCGAAAAGGCAATGATGAACAGTGATTATGTATTTATTCGCGTTGATGTACAGGGAGCAATATCACTAAAGAAAACATTACCTGATGCTAATTTTATATTTTTGATTCCAGGAAATAATGAAGAACTCAAATCTAGATTACTATCAAGAGGTACAGAAAACGCTTCGGCTATAGAGGAACGTATGGATGCGATTGAGAAAGAGTATCGAATGATAGATGAATTTGATTATGTAGTAGAAAATTCTGAAGGCAAGTTAGATCGAGCAGTTGAATTGATAATTGAAATAATGGAGAAAGCGAAATGACAGAATATATACCAAGTACTACAGAGTGGGTTAGAGATCAGGTAACGCTTTATGAAGAGAGTAATGGAAAAGAGGGGTATGAATTACGTGGTTTGCCTGTGATTATAGTTACTCATCGTGGCCGCAGAACAGGTGCTATTCGTAAAACTCCTCTCATGCATGTAAAGCACGGAGATTCTTATGTATTGGTAGCTTCAATGGGTGGTGCCCCTAAGAATCCAGTTTGGTACTACAATCTAATTGAAAGCGAAAAAGTAGAACTCCGTGATCGCGATCAGGTATTTGAGGCTAAAATTAGACTTGTCGAAGATTCTGAGGAAAGAACTCAACTTTGGGATGCTGCTGTTGACGCATATCCGCCGTATGAAGACTATCAAAATCGAACAGATAGGATTATTCCTATTTTTATAGCTGAACCAATTTTAGACGAATAGTAGTATTTAGAATACTTACATTTTGAATGGAGATGTTTATGGACGGAATATATCTAAAGAAAACCTTATCTTCTGGAGGATTTGTTTTTGGCTGCATGCTATCAGGAATGGGGACAACACGATTTCGACGAAGCTTAGAAGGTTCTGACCTTGATTATGTAGTTATTGATTCCGAACACGGCTCTCGTGATCGTAAAGAAATACAAGAACTTTGCCAGATGCTTAGGGATATTAATGTTGCACCAATTGTACGTATTCCTGTTCCTATGGCGCATTGGGTTGCTATGGCGTTGGATGCTGGTGCGGCAGGCATATTAGTACCGTATTGTGAGACTGTTGAAGAAGTACAAGAATGTGTGGCAACGGCCAAATGGCATCCTCTTAAAGGCGAATATTTACGTCGTGCGGTAGAAGAAAATATTCTACCCAGTGATGATTCGAAAAAATATTTAGAAGCACGACATGCTGAAACTGTAATAATTATTGGTATCGAAAGCGAACCTGCATATAAAAGGTTGGATACTCTTTTAGAAGTTGATGGGATAGATGGGATTTTTGTTGGGCCGAATGATATGACAACATCTCTTGGTATTCCAGATCAAGTAACGAATCCAAAATATCTTGATGTCATTAGTAATATTATTGAAAAATCTGAATCACGAAATATTCCTGTGATGATTCATCAGCAAACAATTGAAACATCTATTAAAGCTATTGAACTAGGAGCTCGCTTTATTTTACATAGCTCAGATTCTAGATTCATGCAAAGTGCTATGCAGGAGCAAATGTCTCAATTAAGAAGTAAAGTAAGTACTATTTCCGGACAAGATTTTGCGGGAACTGTTTCCGATACTGTGGAAACTGTATAACTAAGTATTTTGGTATAGCCCATAAAGAAAGTGTCAAAATGCCTGTAGAGTATATACCGTCTTTTTCAGAAATTACAAAGTTAGTTAATAAAGGAAATATTGTTCCAGTTTATAAGACAGTACGTGCAGATTTAGAGACTCCAGTTTCTGCATATTTAAAA
Source organism: Chloroflexota bacterium (assembly GCA_002707835.1). Classification (GTDB taxonomy): domain Bacteria; phylum Chloroflexota; class Dehalococcoidia; order UBA2979; family UBA2979; genus UBA6955. The sequence continues at coordinate 13,338 of PANZ01000002.1, forward strand.
GTGGCTAGAGGATCCTATTCTTTTCTTCTGGAATCAGTAGAGGGTGGTGAAAATTTAGGAAGATATTCTATGATTGGCACTGAGCCATATAAGATTTTGACAGCCGAACATGATGATGGTGATCCACTTATTGAAATTGAAAAAGAATTATCAAAATTTGATGTTGTTGAAGTACCAGGTCTACCTCGATTTAATGGAGGTGCAGTGGGATATCTAGGTTGGGAAGCCGCTGGACATTTTGAACAACTTCCATTGGCAGGCGATGATATTCTGGGGTTGCCTGAATCTTTATTGATGTTTGCTAACACACTCTTAGTATTTGATCATTTGCAACATAATATAAAAGTCGTTTCACATGTACGTCTCGAAGGTGATATTGAAAAGAATTACAATAAGGCGATTGAAAATATTGATGAACTCGTTCATCGATTAAGTGAACCTCTAACATCTTTACCTTATGAACCTTTTACTGGTTTATCTGGACAACCTATTAAGGCTAATTGGACTCCCGAACAATACAAATCTGCAGTTGAAAAAACAAAAGAATATATAGTTGCTGGCGATATCATTCAAGGTGTCATTTCCCAAAGATTCTCAAAGCAAACAGGTGCACATCCATTTGAAGTTTATCGAAGTTTACGTGCTATCAATCCTTCTCCATATATGTATTATTTGCATTTCGATGATGCTTATATTGTAGGTGCCTCACCAGAATTACTCGTTAATATTGAAGATGGTTTAGTAGAAGTTCATCCGATTGCAGGTACTAGACCTCGTGGTGCAACCCCTGAAGAAGATGAAATATTTGCTGAAGAATTGCGTCATGATCCTAAAGAAATTGCAGAGCATTTGATGCTCCTCGATTTAGGTCGAAATGATGTGGGGCGCGTTTCAATTCCAGGAAGTGTTACAGTTACTCAACAGTTGGATTTAGAATATTATTCACACGTTATGCATCTCGTTAGTCATGTACAAGGTTCATTGTCTTCCTCTATGTCACCTTATGATGCGTTGCGTTCGGCATTTCCTGCAGGTACTGTTTCGGGCGCACCAAAGATTCGTGCAATGGAAATAATTGCAGAACTTGAGCCCGATCAACGCGGTATATACTCTGGCTCGGTCGGTTTTTTTGATATGTATGGGAATGTAGAAACTTGTATTACTATCCGTACATTAATTATGAAAGATGGCTGGGCTCATGTGCAAGCTGGTGCTGGTATAGTCTTTGATTCAGACCCTGATAAAGAACATGAAGAATGTGAACATAAAGCTCGTGCTTTATTCGCTGCCATCGCAGACGCTGAACGTGTTGGTTAATAATTACACCGTATGAGGTTGTTAATATGCCCTTAATAGATTCAAGAGCTCCTTTATTAGCGGCTGCAGTTGCATTACGTCGGCAAGATGGGAAAGTATTGTTATTACAACATAAAAATCTTATTCCTTTTCCAAAAAAGTGGTCTTTTCCAGTCGCTGTTGTTTCTGAATCTGAAACAGCAGAAGATGCAATTGAGCGTGTATTACGTGATCATGTTCATATTCGATCTTCAGATATTACATTCGTAGATACCATTTACGTAACAGGATCTGATAGTACAAATTTTGTATTGAATATCTTTTTTTGTGAGAACTGGGAAGGAGAACCTCAATATGATCCTCAAAACTATGATGATGCAATTTGGTATACGCCAGGTAATTTTGATGATCGCTATCAGATTGTCTCTGAAATAAATACATGGATGTCATCCTCTTTATTATCTGAAGAATATTCTAAAGTTGAATCTCATACGAAAGAATCATTAAAGAAATTGTTAATCGATTCTCGCAACCAACTCTTAAAGACCTTTCAGTCCTTTTCAGCTGAATCAAAATACAAGAAGTTGTCTAGTGGATTAAGTCCGATTGATACACTTATTCATATTTCTGATTTGGAAGCTTACTATATTTCAGAAATTGATAGGATTATCACTATCCCAGGTCATAGCTGGCAACCTTTCAATACGGATCAATGGATTATTACATACCGTACAGGAGAATCTTTTGATTCCACTATGACACATGATCGATTAAGGGGTACACGCGAAAAAACAATGGAATGGCTTGATAGTTTAGTGCAAAGTCAATTGGATCAATACGGTAATCATACTGAAAGAGGAATTGTTGTTGTTGGAGAACAAATTGCTTCTATAGCACAGCATGATTTGTTTCATACTAGTCAATTAGAAATAAAATCAAATCATTGAAAAGTAACCAACACATCAAATACCTTTGATTGATATGATGAGACCGAGGTCAAACTATGTTGTTACTAATCGATAATTACGATTCCTTTACTTATAACCTGTATCAATATCTTTCAGAACTTGGTGTTGAAGTAGAAGTTTTTCGTAATGATAAAATTTCTGTTGAAGATTGTTTAGCTATGCAGCCAGATAAGATCGTTATCTCTCCAGGACCATGCACTCCTCACGAAGCTGGTATCTCTATTCCACTTGTTCGATCTGCCGGCAACATACCACTATTAGGTGTTTGTTTAGGTCATCAAGCTATTGGTTCAGCATTTGGTGCAGAAGTGGTTCAAGCTGGTGAAATAATGCATGGCAAGACATCACCAATTAATCATGACAATAAAGGAGTATTTGCTGGCTTAGCTCAAGATTTTGATGCGATTCGATACCATTCATTGGTTTTAGAAAAGACTTCTATACCTGATGAAATCTCTGTAACTGCTACTACCCCTTCTGGACTTATAATGGGGATACGACATAAAAATTTACCTATTGAAGGTGTACAATTTCACCCTGAATCAATCATGACAGAAAATGGCCATCAACTATTGAAAAATTTTCTTGATATTAATCTGAATTAACTTTTTTAGGAGATTGCATGATTCGTGAAGCAATTTTTTCAATAATCGAAGAAAAAAGAAATCTGACTGAAAATGAAGCATACACTGTTATGGATTCTATAATGCGTGCCGGAAATGAGGAAACGGAAGATATTGTTACTCCAGCACAATTTGGAGCTTTTTTAGTTGCCTTGCGATTAAAAGGTGAAACAGTAGATGAAATTGTTGGTATGGCCAAATCAATGCGAGAGCATGCGCTAAGAGTAGATGCTAATACATTACCTTTACTAGATACTTGTGGAACTGGTGGTTCTCCAAGAAAAGTTTTTAATGCATCGACTGCGGCGGCTTTTATTGCATCTGCAGCAGGAGCAAAAGTTGCAAAACACGGTAATAGGGCAATGAGTTCTCGATCAGGTTCCGCAGATTTGCTAGAAGAAATGGGAGCCGTTATTTCATTAGCTCCTGATTCAGTTGCCCAATGCATTGAAAAAGTTGGCATTGGATTTTTATTTGCGCAATCTTTTCATCCGTCTATGAAATTCGCTGGTCCTCTTCGTCCCCAGATAGGTATAAGGACTATATTTAATATACTTGGTCCTTTGGCTAATCCCGCTCGTGCAAATTGTCATGTGATGGGTGCTCCTAGTAAAGAATTGGCAAGTAAATTAGCAAATTCTTTGGCACGTTTGGATGTCAGGCATGCATTAGTTGTTTCTGGAGAAGATGGATTAGATGATTTGACAATTACTGGTCCATCAAATGTCTACGAAGTTAAGGGTGGAAATGTTACAGAAAAGATTGTGACACCAGAAGAAGTGGGTCTTTCTCGATATCCTGTTGAAGATATAATTGGTGGTAATCCATCAGAAAACGCTCAGATTTTTCGAGATGTATTGGCTGGAGAAGGTTCTGAAGCTATTCGTGATTTAATTCTGTTTAATGCTGGTGCTGGACTTTATGTAACAGGTTTAGCAGCTTCAATTAAGGATGGGATTAATAAATCTATAAAGGTAATGGAATCAGGCGAAGCTGCTGCAAAAGTTGCCGCTTTTATCGAAACGACACGAAGGCTTGGAGTTTGAGAGTGCATAAATGAATCTTGGTAATGGGTTACGTCAAACTCAGACAATACTAGATCGTATAGTTGAAGTAAGAGCCCAAAAATTAGTTTGTGACAAAAAAATACGTTCTGAAAGTGAACTTCGGGATCTAATTAAGAACACTGTAAAACCTCGTGATTTTGCTGATGTATTACTACATGGCGCACGCTTAACTCCTAAAAAAGCTCGTATCCATTTGATAGCTGAAATTAAAAGAGCTTCTCCGAGTAAGGGTGATTTGAACTTATCACTCGATGCCACTGAACAAGCCTCACAATACTTAAGTGCCGGTGTGGCAGGGATTTCAATTCTGACTGAACCTGATTTTTTCAAAGGGTCGATCGAAGATTTATCCAATGTTAGAGAAGTGATGTCTAATGAACTCGATCGACCAGGTCTTCTACGTAAAGAATTTATTTGGGATGCATATCAAATTGTTGAAGCACGGGCATTTGGAGCTGACTCTTTACTACTTATTGTGATGCTGCTTGAACCTTTATTACTTAAAGAACTTATTCAATTCTCACGTTCTATGGGAATGGAGCCTTTGGTAGAGATACATGATGAAATAGAATTAAAGATCGCATTAGATGCTGGCGCACGAATTATTGGGATCAATAATCGTGATTTAAGAAGTTTTAAAGAAGATCTCAATACTGCTGAACGGTTAATTCCTCTTATTCCTCATGATTATATTATTGTTGCAGAATCTGCGATAAGAGAATTTGCTGATGTTGAGCGTATGATCATTGCAGGTGCTGATGCATTATTGGTAGGTGAAGCATTGGTTAAGAAAGAATTATCCAATCAAATAGTTCAAACATTTATGGGAATAGAAGTTTAGTAGGATTGTTATGACATTAGTTAAAATTTGCGGCAATCAAACTCCTGAAGACATCGTGTTTGCTGCTTCAACAGGTGCTGATTTTGTTGGTTTGGTTTTTGCAAAATCAAAAAGGCAAATTTCTATCCCACAAGCTCATACTATGTTGCGTTCTTTGGGAGAACCACTAGAATCAAATGAATTTTCACTACCTCCATCAGTTCAGAATAATAATTCAACTGAATCATCTTGGTTTCACCAAGGTGCATCAGTTATCGAAAACTATCTCAAAATAAAAAAACCTCTGACTGTGGGGGTGTTTGCTGATCAACCCATTGATCAAATTAATGAAATCGTGGAAGAATTGGGAATTGATCTTGTTCAATTTTCTGGTTCTGAATCATGGTCAGATTGTTTATTGGTAACGAAACAAGTTATTAAAGTTGTTCATGTTGCAGAAACTTCCATTGCTTCTGACATTGAAGATAAGATTCAATTGGAATTCTCTATCGGTCTTGGTTTAGATTCATCTTTTGGAAAATATGGCGGTGGAAGTGGAAAGTCATTTAATTGGGATATTGCTGAGAATATTTCAGATAAATGGCCAATTATGTTAAGNGGGGGGCTCAATTCAACCAATGTTAGAGATGCTATTAATAAGGTTTCTCCTTGGATAGTTGATGTGTCTAGTGGAACTGAGGTAGATGGGAAAAAAGATCATACTTTGGTCAAAAAGTTTATCGATACAGTTCGGGCTGTTGATTTAGAAGTTTAATTGACAGATCATAGATTAAGAAAAAAAATAATTATTATGGGAAAGAAAAAATGAAAACATCTCAACCAGACGTTGGAGGGCATTTTGGAGATTTTGGGGGTAAATATATTCCTGAAACACTAATGCCTGCGGTTGCTGAACTTGAGGAATGTTATTTAGATGCAAAAAATGATCCTGAATTTATAAATACTTTAGATCATTTCTTAAAAAACTATGTGGGGAGACCAACTCCATTAACATTTGCTTCGCGACTTTCTGATTTTCTTGGGATAGATATTTATTTGAAGCGTGAAGATCTTGCTCATACGGGTGCTCATAAAATTAACGCTGCATTGGCACAAGGTTTGCTAGCGAAGANGATGGGTAAACGACGTGTTATAGCTGAAACTGGTGCAGGTCAACATGGTGTCGCTACTGCCACTGTATGCGCTTTATTGGATCTGGATTGTGTTATTTATATGGGCGAAGAAGACATTGTACGCCAAAGTTTAAATGTTTTTCGTATGAAATTACTTGGTGCTGAAGTCCGACCTGTCGATTCAGGTTCTCGAACTCTAAAAGATGCTACTAACGAAGCAATACGTGATTGGGTAACAAATGTTAGAGATACTTATTACATAATTGGTAGCGTCGTAGGTCCTCATCCATATCCAATGATGGTTCGTGATTTTCAATCAATAATTGGGAAAGANGCACGCGAGCAAATTTTAGCCGAAATAGGCCGATTACCTTCTGTGTGTTTGGCTTGTGTAGGTGGAGGATCTAATGCAATAGGTCTGTTTTATCCTTTTCTGGATGATGATGTTCGATTAATTGGGATAGAGGCAGCTGGAGAAGGATTAGAGGCAAAGCACGCAGCAACGATCAGCAAAGGCTCTCCTGGGATTTTACATGGTGCACGCTCTTTTCTTCTTCAGGATAATTGGGGCCAAGTAACTGAAGCACATTCAATATCTGCAGGTTTAGATTATCCAGGCGTTGGTCCTGAACATTCTTGGTTAAAAGTAAATGAACGTGCTGAATATTATTCAATTACAGATTTAGAGGCATTGGAAGGTTTAAAATTACTCTCTGAAACTGAAGGTATCATTCCTGCTCTTGAAACTTCTCATGCTNTTGCATTTCTACCTAAAATTGCATCCCAATTGAATTCTGANGATGTGGTGATCTTAAATGTNAGTGGCCGTGGTGATAAAGATATGAGTACAGTGGCGAGCACTCTTGGAGTGATGGATGGTTCCTGACAATAACTTATATGAGAACNGATTTTATCAAAAAAAATCTTTACCTCTCAGCAAACAACAATTNTGGCATAAGAAAGATCTAATTTTTGGTCTTTTAGGAATGTTTATCGGATTCGCTTTAATTTTTTCTCTTTTAGTNCCGATAAGTATGAATACTGATATGGCTAATTGGACATTAGATATTGTGACTTTCACTCTAACTATTTTTTGGCAATTGAGTTTTATATGTCTGGTGATTTTTCTTGCAAAAAGACGAAATTTAAATTTTTCACAGATTGGTTTTCGTAAGCCAAAAGACTGGAAAGTGGTACTTTCTTTGGTTCTTGCTTGCTATGGGATCTTGATTTTCTATGGCTTGTTGATTGAATTAATTTCTTTTGCAGGCATAGATCTTGGAATGCTTAAAGGTACTAATCAAATAGTGATATCAGAGACTGGTTCTTTAATTCAGACAATTCTGTACGTAGCTATACTGGCATTAGCGGTTGTTGTAGTGGCTCCAATTGCTGAGGAAGTATTTTTTCGTGGGCTAATATATCGAGCTATTGGAGGAATGTACTCACCAGTATGGGGAATGATTATAAGTGGTTTTTTATTTGGATTGTTCCATTTTAATTTAGGTGTATTGGTTCCTTTTTCTTTAATTGGTATGTTATTAGCTTGGGGTTTTCAATCNACTGGATCTTTAATTGTACCTATAACAGTTCATTTTATTATCAATTCAATTAGTTTTGTAGTAACAGTAATCGGAGGCATTTTTTGAGTTTTCCATCGGATTCCAATACTTCTGATCGAATATCAGAAATGTTTCACAAATTGCAAAAAATATCTCGCCCGGCATTGATACCATTTGTACCTGCCGGGTGGCCAGAATTTGATGCGACACTTGAGATTGTAAAGACAGTTGAAAAGGCTGGTGCAGATGCTATTGANTTGGGTTTGCCATTTAGTGATCCTCTCGCTGATGGTGTGACAAATCAAAATGCATATTATGAGGCTATTCAGCAAGGCACCAATACCAGTACNGTGCTAGAAACAGTGAGCCTTATACGTAAAGAAGGTATTCAATTTCCTATAATAGTGATGGGATATTTCAATCCTATTTTTGCTTATGGATCTGCTCGTTGGGTTAAAGATGCTAAAGAAGCAGGTGTTGATGCTCTAATTGTAGTTGATTTACCACCGGGNGAATCCTATGAATTAGAGGCAGCTGCTAAAAATTCTGAATTGCATCTAATATATTTAGTTGCCCCCACTTCCAATTCTGAAAGGCTGAAACATGTTGCGAATTATGCAAGCGGTTTTTTATATTGTGTAAGTCTTACAGGAACAACAGGTGCGCGATCAGAGCTATCATCTGGATTGCCTGATTTCATAGATAGAGTTCGTGAGTATGTTGATCTGCCACTTGCGATTGGTTTTGGAATTTCTGAAAGAAAGCATGTTGAAGAGGTTGGAAAACTAGCAGATGCAGCGATAATAGGAAGTGCTTTTGTTCGTACTATTTCAGAAGCATCCTTGGAAGAGAGATCTATCGAAATAGTTAAATTTATTCGCCAAATGAAAGGTGAAGATAGCGANNTTTCATAAATCNNAGGGAAGGATAATCGNATTATGATGCTTCGCGGTATAAGGGGTGCTACTACTGTTTCGNAAAACNCTAGAGAAGATATACTAGATCGNACTAGTGAATTNCTTNNTAGNATTGTTGATGCAAATNCAATAAATAAAGATGATGTTGCTTCNATTATNTTTAGTTGCACTAGAGATTTAGATGCTGTTTTCCCNGCTGANGCNGCNAGGGCNGANGGTTGGACNGAAGTTGCATTAGAATGTTTTTCTGANATGTATGTNGANGATGGACTAGAATCATGCATACGTATACTTATGCATGTNAATACGGAAAAATCAAATGNTCANCTNAATCATATTTANCTNCATGGTGCTATGGGTCTNAGGACAGATTTGNTNAATGANTAGAGATACTTACAAAGGTATTAAATGAATCAAGAAAAACNTNTCGANTCCGAAGAANNTAATGAGCCTTTTCAACTNGTTCTTTCCACTACTGAAGGTNGTTTTAATGGCCCTCTGGATTTGCTTTTACANNTNATTGANCANAATGAGTTAGATATTACAGAAATTTCACTNCTTTTTGTNACTGAACAATACTTAACTTANTTAAGATCTGCAGAAGAAATNCANCTTGCTGATCTTGCTGATTTTGTTGCTATTGGTGCTNGATTATTATTACTNAAGTCACGTGCTCTAATNCCTAAAGANGATCAAGNNANAGACANTGANGATGAAGATTCTGANGATTTNNTNGCNGCANTGCAGGAATANAAAAGATTTAAGGATGCNGTGGAATTTNTNCGTGANAGNGATACNACATNTCAAAGTTATNGNNGNGAGGTGNCTNCTCCTGAATTTNTANTNCCTACNGGNNTAGATACTGTNACAACAAANTCTTTAGTTGAAATGCTTCGTGANGTAATGGATCGTCTACCAGAAAATGAANNANCGAATGATGAAGTTNTNGANCGNATTCGNTTACGNGATNGATTACGTGATTTNGTCGATTTNCTTGAATTGAATGGTNGTNCCAGCTTTCGNANNATTATTGNNAANNCAACTTCANNAATGTCNGTTGTTGTAGANTTTNTGGCAGTATTAGAATTGATAAAAGCACANTATCTTGAAGCAATNCAATCNGAAGATTTTGGTGATATTGATNTGATNAAAATTNTAAATGCNGTNCCACCAGANTTTGCACAAATCGAAGATAATTNCATAACTATATANTGCGTAATTTATTATAGGGAGTGATATAAGTGTCGTTAGTTCAAGAAGAACTTAGAGCTACTGTNTCTCCAGGTCAGCATGTNATAGCTGTCGGAGTTTTTGATGGNGTTCATAGAGGNCANCAAATGNTGTTNCAAAAAATGCTTTCNGAAGCATCACGAAGANNTATNACTGGTGGTGTNATTACTTTCTATCCTCATCCTATTGCTGTNATTAANCCNGAGATAAAAATTTCATATTTAGAATCTNTAGAACGTCGNNTTGAATTGNTAANTGANTTNGGAGTTGATTTTGTTTCTGTTTTACAATTNACNTCAGAATTACANCAAGTTACTGCNAAAGATTTTGCTGCAATGTTAGTTCGTGAAGCTGGTTTANAAGTNCTTGTTGTTGGCGAAAATTTTCGAGTTGGTCGTGGTGGTGANGGTGATNTCNCNTANCTTTCATCNNTGGGTGATAGTATGGGNTTTGAAGTTATTCCTGTNCCNCTTTTTGAAGATAATNCNGGNTATTTTTCNAGTACNCGAATACGTGANGCTTTANANGCAGGGAAAAATGGAAGTGGTGAATGATTTGTTAGGTCGNCCGTACGCNTTACGTGGNCCAGTTCTNCACGGTGATCATCGTGGAAGGNAAATTGGATTTCCGACACTCAATATTNANACAAGTNNNGATCGACAGTTNCCNCCAGATGGTGTTTANATTACAGANGCATTNATCAGNGATAAAAAAATTCCNAGTTGTACCAATATAGGNTTACGACCTACATTTGGATCTAACGGNACACGTCTTNTTGANACACATTTGCTNGATTTTGATGANGATCTTTATGGTGAAATTGTGACNATTGAATTGCTGAGNTACCTTCGTCCAGAAATGAAATTNACTGGTGTTGAAGAATTGACCCAACAGATTGAGANCGATCTTACAAAAACAAGGGCNTGGTTTGNATGAGTGCTACAAANAAAAATAGAAAAATGGCAGATATTGANGANCANNTAGAAGTNNTNTTTCATGGTGTTGACTTNGGAGANGNTCAAACTCAAAAAAANATGGAAAAAGAACTTCGAGNTATGTTNGCNCAAGANCGTCCACTTAAAGTATANGCNGGNTTTGATCCNACATCTGTGGACTTGCACTTAGGGCATACTTTACCCATGNGAAANNTAAAACAATTTCAAGANTTCGGGCATATAGTCACATTTNTGATAGGNAATTTTACTGGACTAGTNGGNGATCCTTCCGATAAAGANAAAACACGNCCAATGCTCTCGNCTGANGAACTTNNTGAAAATGCTAAAACATACACTGNTCAAGCATTTAAGATTCTTGATAGTNANAGTACAGTTGTAAAATATAATGCTGATTGGTTGTCTNAACTTAATTTTGCNGATGTTGTTTCTTTATGTTCTAAATTTACCGTCGCTCAATTTCTTGAAAGNGATAATTTTGCAAAACGTTGGGATGCTCATAATCCTGTCTATTTGAGNGAGTTTATGTANGCAATTATGCAAGCNTANGANGCAGTNGCATTANAAACAGATATTCAANTTGGNGGNTCTGATCAACTTTTTAATCTNTTGGCAGGNCGTACATTNCAAAGAGANGCTGGATTNACTCCACAAGTTGTCATTACCTTNCCTATTTTAGTTGGNACTGANGGGCATGANNGAATGTCTAAATCTACAGGAAATTCNATTGGTATAAATGACTCTCCCGAAGATATGTTNGGTAAGAATTATGTCGATACCGGATTCAGCTATTNTNCNATATTTTACATTATTNACTGCNTTGANNCCTGCAGATGTTTNAAAGATAGAAAATGATTTGTTNGAAANCTNTCTTTTNCCAATGGATGCAAAAAAAGACCTTGCATCACAGATTGTAAAAATTTTTCATGGNGAAAATGANGNTAATAAAGCNNANGAATATTTTGAAGCCACAATTCAACGTAATGAAATCCCGAAAGATATTCTTGAATTGGTTATTGTAGAACCAGATACATTAAGTAAAATTTTAGTCAAATCATCACTTGTAAAAAGTGGTGGTGAAGTCCGTCGATTAACTTCTCAAGGCGCAATTACTGTTAATGGGAATGTTATTGATGATTTTATGTTTTTGGTAAATGACAACGATGAGATACGAGTTGGTCGCCATAGATTTTTGCGTATACGAATAGAATAGCAATAAAATGTTTATAGGTTTAAATATGAAGTTGGCGGGGCTTTGTGTTAGATAACATTGTTGAAATTGATATAGATCTCATTAAGCAAAATATTCAAGAAGCAGATGTTTTAACATTTTTTTTCCCTCTTTTAGGAGAATCATTAGTTGCTGATATGCGGTTGGGAGATAAATGTGGCCCTATAGTTTACTTAGCTCCCATCGCAGAAAGTTATGCAGATAGATATTTGTCTGTTCGTGAACATCGCCCTGATTTATCTAACCCAGAATCCTTTTCTACAATTCCATGGAGGAATCGTGTTAGTTCGTTAGAATCTTTTGGTTTGTGGGATGTTTTAATTAGTCGTTTAGCAAATTTGAATGTTAGTGAGAATGCTCAATTAATGGACATTGCGAACGACAATCTAAGGAAGTTAAAATCTATAGAATCTACTGAAGTACTTCGTGCTATAACCGGTGATACATACAAGACTTTATGGGCTAAATAATTAAGTTTTCAATTTTTTGATCGTTTGAGATCTTTAATTTGCAATTGTAATTTTTTTTGTCCTCGAAAATTATTGTGTTCTAATGAAAAAACAATATCGACATATTCATCAACTCTTAAATCATGATAATTGCTATTGAAATGGATGGCATCCCATAATTGTTGGGTATGCATTAATTTCAATTGAAGGTGCTCTTTATTTTTTCCTACAGAAGATTTAGCTACAATTTTTATTTTTTCTGATAAAAATATGGGAGCTTTGTTACCGATTCCATAAGGTCCAATTAGATCGATCCATTGCATTGTTTGATCATGATTATTGTTTAGTTTGAGGCGTTCATCAATTTCTAGTTCAGACTTTATTTTATTCGAGGGAAAATGCGATTTTAGGTCTTCGAAAAATCTATTTTTTAATTCATCTATACGTTCAGAGTTGATGGTAAAACCTGCAGCACCATGATGGCCACCAAATTTGATGAATAAGTCCTTATGTCGTTGTAGAAGCTCGACGATGTTGAAGCCATTGACTGAACGACATGACCCTCTTGACTCATGCTCTCCAATTTGCATGACTATAGCAGGGCGTGAAAATTGGTCAGCTATTCTTGCTGCTGCTAATCCTACGATGCCACTAGAAATTGTAGAATCTCCAGTAATAATTAATGGTTTTTGCAGATCTAAGTTATTGATTTTTTCAGACAATATTGCGGTAGCTTTTTCAGTGTTATGACGTCTTTGTTGGTTAAGGTTATTTAGTTCTATTGCTAGAGTTTGTGCTTCTATTTTGTTCTTTGTGAGTAAAAGCTGTAGAGCTATTTCCCCATGCTTCATACGCCCAGCTGCATTGATTTTTGGACCAAAGTTCCATCCTAATGTTTCAGCCGTAATTTCTGATAAATCTAAATTAGATTCGTTCGCAAGTGCTAATAAACCTGGTCTGTTAGTTGATCGTATTGCCTCTAAACCCAATCTCACCAAGTCACGATTTTCACCGACTAATGGAACTAGATCACATATAGTTCCTAAGGCAACAAGTGACTGGGTTTCGATATGATCATACGGTACCTCCATTTTTTCATATAAAGCTGTGAGAACTTTGTATGCTACTCCAACTGCTGCAGGTTCTGAGCCATATGAACTGTTTAATTTTGGGTTAACAATCGTATATGCAGTTGGTAGGACAGAAGGTATAGAATGGTGGTCTATGATTATCACCTCCATACCTAAATGATTCGCTTGGTCGATTTCTTTTACAGATGAAGTGCCGCAGTCAGCAGTAATTAAGAGAGTAACTCCTTGCTGAGCTAATTTTTTGATCGCATTCATATTGGGTCCGTAGCCTTCGGAGAATCGGTCGGGAATGTAAGAGATTGGGCTTAATCCAAGATTTGCTAACCCTTCAGTCAGGAGTGTTGTCGCAGTGATTCCATCAACATCAAAGTCACCGAATATCCCAATTTTCTCATTATTCTCACACGATTGAACTAATCTATTCACGGCTTTCGAAATATTCGGCATTAGTGCGGGATCAGTTAATTTTTTTGATTTTGCAAGATAATTACGTGCTGACTCTGTATCTAAGATTCCTCTTTTTGCTAAAAGCGTACGTATTAATGCTGGTAGTCCTGTGCCTGCATCAGCAAATCCATCTAAATTGGGAGGAGTGCTAATTTCCCATTGCTTCTGAAATTTATTGGATGTTGTTGTCATAGAGTAATTAAGAAGTGAATTTTTTAAAAACTAAGCTGCTATTATGACCGCCAAAACCTAATGAATTTGACAAGGCATATTCCATTGAAATATTTCTTGATGGTTCAGGCACGTAATCAAGATCACATTCTGGATCCGGTACTAATAAATTTCGTGTTCCGTGAATTTTTTGGTCTCGGAGGGAAAGTGCTGTTATAGCAGCTTCGATACCTCCACCAGCACCTAATGTATGTCCGATCATTGATTTAGTGGAAGAAATTGGTATTGAATATGCATTTTCACCAAATACATTTTTGATTGACATAGTTTCAAATTTATCGTTCAGAGGTGTGCTGGTGCCGTGTGCATTTATGTAACCAACTTGTTGTGGATCTATTGCAGCTTTGGATAAAGCCATCTTCATTGCACGTGCTGCCCCTTCACCATTTTCAGATGGCTGTGTTACATGAAATGCATCAGCAGATTGACCATAACCAATAATTTCAGCAATCGGCTCAGTTCCATTTTTTTCAGCATATTCTAGTGTTTCAAGTATTAATATGCCTGATCCTTCAGCAAGGACGAAACCATCTCGTTCTTTATCGAAAGGTCTCGATGCATGGCCAGGATCGTTATTTCGTTCGGTGGAAAGTGCACGTGCAGCTCCGAAGGCACTCAATGACATTCTTGTTACTGCAGCATCTGTTCCTCCAGTGATCATCGCTTCTGCATCTCCCCGTAGTAAGATCTCATAAGCATTACCTATGGCATCAGCACCTGAAGCACAAGCAGAGACTGTATTTACATTGGGACCTCGTGCTCCTGTTCGGATGGAAACTTGTCCTGAGGCCATATCGGAAATAAACATTGGGACTAGAAAAGGAGAAACTCTACTAGGTCCTTTATCAAAAAAAGTTGCAAATTGATCTTCTAAGGTAGCTATTCCTCCTATACCTGAGCCGATAATACATCCAACCTGCTCAGGATTAGATAAGACATCTAAATTCGATTGGCTCAAAGCTTCATCAGCTGCAGCTATTGCCAGTTGCACAAAACGATCCATTCGGCGTGCATCTTTACGTGACAACCAATTTTCTACGTCAAACCCCTTAATTTCCCCAGCAATTTTTGAACTGATATCGCTCACATCACATGAAATCACATTCTCTATGCCATTTTCCCCTTTAAGCAAAGAATTCCATGTTTCTTCCAATCCAATTCCAACTGGTGTTACAAGTCCTGCACCAGTTATTACTATCCTTTTCTCTACCATAATTACCTTTCTGATGTCCCAAATATTAGAGCCGAATTATGACCACCTAGCCCTACTGAAGTGCTCATAACATTGCGAACTTTTATATTACGTGACTCGTTTGGGACATAATCTAGATCACAATCTGGATCAGGGGTTTCATAATTAATTGTTGGAGGGATAATTCCATCTCTACAAACTAAAGCGCAAATTGCTGCTTCCACAGCACCTGCAGCACCCATCATGTGGCCATGCATAGATTTTGTACTTGAAATCATAAGTTTTTTTGCATCTGATTGAAATATTCTATTTATAGCAGAGGTCTCTACACGATCATTTAAGGGTGTACTTGTTCCATGTGCATTTATGTAGTCAATTTGATCTGTGTTACGATGTGCTCGATTGAGGGCACTTTCCATGGCCTCTCCGATTCCTTGGCCATTATCATCTGCAGCAACCATGTCATAGGCATCATTAGCAGTGCCACTACCTAGCCAATGCGCATATATTTGCGCATTTCTTTCTCGAGCATGTGTTAATGATTCTAAGATAAGAATGCCTGCTCCTTCACCTAATATAAAGCCATTTCGATTTGCATCAAAAGGTCGTAGAGCTTTCGTAGGGTCTTCGTGTGATGCGAGTGCCTTCATTGCAGAGAAACCTGCGTAATAAATAGGTCGTAAAGGTGCTTCATATCCTCCCGTAATAATAACTTCAGCTTCACCTCTGGCTATTATTTCAGCTGCTTCGCCAATCGCTGTCCCGCCAGTTGCACACGCAGCGGTGACCGCAAAATTAGGTCCTCGCACACCTAATTCCATTGCAATTATCCCGGTTGCACTATCTGGTAGAAAATGTGAAATGAGAAATGGTGAGATTCTGCGAGGACCTTTTTCTTCAAGGATGCGTTGTTGATCGATCATTAAGTGTGCACCACCCATCCCAGTACCTAATATAATTCCTACTGATTTGGGATTTTCAGAGTTAATTTCAATAGATGCATCATTTAGTGCTTCTTTACATGCTGCTACAGCAAATGCTGTAGAGAGATCTATTCTTCTAAGAGTTTTAGGATCTATATGTTCTGCTGGATTGAAATTTTTGACTTCTCCAGCTATAGGATATTCATAATCTGACGCGTCGAAGCGTGTAATTTTGCCTATTCCAGATCGTCCTGATTTTAAATTTTCCCATGTAGTAGCTGCATCTCCTCCTACGGGAGTGATCATACCTATACCAGTAACTACAACACTTTCTGACATTAGCTCACTATAACTTCAGGGAGTACAGATATTGGTATAGGTTCATCATGCGCATCATCAAGAGATACTGCAATTAATTCACCTGAGATTTTTTTTGCCATACGTGATAATACATGCCCCGGTCCTACTTCTATAACAGTTTGAATTCCTTCTTGGAGCATGCGCTGTACATTTTCTGTCCAGTACACGGGTGAATGAAGTTGATTTTCAAATTCATGTCTAATTTCCTGGGCTGAAGTCAGTAAATTTGAAGTACTATTAGAAATAATCGGAATAGATGGTTTGTAAAAATTAACGTCTTTGATAAGTTTTTTAAATTCTTTTGATTGCTCTGAGTGCAAGGGCGTATGACTAGAAACTTTTACTTTTAATTGGATAGCACGTGCATGAAGGTCTCGTGCTAATTCCATTGCTTTAGTAAGTGCATCAATATCACCACTGATTACAATTTGTGAATCAAGATTTAAGTTAGCGATATCAACTCTATTGAGTTCTGATGTAGTGGCTTTATTACAAATTCCACTTACCTTATCAAAATCAAGACCTAAAATTGACGACATACCAACAGGACGTTTTTTATTGAAATCACTCATTAAACGTGCTCTATCAAGGATCATTAGCAATGCATCTTGAAATGAAAATGTTTGAGCCGCAACAGCAGAGCTAAACATTCCTAAAGAATGACCTCCTAATAACTTAGGTTTAATACTAATATTTTTTTCTTCTAATTTTTCATTCATCGCCCGAAGGAAAGCAATTGATGCAGTTAATACTGCTGGTTGTGTGAGTCGAGTTTCCGACAAATCTTCCGCTGTACCTTCAAAACATATTTTCGCCATATCTATATTGGTTATATCACTCGCTTCTTCAAATGTAAGACGAGCATTTTTTGAGTTTTTATAAATTAAACTACCCATTCCAGGAGATTGTGAGCCCTGTCCAGGGAAGACTAATACAATGGGGTCAGTTTTTGAATTTTCGTTGAGACAATTATTCAAAAATGCCTTCTTTCATTATTTTTTAGTGATTCCTGTTTAATGAATTATGTGGAGTGTAGCAAGTTAATCTAAATTATGAGCCAATTCTTCCATGAATTGTTCTCCAGGTTGATGCGATTGAATTGTATTTGGTAATAAAGTATTAGTGCCAAAAGTGTCTATTGCTGATGCTTCTATTCCATCAAGCATTTTCCGTGATGCAGGCATTACTTTCAATAAATCTTGTGCAATGCCAGCTGCAGTCCCATAATTTTCCGCAACCCTTCTCCCCATGTCTGCATGCAAATAAACACCGAGTGAAGCTGCTTCAAAGCTGTCGACATTTTGTGCAACCAGTCCAGCAATAACACCAGCGAGTACATCTCCAGTACCTGCTTTTGCTAGTACTGGAGATGCGAATTCAGATATACGTGCTCTACCATCCGGAGATGCAACTATAGTACCTGCCCCCTTGAGTACTACAATCCCGTTAATATGCTTCGCATAGTTCAGTGCAGATTCTAGACGGTTTTTTTGAATAGAATCAATATCTATTCCCATTAAGCGGGACATCTCGCCTGGATGTGGTGTGATTATTAAGGGTATCTGTAAAGGTGTCGACCAATCTTGTATTTGTGAGAGAGTATTTAATGCGTCTGCATCAAGTATTAAGCCATTCAGAAATTTTCGCTCACTTAAACTGGAAATAATCGAATGGACAAATTTCGTTGTATTAGCCGTTTTACCTAACCCAGGGCCTATGAGAAGTGCACGTGTTTTTTTCTCATCAAGTGCTTGTAAAACGGTAATAGCAGCAGAAGCATCGAGTGTATTTTCAGTAGTTGGTAAAGGCTGATGAATTACATCTGGCAGTCCATTTGTTATGAGGGTTTGGATATGGTTTGGTGCGGCAATTTGCACTAAACCTGCTCCTGATCTTGCTGCTGCTTCTGCTGCTAATCGAATAGCTCCAGGGTATTGAGAAGACCCTCCCACAATTGTGACTACTCCAAAAGTTCCTTTATGTGCAGTGATAGGACGTTGTGGTACAAATGTTTTCAATTCACTAAGTTCTAATGCTTCGTATGGTAATGTGCTTTTTTTAATACTAGAGAGGCCTATATCAACAGGTATTATTCTTCCGGCATTTTCACGTCCTGGGTAAGAATATAACCCCATTTTTGCATACCCAAATGTAACAGTGGTATCAGCTTTAATTGCAGCAGGATCTGCATAACCATTATCTGCATTGATTCCAGTAGGGATGTCGAGAGAAAGTATATGTGGTTTTACGATATTTTCTTTTGTTTGATTCACTCGTTTTGTGATCTCTGATAGCTGTTTATCGAGAGGTCTACTTTCAAGATTTACACCGATACCAAGTAAGGCATCTACGATTAGTGCAGCTTCATTAAGTACAAATTCTAAACGCTTTGAATCTGTATCCTCTGTCGCTAATGCATAAGGCATTTCACTTTCTTGGAATTCTTTCCAGTCTGGATCATCTGTATTGCGTTCTCTTAAGAGATATACGAAAGGTGTTGCTCCCCATTTGGTTAATTGGTTTGCAGCTATTAGTCCGTCACCGCCATTTTTGCCTGGACCTATTAATAATAGAATCCCTCTCTCTGGCATAGCACCAACATTCATCCAAGCTTCTTGCGCTGCTGCTAAGCCAGCTTCTAGTTGAAGTGCTCTCTCACTTTTGCCATCCGCGATAGTATTATTTTCTAATGTTCGCATCTGTTCAGTTGTGACAATTTTTTTCACAGTAATATTCTTTCTATTTTCTGCGTTAAGATTCTTCCGGTAGTCTTTCTTCTTCAGTGATATTTGCTAGTAGACCACGTGCTTTTAGTCTTTCGATTAAATTCTTACGAGATATTTCTGGAGATTCTTCGGGGTATTTCTGTGTGCATACAACAGCTGCCATTGCAAATGAATCTAAATGCGTTAGTGTGATATCTATTGCTTCAAGTCCTATTGTGTCTGAGCGTAGTTTGGCGCCTCCATAAAGATAGACTAATGGTTTTCCTCGTCTGTCGGGTAAAATTTCTATATCACGCCACGCAACTGATCTTGCACCTGTTCCTAATGCTTTCATTACTGCTTCTTTGCCCGAAAATCGTGCAGCTAATTCTGGAATTCTGCCTCTACAAAAAGCTGCTTCGGCTGGCGTATAGACACGATTTATGAAACGTATTGGATGTTTTTGAAAAACACGCCGAACACGATCAGTTTCAATTATGTCTATCCCAATAGCATGTGTACTCATTCGCATACCTAATATGTCACTAAAATTGATGTTTCATAGTTTCTATAGGCTACAATAGATATTGTATGAATTCATATATTCTTGATGGAAATGCTGTAGCAGCAGAGATACGCTCCGAAGTGAAACACGGAGTGGAACAAATAGTTCGTGATGGACTATGCCCTCCTCATCTGCGAGTAATAATGATTGGTTCTAACACTGCTTCGCAAACATATGTGAGATTGAAAATGCAAGATTGTGAGGAGGTCGGTATATCGAGTTCACTCTCTGTACTTAATGATTCTATAACAATGAATGAAGTAATGGATTTAATCGATGATGTTAATAATAATGACGAAATCAATGCTGTCATTATACAGAAACCTTTGCCATCACATTTGGACTCAGAATTGCTTGATTCTTCCTTATCACCATCTAAGGATGTGGATGGTTTACACCCCGTAAACTTAGGTCTTCTACTGCAAGGTAACCCTCGATTTATTCCAGCTACTCCGTTAGCAGTAAGAGAATTGTTAGTCCGAAGTAATATTGATATTGTTGGTAAAAACATCGTAGTCATTGGCCGTTCTAATTTAGTTGGCAAACCATTGGCATTGATTCTTGCTCAAAAAAATATATATGGTAATGCGACAGTTACTATTGCACATACAGGTACAAAAAATTTGAGAGCTATTACCTTGGAAGCTGATATTATTATTGCTGCTACTGGATATCCTAATACCGTTACTGCTGATATGGTTCGTTCGGGAGCGATAGTAGTCGATGTTGGAATTAATCGTATAAATGATTCCTCAAGGAAACGTGGGTATAGATTGATTGGTGACGTTGATTTTGAAAATGTAAAAACTGTAGCTGGAGCTATTACTCCTGTTCCTGGTGGTGTTGGTCCTATAACAAGGGCGATGTTGTTAAAAAATACATTAGACACCATAAAAGCTAATTACTAGTCAATAGTGTTTTTCCATAGGAAAATTAATTTATGCAAGAAATTGAACAAAAAGTAGCAGAACTTTTGCAAAAAGTCCGTGACACACAGGTGCGACTTTGACCTTTCTCAACATCAAGACCATTTAGATGAACTGAAGAAAACTGCAGAATCTCCTGATCTGTGGAATGATCGTAATCATGCTCAGAATGTGATGAAAGAAATATCGAAACTGGAAGGGGTAATTAATACATGGCAGTCACTCGAACTTAAATTGTCCGAAATTCAAGCTTTACTTTCTTTAGTTGATGAAGCTCCAACAGATGAACGTGATTTATTACAAGATGAATTAAATATTGATTTGGATGTAATAAACAAAGAATTTGAATTATTAGAACTAGGTCTGATTCTAGGTGATGAATACGATGATCGAAATGTTGTTTTTTCTATTCATGCAGGTGCAGGAGGTACAGAAGCACAAGATTGGGCAGAGATGTTATTGCGGATGTACTTGCGATGGTCAGGTAATCATGGTTTTAAATCGCAAATTCTCGCAATCAATAGCGGTGATGAAGCAGGCATAAAATCAGTTGAAGTAAAAATTATGGGTGAAAATGCTTACGGTCTTCTAAAATCAGAAAAAGGTGTACATCGATTAGTTAGAATTTCTCCCTTTGATTCAGCGCATGCAAGGCACACTAGTTTTGCTCTAGTTGAGACAGTGCCAGAAGCGAGTGATGGAGATATTAATATTGCTATCAATGGCGATGAATTGCGCGTAGATACTTATAGAGCTAGTGGGAATGGTGGACAGAATGTTCAAAAAAATGACACTGCAGTTCGTATTACTCACCTTCCCACAGGAATTGTTGTGACGTGTCAAAATGAAAGGTCACAATCACGAAATCGTGAAAGTGCCTTGAAAGTACTTGAATCTAAATTATTGGATTTGGAAATTCAAAGAATTGAAGAAGAACGTGCGAAATTAAAAGGAGAGCATGTTCAAGCAGGATGGGGTAATCAAATTCGTTCTTATGTATTGCAGCCATATCGAATGGTAAAAGACTTAAGGACTCAAGTTGAAATTAGTGACACAGATAAAGTATTGGATGGTGACATAGATGAATTCATTGTGGCTTTTTTACGAAGCACTGTAAGTGTGTAATTTATGGTTGAAATTAATAAAGCAAAAATTTTTAAGTGTGGAGTTGGTTTTTTAATTGGGTTAGTTTTCTATTTATTGTGTTATCAAATACTATTTGCCCAAAGTGCTTCTGTTTCGGTGACTAGTATTCTGACACGAGATCCTCTCAATGCTGCATTTGTCATCGATATTGACGATCAGATAACCCCTCAAGAAGTACGTTTTTTCTACAAAATACTTAACCCATATGGTGATATAAGTGGTGATGGAATTGCTGAGATAAATAGATCTTCTGATCTTACTTATCAGGCAGTTTTTGCAATGGAGATGATAAGTGCAGATCGTTATATTCCTGTAGGATCTCATTTGCTAGTGCACTGGGAAATTTATAAAAAAGACGGAGAGAATATTACTACAGAGGAAGAAAGATTAGTTTTTCTTGATGGACGATATGAATGGCAATCCTTCTCAGAAGATCGATTTAGTGTTTACTGGTATGGTTCAAAAAACGATGATGCCATGAGAAGTTTCCTTGCTATGAAAAGTGCTATTTTAGAAACAGAAGCACTTTTGAAAACTAATATTGAATATCCAGTTAAGTTGATAGTGTGGAGATCCCCACGGGAAGGGGAATTGGCTCAGCGTCCTCGTTCTGCAGTCTATGATTCTAGTGTTACTACCGAAGGTCAAAGAGTAGCTCCTGACTTGATCTTTGCTTTTCAACCTGCTGTAGGTGTTGTTCGTCATGAAGCTGCTCATCTTGTAACAAAAGTTGCTGGTGATGGCCCATTCACACGTGTGCCTGCTTGGTTGGATGAAGGTACAGCTGTATATATGCAAGGTAATCTTGGTCCGTATAAAGGTGCAGTACAACGTGCTATAACTTCAGATAAGACATTAAATCTTCGATCACTGACAGCGCCATCGAATGATCCTAATTTAGTTAATCTCTTTTATGGCCAATCATGGTCAACGGTTGATTATCTAATTAGTCAAAACGGGGAAGAACTTTTCGCTGAGCTTTTTGCATCGATTAAAGCTGGAAATCCCATTGATGATGCACTGAATAAAATTTATGGTTTTGACACTAATGAACTTTATAACCAATGGAGAAATGCGAATGGTCTTGAATCAATAATTTTTAGTTCAATTTCAACTTCAAATAATGCGATTAGTGTTCCTGTAGCTACACGTGTTCCCTTAAGTATCCCAACTCAAGTTAGTATTGCTCCTAGCTCAGGGACCATTAGCTCTCGACAAAGCAATTTGCCTGAAAGTATGAGTCCTGAACAAAAGAATGATGAGTTGGCTAATAATTCAGTTCAATCGATTGGATTAATTATTGTAATTGCAACTGTGCTTTTATCATTATTTTTGATTATTTTAGGGATACTTGTCTGGAAGTGGCCAAGTAAAAAGAAACAAACGTAGTCACTTAATTAGGGATAATCAAACCTCCTGGGCTTGTATTTTCTCCAGTATTTGATCCAACGTTACCTTGTTGCCGTGCTAGTTCTTCGCGAGCTCTTTCAATTGCTTCTTCTTCAGAGATGTAGGGCACACTCATTATTTTTTCTCGTATAGTTGGTTCGGAATCTCCAGTTATGACTTTGTGTATCTGATTAATCATCGGCTCTAAATCCCAAACACCTGTAAACCTTTTATCATTAATTATGATGGTTGGGATTTCAGTTATATTACGTTGTTTCGCCAAGATGGGATATTGAGCTAATTCTATGATTTCTAGTTCTATGAATTTGATTTCTGTGGCAAGAGCCCCCAAAAGACGTATCATATGAGGAGAAAATGGGTCAAATGGAGTTACCATAGCTTCAATACGAATTGGGTCTGATATTGATTGGATTAGAGTCAAGTCTTCATCTGCTAATGGAGAAGTGCCCTGCGATAGAAAACCAATCAGATCGAGCAATGTTGGGAATATTGCTCCTGAGAACATTCCACTTAGTTTTATAGATTTCCCTGAGCCACGNAACACTACAGAAGGAGGAAGATTAATATTTGCAGAATCTGCTCTGTCTGAGTGCTCATCAAGATCATATTTAGTCAAAGATAATCCTGGGTGTAGACTAACTAATTGCCTGCTAAGCAAGAGTATGTCATCACAGTGTGTACAGGTATCACGATCGGTTCGTATTAGCCCTGAATCGTTTCTGATCCAGACATCTATACCAACACGGTTAATCATGCGTTCTTGCAGATAGCGGCTTATTTGAAGCGAGTCTGAATTGTCTAGTGGTCCCGGTATCATATCAGTCATCACCTTTTTTGCTGTTTAGAAGTGTTTTAGCCTTAATCAATCTCTGCATACTTGTGATCCAGGTAATTGCAACTAATATTAACATAGCGTAGAGCACCAAATTAAAAATTAATGCTATTGCTATGACTATTATTCGTTCCGGACGAGGTGCGAATCCATTATCTAAAGTTACTCCTAGACTTTCCCCCCGTGCTCGTATATATGACACCATTAATGATCCACTTAATGCAAAAAAACACAAAATCGCTAACAATTCATCAGGATCATTAATGGCGTAAATAAATATTCCACCCAATATAGCTATCTCAGAAAATCTATCTAATGTTGAATCTAAAATTGCACCGTATTTACTATTTTGTCTTGTTTTGCGAGCTACGGCTCCATCAAACATATCAAGTCCGCTAAAAAACAAGACAGCGATGCCTCCAATTAAAAAATTTTCGGTGGCGATCATGCAAGCAGCGAATATACTTCCCAAAAATCCACTTATAGTAAGCATATTAGGTGTAATNCCTAGTGAAATTAAAAAATTAACGATCGGATCTATTAAATTTTTTGGGGCTTGTTTCGGAAGTAATTGCATCANTGTTACTATAGCTAGATATAGTAATAGTTGAAATGCCTATGGATCATTTAAAGCATAAATTATCTGTTTTACTAATTATTTTCAGCAATATTAACAATTGGCGAATCTAAAGCTTCTCCAGAAATAAATGCTTCTACCCCTAGTCTAGCTTCTTCGTCACGAATTTGAACTGGTGGTGATTTCATAAAATAAGCCGAAGGTTCTAACAATGGACCTGACAGACCTCTATCTAAACCTATTTTTGCTAGCCTTATTGCATCGATGACTACACCTGCAGAATTCGGACTGTCCCAAACTTCTAATTTTGTTTCCAAGTTAAGTGGTACATTCCCAAAAGTAGTTCCCTCTACTCTTATGTGGCACCATTTTCTATCAAGTAGCCAAGGTACATGATCTGAAGGGCCAACATGCACATCTGCATCGGGAACATCATATTCTATTTGTGATGTTACAGCATTGGTTTTCGATATTTTCTTAGATTCTAATCTTTCTCTTTCGAGCATATTTAAGAAATCAGTGTTGCCACCGAAATTCAATTGATAAGTACGATCAATTTGAACACCTCTGTCTTGAAACAATCGAACAAGTAGTCGATGCAAGATTGTAGCTCCTACTTGAGATTTTATGTCATCTCCTATAATTGGTAAATTTGCTTGCTTGAATCGATTACCCCAATATTCCTCTCTTGCTATAAAAACAGGAATACAATTAATGAAAGCACAACCTGCTTGGAGTACCTGTTCAACGTACCATTTTGTGGCTGTTTCAGAACCTACAGGTAAATAATTGATAACGACATGTGTATTGGTTTCTTTTAGGATACCTACAATATCATCAGTAGGTCCTTCAGCAGNTGTAATTACGTCGGATAAATATTTCCCTAATCCATCATGTGTCATTCCTCTACTTACTTTGACTGATTGTTCTGGAACATCNGTAAATTTGTAAGTATTATTTTGACCACAAAAAATGGCTTCGGAAATATCTTTGCCGACTTTATCACTGTCTACATCAAATGCNGCAGTGATATTGATATCGCTAATATGATAGTCACCTAATACAGGATGCATTAGACCCGGNATTTTATCCTCTGCACCAGCTTCTTTATAGAATTCTATTCCTTGCACCAATGAAGATGCACAATTCCCTAAGCCAATGATTGCTACATTAATTTGATCTGCCATATTACTCTTCCATTTTTATTTATTGTTATATATATTGATATAATGAATTNTATTATATAGTAAAATAAGGAAAACTTATAATATGGAAAAAGAATCTCCAAATTCTTTCTTGAAAATTAGTTTTTTACAGTTAATGTACTTTTGCGAAGTGCATCGCTCAGAAAGTGTAACTAGAGCTAGCCGGCATCTAGGTGTTAGCCAACCAGCGCTATCACAAGCTATTTCTGAAATCGAAAAACGTATTCAAGCCCCATTATTTAAGAAAAGAAGTGGTCGTTTTGAATTGACAGGAGTTGGTCAGCATTTTCTCGATTTTTCGCAAGAAGTACTTCATGCTTCAGGTGAAGTAATTCAGTGGGTTGAAAATTTTAAAAGAGGATCTGTTGGCAGTTTACGTGTTGGAATGATTGATGCCGCCAGTCTCTATTTGATACCAGCTGCTGTTAGAGATTTTCGTAATTTGTATCCTGAAGTTGATTTGAAATTAGTAGTCGATCATAGTGCTAATTTACTGGAAAGATTAAGACAGTCAGATATTGATCTCGCATTTGTCTTCGGACCAATTGTNGATGATTTTAATGTTACTGAGCTGAGGCAAGAACCACTATTTTTATATGCTTCAAGTGCTCAAAAGTCTATTGATGATAGTGATTGGGTTCTTTATCCAAGTGGCAGACAGACTCGATCATTTATCGATCAAGGTTTGGCTGCTCGAGGTATTGTTCCGCGCGTCGTTTTGGAAAGTGATAGNCCTGAAGTTTTAAAACAGCTAGTGTATCTCGGGATGGGATGTAGCGTTTTACCTGAAGGGATTGCAGAAAATGGACTTCATGCTTTGAAGAGATTTGATGACACTCCCGTTGCAATGAGACCATTATTGGCATTGAGGAAAATTGACACAGTATCGAATCCACGTAGTGAAGCTTTTTACCGTTTAGCACTTGATGCTAGTTAGTCAGTTTTAATTACTTTATAAGGGTGCCAACTTTTAGTTATCTCATCTTTTTTTACTAAGGCAATTAATTCTCCGTTAGGTCCATAACATCTTGCTTTGGCATTACTAAATTGTTGTGAAAACACTTTTGTATTCGTAAATATTATATCTTGCCCATTATATATTCGTTTTGCATCGCTGGTTCCAATAATAATTGCTGGCCAATGTGTAACAACTGTATCGATATTTTCAACTATTTGATCAGAAATATCATTTTCTAATAGTTTTTTTGCATGGTACAAGTCTTCTGAATTTTCTAATTTAAATAGACCAACCTGCGTACGTGATAACTTTTCTAAATGAGCTCCAGTCCCCAATTTTTCACCTAAATCATGCGCTAATGAACGGATATAAAATCCTTTTTCGCAAAATACTTCAATTTCTGCTGTAGGGTGTTGTGTATTGTGATTATCAAAATTCCTAAGTACTAATTCAATAGCTCGTACCTTTCTAGGTGCTAGGTCTATTTTTCCTCCTTTCCTGGCAATCGAATAAGCTCGTACTCCATTTTTTTTGATTGCACTATAGGCAGGTGGTATCTGAAGGATTTCTCCATAGAAATCTTTTAAATTTTGATTTACAGATTCTCTTGTTAGGTTCGATGCATTTTTTTTTGTAATTATTGTGCCTGATGAATCATATGTATCTGTGCTGATACCAAATCTAACTATACCTCGGTATCTTTTTGGTGAATCAACCAATAAAGGCAGTAAGCGAGTGGCTTGTCCTATTGCAATTGGCAATACTCCTGTTGCATCAGGATCGAGAGNTCCAGCATGGCCCACCTTTTTGACATTCGTCGCTTTTCGAATTTCTCTAACAACATCAAAAGAAGTTAGGTCTTTAGGTTTGTTGATATTTATGAATCCACGTAAGTTCATAGTTCTTTTTTTGAATTTATAGATGACTCGATGGATTTGAAGAGCGTACTTAACTGTTCAGCTTCCTCCATAGAGCGATCTTCTATGAACTCTAGTTTAGGGATCCTACGTAAATGGATTTCTTGTATTAGTTGACGATGTAAATAAGGTGCACTATGTATGAGTGCGTCAATTGCTTTAGCACTTATTAAGCTATCTCCTAATATGCTCACATAAATCTTTGCATGGCCAAAATCAGGGGTAACATCTACNCGAGTAATCGAAACCATTAAGTTTGCAATATCTGGGTGCTTTAATTTTCGATCAATTTGCTCAGCAAGTACTTCTTGGATGAGGTCTGCTACTTTTTCAGTTCGTTTACTCATTTAAGATTCTACTAACGGATTTGTTTAAGGTGATAGAAGATAATTTCATCACCTTCTTGGAATTCACTGAACCCATCTATTTGAATTCCACATTCTTGTCCTGTATTAACTTCTCGAACATCATCTTCGAATCTTTTTAGACTTACTATATTTCCTTCGTGAACAATATTGCCCTCACGCATCACTCTCGCTTTACTTGAACGTGAGATACTTCCATCTCTGACATAGCTTCCCGCTATAGCATTCCTCCTTCCCTTACGGAACACTTGACGAACTTCCACAGATGCATCTTGCTCTTCTTCAAAAATCGGTTCTAGTAAACCTTGAACCGCTTTATTAATATCCTGAACGATATCATAAATAATAGAATATTCTCTAATTTCAATTTTTTCTTGTTCAGCTAATAAACGTGCTCCATTTTCAATTTGTACATTGAAGCTAATAATGATGCCTTGTGATGCAACAGCAAGTTGTACATCTGATTCATTCACTGATCCAACCGATGCATGAATAACTCGCGGATTTATATTTTCTTCATTAAGTTCTTCAAGTGTTTGAACAAGTGGTTCTAATGATCCATGCACATCAACTTTAAGTATGATATGCATGTTTTCTATATTTCCTTGATGGATTTCTCCGAACAAAGAGTCTAATGTTACTGTTTCTCGCCCAGTATTGCCCGCCTCAAAATCTCTCCGACGATCTGTGGCTTCACGTTTCGCTAGTTTTTCGCTTCCTCTGATTTCAAACCGCTCCCCTGCAGGTGGAACAGAGTTTAATCCAGTGATTTCAACTGGGGTAGATGGTCCAGCATTTTCTATTCTATTGCCAGAATAATCTGACATTGCACGGATGCGACCACTCGATAAACCACTAATGATCGCATCTCCTTGGTGCAACGTACCTGCTTGTACTAAGACAGTAGCGACAGGTCCTTTATGTCGGTTATTTGATGCTTCTAATATGACCCCTATTGCTGGTTGATTGGGATCAGCTTTTGGTTCATCCAAATCAGAGACTAACAATACATTTTCAAGCAATTCTTCTATACCTGTACCAGCTAATGCAGAAATTTCAACAACAACTTGATCTCCTCCAAATTCTTCGGGAACCAGACCTACTTCNGGTAATTGTGCTTTTGTTCGCGGTACATCCGCATTTTCAACATCCACTTTATTAATAGCTATAACCATCGGTACTGCTGCTGCCTTTACATGATCGATNGCCTCTCGTGTTTGTGGCATTANACCGTCATCTGCAGCGANAACAATGATTGCGACNTCAGTAAGTTGTGCTCCTCGAGCTCGCATTTCAGTAAATGCTTCATGTCCAGGAGTATCGATAAAGGTAATCAAACGGCCATCAGAAGTTTGAGTTTGATATGCCCCAATATGTTGGGTTATACCNCCAGCTTCNCCTTCGACTATATTTGTACGTCGAATTTGATCTAATAAAGTNGTTTTTCCATGGTCAACGTGTCCAAGAATNGTCACTATAGGAGGGCGAGTGGGGGAATTTATGTTGTCCTGGTCAATTATTCTTAAGGAAGTGCTTCGAGTGGTCAATTGTTCAGCTGACGATGCTTCTGAATAATCTATCGCTTCTGTTTCTTCTTCTAACTCAAATCCTAGATCAGTTGCAACTATAGCTGCGGTATCAAAATCAATGACCTGATTGACATTTGCCATCACACCATTTTTCATGAGTTCTTTGATGATATCTATGGCAGAAATATTGAGAATTTCTGCAAGTTCACCAACTGCTAATGCTGTTGGAATACGAACAGTTGAGTTCTCCGTAGGGGTCTCCTGAGCCATATAGGTGATCCTTTACACAATACTTAACAACTGTATTTCTAATCATCGTATTCATCGTCAAAATCATCGTAGTTGCCATCATCATAGCTTTCACCATGAAGTGCAGCTTCGATTTCATCTTCATCCAAATCATAATCTTGACGTCCACGTCTGCGAGTAGATCGAGAATCTGTACCAGTTCTTCGGCGATTTTTTCCTCGGCGATTTCGTTCACGATCTTCTTCTTGCAATCTTAATTCACGAATTTCATCTGCAAAACGAAGTACACGAGGTTCTTCTTGATCAGATGGTGGAGCTATTTCTTCCGTTGTTGTTGTATCTGAAGGAATGTCAGTTGGAAGGGTATCAGTCTCTAGCAGTTCTTCTAAAATTTCTTGTTCAGGTGTGAGTTGTATTTCTATAGGTTCTTGTACAGTAATATTATCATTGGATGTGATTATCTCAGTTTGTTCGCCAGGTAAGACTGGCCTGCCATAAGCGGCCTGTGAAGGTGCAACTTCATCTAAAATAGAAGTTTCAGCAGTTGACTCTTTTCGATCAAGGTCTGAAGTGAATATAGCTTCCATGTCCGGCTCAGGAGGCGGATATAAATCCTTCCCTGCTTCAATCATAGATCCTTCTCCACAAATATCGAGTCTTAATCCAGTGAGCTTTGCCGCAAGACGAGCATTCTGACCTTCTTTACCAATGGCAAGACTTATCTGACGATCTGGCACAGCAATATAGGCAGTATTAGTCTCGTTCTCAATATTGATCGAAACAACTTCTGCTGGACTAAGTGCATTGGCTGTATAAGCAAGCTCATTGGGATCCCATCGAATGATATCGATGCGTTCAGCATTAAGTTCATTGACTATATTTTGTATACGTGCACCACGAACTCCAACAATGGCACCAATTGGATCTATACCTTGCTGTTTGGATGCTACTGCGACTTTACTACGAAATCCTGGGTCGCGAGCGATATTAATGATTTCAATTGAACCTCTAGAAATTTCAGGTACTTCTAATTCTAATAATTTTCCTAGAAGATCAGGAGTCGCACGTGAGACTAATACTTGTGGACCTCGAGTTGCACGGTAAACTTCCTTGATATAAACCCTAATTCTTTGTCCTACTCGATAATGCTCAGAGCGTATTTGCTCAGAATAAGGTAGTACAGCTTCTGTTTGCCCTAGATCTAGAATCACTTGCTGTCGGCCTCTTTCAACTCGTAAAACAGTTCCAGAAATTAGTTCGCCTTCTTTTCCTGAAAAATCTTGAAAAACAGAGTCTCGCTCCGCATCACGTAATCTTTGTAATACTACTTGTTTAGCTGTTTGTGCAGCGATACGGCCGGTATCTCCAGTAATTTCAATAGGTTTGCGTACGATACTACCGATTTCAAGTTCTCCGAATCCCAGTTCCTTAGCTCGTTCAGGTGATAATTCTATTTCATCATCTTCTATTTCATCATCATCCAGTATCGCCCACGTTTGCCAAGCAGAGATATCGCCGGTTATTCGATCAATTTTAGTTTCAATACTTGCGTATTGAAGATCATCTTTACGAAATGAAGATGACAATGCTGCTTCAACTGCCACAAATACAGTATCAGAATTTAAATTCTTCTCTGCAGATAGCTGTGTAATCGCTGCAACAAACTCATTTTTCATAAATATTCAACAATCTTACTTAACGTTTACCTAAAAACACAAAAAAACGCGGGTCAAAGCCCACGCTTTAACTAAATCCGTGTGCAGCTAAATTGTATCACCTTGTTTACATGACCCTCAACAGATTTGTATATCAATCTATTTCGAAAGCTGTTGTAAAACTTCAATAATATTTTCTTTCTTTATTTTTTCTGATGTTTCAGAATTTCTCAATTTAAGCTCTACTACATTCTCAGCATTATTTCTGCTAGAGATAGTAATTCGGATTGGTATCCCTATAAGATCTGCATCTTTGAACTTTACCCCTGGGTTTTCATCTCGATCATCAAATAAAACAGTTAAGCCTGCATCTTGAATCTTTTCGTAGAACTTTGTTGCCTCTTCGGCCACTGTAGAATCTTGTTCAAAGTTAAGGGCAGTAAGATGGATGTTATATGGAGATAATTGTTTTGGCCAAATAATA
Organism: Chloroflexota bacterium; assembly: GCA_002707835.1. Taxonomy (GTDB): domain Bacteria; phylum Chloroflexota; class Dehalococcoidia; order UBA2979; family UBA2979; genus UBA6955. The sequence continues at coordinate 45,354 of PANZ01000002.1, forward strand.
CCATCTTGGTCATGATGTGCTTCGACAGCAGCGGAAAGAATTCTGTCGATTCCTATACCATAACAACCCATGATAGGTGTTAATTGTTTCCCAGATTGATCAAGTATAGTTGTTTCAAAAACTGAGGTATAAGTTTTCCCAAGTCTAAACACATGACCCATTTCAATACCACGTGAAATTTTCAGGTTACCTTCTTTATGCCCGGTGCATTTTGCACATGTGTTTCCATCATCTGCTATTGCGATATCTGCAATATCAGATGCCACCCAATCTCTTGAATAATTCGTATTCGTTAAGTGATAACCGACTTCATTTGCACCAGATACTAAATTTGATGTTTCAGTGATCGAAATATCTGCAATAATTCTAATTTCTGAAGTTATCCCTATTGGTGAAGCGTACCCAGAGACTATATTATATCTAGAGAGGTCCTCATCGCTCATGGGGGTTATTTCTCTAGCATCAACAAGATTCATTAATTTCACTTCATTTATTTCTAAATCTCCTCGTATAACTACAAATATAGGGAAAGATGTATCGTCAGTCCGAGGTGTAGCCATATATAAAACTGCTTTGGCTGTGTCACTCTTGTCAATTTTTAGCAAGTTTACGAGCTGATCTATTGTTGTTGTTTCAGGAGTTTTTATTTTTTCTATGTCGAGTGGTTGTGAAGTTGTTTTTTTTGGTCGAATAAATTCCGCTTTTTCTTGATTTGCTGCATAATCACATTGATCGCAAATTAAGATTGTATCTTCACCACTATTTGTTAAAAATATAAATTCTTGTGAGCCTTTTCCACCTATTGCACCTGAATCAGCTTCAACCGAAACTATTGGGATTTCACAGGCATTGAATATTTGGTGATAAGCATCAACCATTGAATTATAAGACACATCAAGGCCTTTTTCGTCTAGATCAAAAGAATACGCATCTTTCATTGTGAATTCTCGGACTCTGACCAAACCACCTCTAGGTCTAGTCTCATCACGTAGTTTTGTTTGTATTTGATATAAAATTCTTGGTAAATCTCGGTATGAGTTCGCGAATTTAGAAAATAAAGTAGTAATTACTTCTTCATGAGTAGGACCCAGTACCATTGTACGACCACGTTTGTCTTCTAGTTTGAATAAAACATCTTGCATAGTAAAAAGTCGCTCAGATATTTCCCAGATAGCTGATGGTTGAATGGTCGGCAGAAGTACTTCTATACCATTGGATGTATCCATTTCCTTGCGGATAATTCTTTCAATATTTTTCTTTACTTTTAATCCTGAAGGTAAATAGGAGTAGACACCTGCACTTAATTGGTCTATGAACCCTGCTCTCACCAATAATTGATGAGAGATTGTCTCCGCATCAGCAGGTGCTTCACGGAGAGTACGGCCAAATTGTTTAGACATTCTCATGGCGCTGAGGATAAAAGCGTCTTGAGTGTTGAGCAACGAAGTTGTTTAAATTTGTTTAACAGGTTCAATCTCATTTATCATTTCATCGAGTATTTTTTTTGTCTCACCTAGCACGTCATCATAGCCAAAATGCCCGATAAGTTCCTCCCCTCGCTTGAGATTTACTCCTAGAGGACCACACCACATTCCAATATCTGCATCATCTGTTTCACCAGGTCCATTAACTCTGCATCCCATTACTGCGATGGTAAGATTATGATCTTTTGCATATTCTGACATTACTTTAACTTGTTGGGCAAGCTCTATAAATTTTTCATTTTCTACTCTAGAGCAAGATGGACAGCTAATAATATTTAAACCTTGCCCAAAGTTGCTAGGAACAGATCTGACCCTGCCATTATCAATATCATTAAGAATTTCTCGCGCTACTGTAACTTCCTGTCCTTTTTTATCAAAAGGCAGAGTAAGAGAAACTCGAATGGTATCACCGATTCCTTCTGAAATGAGCTGTTCAAAAGCCACACGAGTTTTAATGATGCCTTCAGGTGGCATTCCTGCTTCTGTGACTCCAAGGTGTAAAGGGATATCGGGACGGATAGAGGCAAAACGACGATTTCCTTCTAAGACTTTTTGCCAATCTGAATCTTTTAGAGAGACCACGTACTTATCAAAACCTAGGTCATCCAAAAGTTGTGCGTGTTGCAAAGCACTTTCTACCATTGCACCTACGTCATCTTTTCCGAATTTTTGCTTAAGAATTGGATCAACTGAACCACAATTTACCCCTATTCTTAATGCGATATTATTTTCGAATGCGGTGTTAGCAATAAATTTTACTTTTTCTGCAATATCTTTCTCTTTCTCATGATGATGAAGATGCCCGGGGTTGTATCTGACTTTCTCAACTAGAGGAGCAACATCAGAGATAAGTCGATAATTTTCTTGTAAATCTACCGATAAATTAATACTTAGGTCCTCTGTGTAATTTCTTATTATTGCTAACGCTTCTACATCAGCCTTCGAATCTACAGCTATTCTAATTAAATCAGCGCCAGCATCGTGAATTAAGTTTAATTGCCTGACAGTCGCTTCTATATCTTGAGTGCGTGTAGCAGCCATGGACTGAACAGCAATTGGAGATTCTCCTCCAATTTTAATATTTCCAACAGGAACTGTGCGTGTAGGGTTCCTTTGTTTCATCAATTCCCTTCCACTTCGTAAGGATTGATTTACTAGTATTGCTAGTCTAGATTAAATTATAGTACGTAATGAATAAAAAACGATTACCGTATTAAAGATTCTCCGGATGTAATTCTTGCTATATCGAAAAAAGTGATAATTAAGGCAAGCATTATAAAGGCGAAAAAACCAATCATATGGACAATGGCCTCCTTTTGAGGATTGATTCTTTTGCCTCGACGGATGATTTCGAGTAGCAGAAAAAATATACGTCCACCATCTAGCATAGGTAAGGGTAATAAATTAATTATTGCTAAATTTATGGACAGCAATGCAGTAATTTCAAGTAATGGTGATACTGCTGCACTAGGGGTCTCTTGGATTCCAACGATTTCACCCACTGTTTGCCCAATTCCAACTGGGCCAGCAAATTGAGGGCTACCAGATTGTCCACCCCATGAAGCAATTTCATTCCGAACGAGAATAAGCGTATCCCAAGTTTGTTGAATCCCCATTGGGATTGATTCCCAAGGTGGTAAGGATTCCTTTTCGGTAAAAGGTCTACCATCAGGTGCAACGACAGAATATCCGATACTTATTCCTGTTGGTCCTTGTCCTTCGGGTGGACTCCATCGTGCATAGACAGGGATATTGATTAAGTTGCCATCTCTACGAACAGTAACATTTACAGTTTCGCCTACCTTCAAGCGGATGAGACGACTTGCCTCAGGTAGGTTTTTGGCATCACGACCATCAATTGAAAAAATTTGGTCATTAACTTTAATTCCTGCTATTGCTGCAGGTCCTTCAGGTATTACATTGGTTACCATTGCCCTTCCAATAGGAACTTCATGGGGCCAAGTAAACGCTAATGCGAACAGCAATACAGGCAATAGAAAATTCACAGCTATACCTGCGAAAAGTACTATAAAGCGTTGCCATTTTGGTTTTGCTGCTAAAGATCTTGGATGATCAGGGTTTTCTTCTCCTTCAAGTTTTACAAATCCTCCAAGTGGTATGGCATTGAGTGTATATTCTGTTTCACCTTTTTTTATCATGGCTATTCTGGGAGGAAACCCTAATCCAAACTCATGCACATAGATACCAAAAAGTTTTGCTGAGAAAAAATGACCTGCTTCATGTGCCATCACGAGTGCAATAATGATGAGTAAAAAAAGGATGGCTGAATTAAAAGCACTTCTTGCAAAAATTAAACCAGCAATGATGAGCAGCACAATAATTAAGGGAGTAATCGCTTTTTGTATTTTCATTGCATTAAATTCTTTCGCCATTTTTTAACATTTCAGTGACAAAATTTCGTCCCCATTTTTCAGCAGCCAGTAATGCTTCTAGGTTGGGATTTTTTTGTGGTTTATGTTGTTGCATGGCTTTATGTAATAATTTTGCAATATCTGTAAATCGACACTGTCCATTTAGAAAATGAGCTACAGCTGCTTCATCAGCACCAGACAAAGCAGCTGCAGTAGTATCCTCACGCCTACCTGCCTCGAGTGTAATTTCGAGTGCTGGAAATTTTGCGGAGTCGACTTTAGCAAAGTTCAGAGATTCATATTTTGCTAAATCAAGTTTTGGAGCAGGTTGGATCGGTAGTCGATTTGGATAAGAAAGTGCAATCTGGATGGGTAAACGCATGTCTGGAACTCCAAGTTGCGCTTTCACAGAACCATCTATAAATGTGACCATACTATGTATAACGCTTTCACGATGTTGTAGAATATCTATTTTTTCTAATGAGAGATCGAATAACCACCGTGCTTCCAACGCCTCTAATCCTTTGTTAAAAAGTGTCGCACTATCGATAGTCACCTTTGGCCCCATTTGCCATGTGGGATGCTTTAGAGCTTCAGTTGGAGTAACATTGTCCAGCTCTCTGATACTGAGATTTCTAAATGCACCTCCAGATGCTGTAAGAATCAATTGATCAACTTGGTCAATTGATTCTCCCCAGAGACATTGCCAAATAGCAGAATGTTCAGAGTCGACTGGTCTTAATTCTGCACCATAAGGTTCTCCAAATTCTAGAGCCTGTCTAACTACTGGACCTCCTACAACTAATGCTTCTTTGTTTGCTAAGGCTACTTTTTTACCTGCTCGTAGGGCAGCTAGTATTGCAGGAAGTCCGTCGAGTCCAGAGCTTGCTGCGAGCACTATATCGATATCATCTCTAACTACTATTTCCTCGAGGGGTTGATATATATTTTTTTCAATATTAGTTGTTGTAGGTAAGCCACTAGCAAGAAAAATTGCTTTAGGTTGGAATTGTTTTATTTGTTCTTCGAGTCTTTGTTGATTGGATCCCGCAGCTAGTGCTAGTGCCTTGAATTTTTCAGGCATAGATCGTATAACATCGAGAGCTTGCTCTCCCACCGATCCTGTGGAGCCGATGACCGCTATCGTTTTTAGTTGATCCATATAATTACCCAATAGACCCAAGGTGCAGTGAATAAAATAGAGTCTATACGATCTAAGATACCACCATGACCAGGTAAAATATTTGATATGTCTTTAACTGAAAGTTTTCTTTTAATTTGAGATTCGATAATATCACCGATCATCGCTATTACTGGACAAGAGAATAAGATAATTAAAGATGTGCTTAAGTTAGTGTTCAGTATGTAGATAATTCCTCCACCTATTAATATTCCTACGAAATACCCTCCAAATGCACCTTCCCAAGTTTTATTTGGTGAGATAGAAGGAATTAATTTATGCTTTCCAAAAAGTTTTCCTATCGTATACGCACCTGTATCAGTCGCAAATACAATACCTAACATTAGTATTATCCAATTTTGTCCGTTATTTATTTGATTAATTAATATGAAATGACTTCCTAAAGTACTGATATATATGACAGACATGCTCCACCAATAAATTGTTGTTTTTGTCCATTTGTATGATGTAAAAATTGACCAGATTATGATCGCAGTGGGTATTAATAGGATCCAAACTGCATCTTGAACCCCAACTCGGATAAATGCAGCAATAAATGCAGTAGCAGCTGCACCTGTACCCAAGATTAAAAGGTCATGGCGTGTATTATTCACAACACGATTTCTGATGATTTCGATAGTTGCAATAGCTAGAATTATCTCTGTAATTGCTGCAAAAATAGGTTCGGGTGACAATATAAATAATACTGTCAGCGGGAGTCCAATAATGGCCACAATTAATCTATTAATTAACAAAATTAATGTTTTTCTTTTAATCGGTAATTAGACCGAATCTACGTTGACGTCTTCCGTACTCTTTGATGGCTTTTTCAATATCCAATGGACCAAAATCAGGCCAAAGTGTCTCAGTGAAATAATATTCAGTATAAGTTGCTTCCCAAACAAGAAAGTTCGATAAGCGATTTTCACCTCCCGTGCGTATTAATAAATCTGGGTCAGGTAAACCCGCAGTGGCTAGACGATTACTGATTGAATGTTCTGTAATTTCATTTGTTGTGAATCCTTCATCTATGAGTTGCTTTACTGCAGAAATAATGTCCGCTCTTCCTCCATAGTTGAAAGCAAGATTTAGAGTCATAGCCGAATTATTACTGGTTTTTTGTACAGCGTGTTGAACTCGATTTTTTAACCAGTATGGGAGTTGTTCAAGGCTACCTAGATGTTTCAGTTTTACGTTTGCTTTATGTAGTTCTTCTAAGTGTTCATCAATGAAGTCTTTTGCCAGACTTAGAATAGCTTCTACTTCAGATTTTGGCCGTCCCCAATTTTCAGTTGAGAATCCAAAGAGGGTTAACATTTTTACACCATGTTCTCCGAATGTTTCTACGATACTCGGTATTACCTTGGCACCTTCTTGATGACCTTCAGTACGGTTGAGTGACCTGCTATTTGCCCAGCGTCCGTTGCCATCCATGATAATAGCGACATGATAAGGAATATGTTCACTATCATGTGATGGATAAGTTTGGGAAGCTTGCATGGTGCCACTTTTTTTCCTTGGGTTTTACTAAAAGACGCTATAAATTAAACTACTAAGAGTTCTTGTTCTTTTTGCTTACCAAGTTGTTCTAATTTTTCAATCTGATCTTGTGTAATTTTTTCTATTTCATTTTCAATTTGATGGGCTTCGTCCTCTGAAAAACTACCGTTTTTTAAGGTTTGTTTAATTGTGTCTATACATGTTCTACGAGAATTTCGTACAGAGATCCTTGCATCCTCTGTTTTTTTATGAAGTTGTTTTACCATTTCTAAGCGACGTTCCTCTGTTAGAGGAGGAATAGGGAGACGTATTATCGATCCATCACTTTGTGGTGTTATACCTAGTTCACTTGTCTGTAAAGCTTTCATGATCGGTTCTATAGCGCTTTTATCCCAAGGTTGTATGGTGATTAATTGTGCCTCTGGTGTTCCTAGTGTTGCCAATTGATTGAGGGGCATTTTTTGTCCGTAGTGTTCAATGCTTAGCTGCTCAACCAAAGAACTGTTGGCTCGGCCGGTGCGAATACTATTTAGGCTATTTTCATATGATTCATATGCTTTATTGGTGCGTTCCTGCATGTCTGATACTATTTCACGATCCATTTGTCACTCCATAGATAAAATCTTTGAAACAATTATGTTCCAATTTCAAATCGTACAAAACGTGCAACTTTAATGTTTTCACCAGTTTGACCAATCGCACTTTGGATTAAATCATCGATCTTTTGACTATTGTCTTTAATGAAAGTTTGTGTCAAAAGGGCATTGGATTCTTTTGCTCCTGAAAAATCATCAGGAACGTCTTCAACATTCAATGCAAGAGGGTTCATAGCGGCAACTTGCATAGCTAAATCATGTGCTAAAGATTGAAAAGTATCTGTGCGTGCAACAAAATCTGTCTCACATTGAAGTTCGATGAGAGCGCCTATTTTACCATTACCATGAATATAAGATTGAACTATTCCCTGTCCGGTTTCTCGGTCAGATCTTTTGGCTGCAGAAGCTACGCCTTGCTCTCGAATTATTTTTTTTGCAGTATCAAAATCACCTTTTGCTTCTTCAAGCGCACGTTTGCTATCCATAATACCAGCGCCTGTTTCTTCTCTCAGCCGCTTTATTTCATCAGTAGTAACCACATTAAAATCCGTTCTCAAAAATAATAATTATTTATTGTTCTGTATCATTACTCTCAACTTGTACTTGTTGTTCATTTTCAGCATTACCAATTCCCTCAAGAGTATTAACTGGAGTTTCCGGACTTGATGACTCTGCTGCCTCTTGAAATTCTTGTTCAATATTACTTACAGCTACTCCTTCACGAATAGCTTTTGAGACTAATTTAGTCATTAACTCAATTGCTCGGATTGCATCATCATTAGATGGAATTGGGTAGTCAATTAGGTCCGGATTAGCATTAGTATCACACATCGCTATAACAGGAATTTTTGCACGATTTGCCTCACGAACAGCGATCTCTTCTAACGCAGGATCAACAATAAATAGAGCTCCAGGAGTGCGTTCTAATGATCTTAATCCTGAAAAAGATCTAGTTAATCTCTCAAATTCTTTTTGCAACATCACACGTTCTTTTTTAGTTTGTTTTACTGATTTAGTCTCAATATCGGTATTTGAAGCATCATCTTCCGAATCAGAGGTTTTGATTTCATCACTAGTTCCCAAATCAAAACCTGAACTGAGTTCGTTATAATATTCAATACGTTTGGATAACGTTGAAAAGTTTGTTAAAGTTCCTCCTAGCCATCGATTGTTTACATATGGCATCCCAATACTTTCTGCTTCTCTTTGAATAATCATACGTGCTTGTTTTTTCGTGCCAACAAAAAGAATTTTGTCACCACTCGCTGACACCTCCTTGATTTTTTCAAGTGCAGCATCAAGCCTTACTACTGTTTGAGCCAAATCAATAATATGGACTCCGTTACGTTCTCCAAAAATGAAAGGACGCATATGAGGATTCCAGCTACGAGTCTGATGTCCAAAATGTACACCTGACTCAAGTAATTGTTGCATAGTTATAGCGGGGGACACTTTGTACTCCTATATTTACTCTTCCAACGTATAAATTTACCTTAACTGGTAGTTAAGGCAGACGTCGGCTTACTTATTCGAACTGACATTATAAGTCTTGATTTAGCTCACGAGCTAGACAATTAATAATATTTTGGTCGATAATTTTGGGAAATTAATTTCTAAATCTTGCAATATATAAAAAATCACGTGATTATGATCGATAGTGATAAAAGATTATCTTATTGAAGGTGTGCTTATGCCAACTTATGAATACCTACATTCAGCTCCCCGTAAACGTGGATGTCCAAAACTATTTGAACTGGTACGCAAAGTACTGGAACGTGACGATCCTGCATTATGTCCGAAATGTGGATCCTTAAGTGAACGACAATTGTCAATGCCTGCCTTATCCTTTAGGGGTAATGGATTTTACGTAACTGATTCTAGAAATTCTTCTACTAAAAATAATAAAAGTGATGATTCTCCCCAGAAACCTCATCATACCGATGCTAAAAATGACTAAATGCGTGCAGTAATTCAAAGGGTCGATGAAGCTCGAGTCATTGTGGATAGTGAAGTAATTGGATCTATTAATAAAGGACTACTAGTTTTACTAGCTATTGGTAATTTTGATTTATTGGAAGATGTAAATTGGCTGGTAAGAAAAATAATCAATCTGAGAATCTTTCCAAATGAGAAAAATTTTCCTCATTATTCCTTGAAAGAGATTTCAGGATCGATTCTTGTGGTTCCACAATTCACGTTGTATGCAGATTTAAGTCAAGGTCGTAGACCATCATATTTTGAAGCTGCAAAGCCAGATCAAGCTCGAAAAATGTTTGACGAATTAATAATGTTATTAAAAATCAATAACAACATTGTTGTACAGACAGGACGATTTCAAGCACACATGAAAGTCTATTCATGTAATGATGGTCCAGTGACATTTCTGTTAGATTCAAAGGATCGTTAGGTTAGTCCTTCTGATTGAAGAACTTCCAACATTGTCTCTCCAATCCTTGATGGTGATTCTACAACTGTTGCACCAGCATTACGTAGGGCAGTTTGTTTTGCAGTTGCTGTTCCTGCTTTACCGGCAATAATTGCTCCTGCATGTCCCATCCTTCTCCCAGGAGGTGCCGTAGCTCCAGCAATGAATGAAACAACAGGTTTACTCATTTCCTTAATATACTCTGCGGCTTCTTGTTCTGCGGTACCGCCAATTTCACCAATTAATACTACAGCTGCTGTTTCCGTATCTTGCTCAAATAATGCTAACGCTTCTTGTTGAGAAGTTCCGATGATTGGATCACCTCCCACACCAACACTAGAACTTTGTCCGATACCTAATCTGGTTAATTGATCGACACTTTCATAGACTAAAGTTCCTGATCTTGATATCACACCTACATTACCTGGAGTGTAAACATCAACCGGCATTATCCCTGCGCGGGCTCTTTCAGCAACTGATATTACTCCAGGACAATTTGGACCAATTAATTTTGTAGTTGATTTTTGGAGATAAGATTTGACTTTTATCATGTCCAGAGTAGGGATACCTTCAGTGATGCAAATTGCCGTAGGTATCCCAGCATCAGCAGCTTCGATGATAGCGTCAGCGGCGAATGGTGCGGGGACAAAGATTAAAGAAACATTTGCCTCATATTGTTCAACCCCCTCACGGACAGTATTCAAAACCGGTACATCGTTCATAATCTGGCCACCGCGACCTGGGGTGACTCCACATACTACTTTTGTACCAAAAGCAAGGGAATTGGCTGCTTCTCTTTGTCCTGCACCACCGAACCCTTGAATTAATACACGACTATTTTCATTTAATAGAACTGCCATAAGATAATCCTTATTCTCTGATTAATTAATTTTCTACAGCTTTTACAGCTTTTTGTGCAGCTTCAGCAAAACCATCTGCACGAATTAGATCTAGTCCAGAATCTTCTAGAATCTGCAAACCTTCTTCCACATTAGTGCCCGCTAGTCTTATCACAGTAGGTTGTTTCAGGAGTCCAATTTTTTTAGCTTGAACTACTCCATCAGCGATGATGTCAGTACGTGCAAGACCACCAAATATATTTACTAATACTGCTTCGACATCAGGATCTTCAGAAATAATTTTCAATGCAGCTATTACTGCATCAGCACTATTGGCTGTTCCGATATCTAGGAAATTAGCAGGATCTCCTCCTTCGAATTTGATTGCGTCCATGGTGGCCATCGCTAAACCAGCTCCATTGACTAAGCAACCAATGTTCCCATCGAGTTTTACATAATTGTCGATACCTGCATCACGTGCTTCTACTTCACGGGGATCCTCTTGCGAGGTATCACGATTTTCAATTAATTCTTTCTGTCGAAAATCAGCGTTATCATCAGTCGAAAATTTTGCATCTGCAGCAATTAGTTGACCATCTTTTGTTACCACTAATGGGTTGATTTCAGCGATTGTTCCGTCATTGTCTTCAAACGCTGTAACTAAATTACTAATGAGTTCTGTGGCCGGTCTTAGTAGATCACCATCTAAACCAGTTTTGAATGCAATCGTCCGTCCTTGGAAAGGCTGAAAACCACATTCTGGGTGAACAAGTTCATTTTGGATAGCTGCAGGATCGTTTTCTGCGACTTCTTCAATATCCATACCACCTGATGCTGATGCGATAACTATTGGCATTCCAGATGCATTATCAATAGCAATGCTAAGGTAAAGTTCTCTTTCAATTTCAATTTGTTCTTCGACGAGAACGGAATGCACAGGTAATCCTTCTGGGCCTGTCTGATGGGTGATTAATTGCATACCGATAATTTCCGTAGCTGATTGACGCGCCTCATCAGCATTATTTGCAATTTTAACTCCCCCGCCTTTCCCTCTTCCTCCAGTATGTGCTTGAGCTTTAATAACTACTTTGCCACCAAGTTCGTTGGTTATATCAACCACTTCATCAGGTGTTGATGCTACTTTTCCTTGTGGAATAGGAATCCCGTATTGTGATAAAAGTTCTTTTGCTTGGAACTCATGTAATTTCATAGAGGTAATCCGTTCTCTCGGTACAAAATTAAATTGATATGTTCAGATGGCATCGTAGCACTGACTAGACTTGGTTCAAGAGCGTAGTAAGATTAATTTTAAATAAAATTGAATAGAAGATGGATATTACTTTGTCGATAATTGTTCTTGGTGGTGTAAATATTGATTTTATCATTGAAACAGAGTCAATAGCTGATCGTGGTGAAACAAAAGAAGGCAAGAGTTTTTCTGTAACTCCTGGAGGTAAAGGTGCTAATCAAGCTGTAGCTGCTGCACGAATTTTATCTGGTAGGGATACTGTGGATATGATTGGCCTTTTAGGAGATGATCGTTATTCAAAAGAACTACGAGATTACCTTGAATCAACAGGTGTGCGCACTGATTTTTTAGGCACTGTTGAAGACGCTCAGTCTGGTGTTGCTATGATATTGATTGATGACAGTGGTGAAAATTCTGTCAACGCAGTGTACGGCACTAATATGCTGGTTGATGAGAGTTATTCAGTAAAAGCTATAGATAATTTAGAAGTTTCTCGGAATGATATATTTTTAGTGCAACAGGAAATTTCTCTTCAAGCAACGGAAGTTGCTATGGCTAAGGTAAGCTCTCTTGGTGCTACGGTTATTTTAGATCCTGCACCTAGCCGTAAAGATTCTCATCGATTACTTGAATTAGCAAATATACTCACACCTAACCAACATGAAGCTGAAGATTTGACTGGTATTACTGTTTCTGATCTTGAATCTGCTCAGGCCGCAGCAAGCTCTCTTTGTAACGAATATGGAGGGACTGTGATAGTGACTTTGGCTGAGTTAGGTGCTTGGGTTGAAAATGAGCATATTTCACAGATAGTTCCATCATTTTCTGTCAACCCTGTTGCTACCGTTGGCGCAGGTGATGCATTTAATGGTGGTTTGGCTGCTGCATTGAATCTTGGATCTGGAATATTGGAAGCTGTAAGGATAGGTAATGCTACAGGAGCTTTATGTGTAACTCGGCATGGTGCCCAAGAGGCGATGCCTACTCGTGAAGAACTTGAAGGATTTTTAAGTTAAGCGGAGGTCACTTTCTTTGTTTGATTGGACGTCGTCCCAATTTACAAATAGAGGGTTATATTTTACATCAATCCAATTTTCAATATGATCTGCATAGTGAGGTGAGCCAGGTTGTCCGCTATTGCCCGGTGGTATCACGACAAGTGCAGAATTGAGATCTTTCAAATCGAGAATTTGTCGATAACTGACTCCATGCATTCCTGTGGCACCTAAAGGTGTACCGACATTCCAAACAGTATTCCGGTCGCCACTCATTGCTATAGGATCTAGATCGAAAATAGAACGAAATTCAGGATCTCGTCCCAAATTATGTTTCCAAGTAATTTTGTGTTCTTCTCCCCATTGCCAATTGTCTATATTATCGCCTTGTTTTACAGATAAAATTTTATATGCCTCTAGAAGTGAAAATTCAATCGCCATATCCCAATTATCAAATTGATCTAACATGAGAGTGCTATTTTTATGCATTTCACTTAGTAGAACATTGTGCGAGGTTGGTGCTAGAGGTGGTAGGCCTTCAACATAATTAAAATATTGCTCTACTGTAGCTTTCGCTAATTGATTACGAGCTTCATTTGCCAACACTGCCTCTGAGCTATTCACATGCATTTTACCATCCCATTTAACTAGGCGTGCTTGTAGGTTTTGTGCAAGTTCGTTGGAAAATGTAGATGATGCAACATGTTGTACAAATTCTAAGTGCGCCAAACTTAAGATATCACTTTGTAGAGTTGTCATACTTTCATTGGAGAAAACATCAATATTTTCCATCAATGTATTTAGACGATCGGCTCTAAAACGTGTAGACGAAAAACTTAGATAATAAGGGTAATCTGAAGATGTTGTACGATTATTTGCTGTAACGATATATCCTAATTTCGGGTTGTGCTCAGCAGGTAATTCATTCTTTGGGATACTTCCTTTCCATTCGTGTTTACCATCCCACCCTGGCACAGGTACTAGCCAACCAGGTCTATTTGGTATGCGTCCCACATATTGATATGTAATATTGCCACTTTGATCAGCAAAACAGTAATTACCACTGATTGAATCATAATTTTGTAAAGCTAACTGTAAATCATTATTATCTTTTGCATTTAGAACTTTCCACAATGCGTCCATATCATGTGTGGGCTCTGCAAGTCCCCATTTTGCGGCAATTACTTCTTTATCTGANATAGGATTTCCACTAATAACTANNCCATGGTGTGTTTCCCATATTTCTAATTCTTGCGATTCNCTATTTTTGATATTAAATATTTCNTTAAATTTTTTAAGGGGNTCCCATTTTGATTCAAATTGTGAGTGTGGAATTTGATTACTACTACTATTATTTTTTTTGAATTCTATTTTTTCTCGATATAAGTCCCATCTATCTCCTTGTGCGTGTGTCATTGTCCATGCGACTTTTGAATTATGGCCGTAGTAGACTGGACCAGGATAACCGGGTGAACAAGGCCCTGCTGCAGTAAATTCAGGACATTCCATATGTAGTAAATACCATTGTGCGGGAATACTGATTGCAAGATGTGGATCACCGGCGATCAAAGGTTTCCCAGTAGTTGTTTTCTCCCCTCCAATTACCCAGCAATTTGAACCTCCTCCAGCACCTACTATTCCATCTGGTTCTCCACCAGCCACTTCAGAATCGATAGCATAAGGGTGTGTTTCATCTAACCATCGTGTACCAGCAGGTGTGATTAATGAGGTGTCGAATGGGATATCTGGAATTAGTGCTTCGACTGCTTGGCCGCCAAGATTATTTGCAATTTTCCCATATTGTAATTTACTAGCCCATTGAGCATTTGCAGAAACCATTTTCAATATTGCGAGTGAATCGGTGGGATCCCAAGGGTGCATCTTATGAGGATCATTTGGTTCGCCAATTATGTGAAACTCGTATGGTAAAGGATTTGAAGTCGCTGCAGCATTGATTCCATCTGCATATGCCTGGAGTATCATTTTTGACAATTCAGTTTGAGCTTCCCAGTCAATTTCTGCGTATCGACCGAATCCTAGTTTTCGATTTTGTTGATCTCTGCGGATCAAACCTTCACCTAATAACTCTGATGCCCTACCTAATGCAAGGTGTCTGAAAAGTTCTAATTGCCATAATCTATCTTGTCCAAGACAGTAACCCTGAGCAAAAAATATATCGTGGGATGAGGTTGCTTTTATATGCGGTATTCCCCATTTGTCTCTGATTATTTCGATATCATTATCAATAGGAAATTCCTTTGAAACAGATATTATTCCTGAATGTTGTGCCAAGCAATCTTCAGTGTTTACGCTAACTGGGCTCATAGATTTCCTTTAGACTAGATTTCCTTGCGAAGTTCTGGACTTCTCCAAGCAATTAACAATACGGAAATTGACAAAAGTATTCCACATGCAATAGTAGTGAATGAGACTCCGAATGTGTTTGCTAAAACCCCTTGAATCAGAAGTGCTACCGGTTGTGTTCCAATCGATAACATTAATACTCCCATGACTCTTCCTCGTGCTTCTTCCGGTGATAATAGTAACATTAGAGTACTTTGCATGACGCCGAAACCTGAACTCGCCATACCAGCCATGAAGATTATAATTATTGCTAAGGACATTTGGTCTACATACCCGAAAATTGCTAATAGCAATCCAAATGATATTGTTCCTGATAGATAAAGTTTTCCTTTTCCAGAGAAATCACCCATTGTTGAAATCAATAAACAACCGATTAATGCTCCTAATCCATTCATTGAAACAAGGAGACCTAACCCTGAGGCACCGACATTTAAAATCTCTTCTGCGAATACAGGTAAAAATGCTTGAAGAATAGGGAATGCAAGTACATTAGCTGCAATTGTTGCAAGTAAAACTGCGCCAATTGCTCGATTATGAATAGCTATAGAAAACCCTTCAATGAGATCGGATAGGAGACGTCCATTAACTGAATTGGTCATTCGAGTAATACCAGTTATAGGGAACAATAGTAGTAACCAAGCAGGTAGGAACCATGCTGCACTGTACCATAACGCCCAATCTGGACCCCAGGATGATATTATCCATCCAGCACCTGCAGGAGCGATAATTCTACTTCCAAACATTGCTGCCATATTCAAAGCATTGGCGCTAGAAAGATGTTGTTTGCCAACGATATCCATCATTAGAGTAAAGCGAACAGGCATTAGTGGTGCCTGTGTCAAACCACCTATAAAACCAACTAAAACTACTAACCAATAATTCAAATGGCCAAATGTAGCCATTCCTGCAATTACCAGACCAATTACTAAGGTAATAATTACCGAGGTCCTCAAAGTTTTTAAACGATCAATTCTATCTGCAAGTATTCCCCCTATAGGCCCAACGAGCATTGGAGAAAAACGCGCCGCAGTAAAACTAGCTACTGCAAATTCTGAATTTGTAAGTTCAAATGCTAGCCATCCTAGTACGACAGTTTGTGCCCAATAGCCACTAAAGAAAAATGCGCTACTCGCCCATAGGTATCGAAAACGATTATCTCTTAATGGAGCTATGCCACTGGTGAGTGTAAATGGTTTTTCTTGGGAATTTTTTTCCATGGTTAATATAATTTATAGGTTTTTTTACTTTTAATGGTGAAATTACGTTCTCGTATTTTATAGAATGGCGGAGGAGGTGGGATTCGAACCCACGGTGACGCATGCGCCACGACGGTTTTCAAGACCGTTCCCTTAAACCACTCGAGCACTCCTCCACCAATAAGTCTACGTAAAGAGTGCTGCAGTGGAAATGGTATTTTGAAATAAAAAATTGTTCAATGATAGAAATATGGAAGAGGAAATATGAAAATCGGACTATTTATAGGTGCATTAGCAACAAAGATGAATTTGCATGATCAAATTAAAATGATAATCGATGCTGAAAAAAGAGGTTTTGACAGTTTTTGGTTTGCACAAACTGGCGAAACTGATGTCTTAACTACCATAGCTCTTGCAGGAAAAGAAACTGAAAATATTGAATTAGCTACTGGTGTTATCCCTACCTATACAAGACATCCACATGTTTTAGCTCAACAAGCTGCAACTGTTAATGCAGCTATATCCAATCGCTTGATATTAGGCATAGGGCCTTCGCATAGGCCAGGTGTAGAACGATTGGGTCTTAAATACGATCGTCCCGCACTATATATTCGAGAATACGTTGAAATACTTCGAGAATTAACAACGCAAGGGCATACTAATTATCAAGGTGATATTTTTAATATTGAGAGTTCCTTCAATCTAATTGATTCGACTCCAATGCCAATTATGATTTCTGCGCTGGCTCCAATGATGTTAAAAGTTGCTGGTGAAGTCGCAGATGGAACGATTACTTGGATGGCAGGTCTAACTGCACTTAGACGGCATGTGATTCCTAAACTAAATGCAGCATCTGCTAATGCACAAAGAGAACAATTACGTGTTGTAGCTGGGGTGCCATTCTCCGTGACTGATGATATCCGGAATGCAAAAATTGTGGCTGGAGAGAAATTTCAAGTCTATGGTCGATTAGAGAATTATCGAAGAATACTTGATTATGGTGAGGTGGAAGGCCCTTCGGATGTGGCTATGCTGGGTAACGAGGTGCAATTAGCAGAGCAGATAGCTCAATATTTCGAGGCAGGAGTAACAGATCTTATTTTGGCTCCTTTTGCCAGCGACATTCAAGATGAGTCTAATCTTTCGAACCTTGATATTCTTCAGGGTATTGCTACAGAATATAATGCGTGATGCTATTCGACAAAAATGTCAACTGATGGTCGAACTTCTGCACATGCTGCCAAGGCTTCATGAATGGGATGATTGTCAAAATTATCAAGTAAAGAGCTATCAAGTTCCTCTTGGTCGTCAATAGCAACGTATGCTTCTTGGCGTAATTGATATTCAAATCTTGGTGCCCATTTCCTCGATCCTAATCGTGCGGTGCGTGAGCAATTATCCACCATGTAAGAAACACCACGTGCGTGCATATAAGGGTTGAGTGAGTCAACAGCTTCTATTACAGATTCATTGGCAATTTCTGAATAGCGATGTCCATTATCTAAAAGAACATCAATTTGTGCCATCATGGTGCCCACATACACTCCTGCTGTAAATGGATCTAAGGGAATATTATCTTCATCTCGTACAGAGCGAACGTTAGCTCCAGTCTTCCACATTTCTGTTTGGTCGATTGTACCCATAGGTTGTTTTTTTAGTCGTTCACCTGCGAGGTTTACACTCCTTATTTCATTTCCAGATGAAACTTCATCATAGATTTCCTCTAAGATTGTTTTTGCGGATGGGTAAGAAGCAATATAAGCACGTTCGAATATTGGACGTTCATCCGCGCCCATTGCTTCATACAATCCCTTGATACCTTTTTTAGATATTGTGCTTGATATCGGACCTGTAATTGACTCTGTTGAGTTACGGAAGGCATCTTCATGTGATAAACCTTCTTCAATATAACGTCGGTATAGACTTTCAGAAATGCCATGAACTGCACCTAATAAGATGCCTCTCTCCCCATAGATGTCAGATTTAAATTCATACTCTAGAGTTGTTTGAAATGTATAAGGCGATCCTAAAGCTACTGACCATCCCAGAGCATGGTCAGTAGCTTTGCCATCGATGTCTTGCTCAATGGCAAAGGATGCATTGATTCCTGCACCGTTAACTTGTTCTCCTTGTACATAGAGTCTGCGAACAGAAGGCCCCATCCCTTTGGGACAAACGCCAACAACATTAATATCAGAAGGAAATGAATCTCCGACATTCATAAGGTGCCCTACTAAAAAGCCATGGGATAGGCCTAATGTGGTACCTGGTTGCAAAGCTTCAAAAACTTGAGGATATAATTCAGATTGTGCCGCATCAGAGATTAATAACAATACGATATCTGATTCTTTAATGACCTCGAACATTTCTCCTAGCGTATTATTTTCAGCAGAAAATCCTTGTTCATTCGCTAGCGATATGGAAGAAGAATTTTCACGAAGCCCCACTTTGACATTTATCGATGTGCCAGTGAGTGAATCGCGAAGATTCATTGCTTGTGCTGGCCCCTGAGATCCCCANCCAATTACACCAATTTGTTTAACACCTTCGAATGCTTGTGGAAGCAAAGGNAAAAGGTTTCTACCACCGCGAATTATTTGTTCAGTAATCCCACCACCAAGATCGAGTGTCTCTATCTCAAAGGTCTTTGATTGAAAACTTAAATTCATTGGCATTGAGCTCTCCTTAGTATTGCAGATGTATATCCTAAATTAAGGTTTTGAATAAGGCGATTCTTAGTTAGTAGAAAAAAGTTTCACATTGCGAAAAGCCAAAANAATGATAATTGCAGTACTCCCTAAAAGGAATGCTGAGAAGATAAAAATTCCCTTTAGAAGTAGGAGGCTTCCAAATGACAGGCCGATTATTGGTCCAATACCACTTCCTAAATCAGCGCAAGTTGCATATACACTAAGAGCAGCAGCTCGTTTAGATGACCCTACTAATTCTCCTATTGTAGTCGGTAGAACAACAGCTAAAATTACTCCGGCCAAAAATGCCAAAAAGATAGCTAACAGTGAAAGAATTATTGTTGAAGAGAGTGATAAAATAGTTAAGCCAACAATTCCTATTAGGAGTCCACACACAATTACTGTTATCCGACCATATCGATCCGATGCTTTACCTACTAAAGGGGCAACAGGCATCACTAAACTCCATTGCATTCCTAGCATTAGCCCAGTCAAGCTTATTACACTAATACTGATCCCTAGGGTAGTGATGTTATCTCCGAATGACTCCAATAAGTAAAATCCTGTAGTTGACCACATTAATCCTGGAAAGATTAGTCCGGTCAAGAAACTTGCTATTAGAAATAGAAACACTTGCTTGTCTCGAAATATTATTTTGAATTGTGATAATACGGAATCTTCATTCTCTTCATTTTGAGNGGGGAGAGGTTTTACATTAGCCTGTTTTGATCTTTTGGGAATTTTTAAAAACCAAAGAACACTTGATGTAATAATTGCAATTGTGAATCCGGTCAGTGTTGCTCGATGTCCGAATCGTTGAACTGAAATTGAACCTAAAATCGCTCCGAATACATTTCCCATTCTCATAATCCCAAGGCTTGCGCCCATTTGGAAACCTCTGTTTGATTCTTCCGTTTCTTCAAAAACTGTAATTTGTGTNCCCAGACGTAGAATGGAAAAGGCTATTCCCCAAAGAATCCTAGAGGTTATTAACAAAAAAAATGCAGTACTCCAACCATAGATCATGGTGACATAGACAGATAAGAATAAAGCAAAAACCAGCATGCTCTGTTTTCCAAATTTTCTGAATAGAACTGCTGCCATAGGGTTTGAAGCTAGACGGATGAATCTATTAACCGAAAGCATTAATGCNATTGCTGATGTTGAAAGCCCCCAAGTTTCTGGACTTGAAGGCATTACTGCATACAGCATCGCATCTCCCATGAGACATGCAGCAAGGGCAAGCGATATTAATAGCACTGGTGTTGAAATGTTTAAATTTAGGAATTTCACATTAATAGATTCTTTCTTGCTATGGGTTATTTACATGATTAGTGCAATTTTTGCACTAATTTTAATGATTACTCCTAGGGTCACTTGTACTTTTATGGATGTATCTGCGATCATATTCTTTGTAATTTTAGGAGTTTGCAATGTCTGAAAATTTAAATGCTGAGGCACAGAGCCCGATATTAGTATCTACTGAGTGGCTAGCTGATAATCTTGAGAGTAGTGAATTTGTACTTATTGATGCAGGCGAATTCGTAGCTTATCGGCGTGCACACATTCCAGGTGCCATAGGTCTTCCACATCCCTATCTCAAAGGTAGAGNCAGTAAGTTAGTAATGGGTAGTGATCAATTTGATGATTTGGCATCTAGTTGGGGTTTGTCGAATGATCAACCTGTAGTGATCTATGATGACAATGCCTCTTTACATGCGGCAAGAATGTGGTGGGCGTTAAGATACTTTGGACATAAAAATGTAAAAGTTGTTGATGGTGGTCTTAATGCTTGGTTGGCTGAAAACAAACCACTAACTTCTAAAATNCCTAGACCAGAACGTAGCGAATTTCATTCTGAAATTGATACTGCCCAGGTGTGTGATATCAATGAATTGAAAAGCTTAGTTGGTACCGGCGCCCAAATTTGGGATACACGTAGTGACGAAGAATGGAATGGTACTGAGAGCAGAGGTAACGCTAGGGTCGGACGAATTCCGGGTTCTATACATTTCGAATGGCGACATTTATTGGAAGGTCCTCCATTTCGAAGATTTCGTCCATTATCCGAAATTCGTACGACACTTGTAGAAGCTGGGATAGATGTTGATGCGCCAGTAGTTAGNTATTGCCAGGCAGGTATACGTGGTGCCTTCGGTCAATTTGTTTTGGCTCTTTTGGGAAACATGGAATCAAGAAATTATGATGGCTCTATGGACGAATGGGCTAATGAAGAAGATACTCCACTAGAAGTTTAAATTCACGGAGGGGTCGCATAGAGGCCTAGTGCGGGCGCCTGCTAAGCGCTTATCCCTGTTATGGGGATCGTGGGTTCGAATCCCACCCCCTCCGCCAGTATTTNGAAATCGAGGTTTTTAATGGCAACATTCCATATTTCCACTTTGGGCTGTCAAATGAATCAGGCAGATTCGTTGAAATTATCTGCTGGCCTCCAAGAATTAGGATATAACGATGCGATTTCTGATGATAAAGCAGATCTTTTTGTCATCAATACTTGTTCTGTGCGTCAACATGCAGAAGATAGAGCATATTCAAAGTTGGGCATTCTTCGTAAGAAAAGAGAGAAAGGTGAGAAATTTCATATTGTTGTAATGGGATGTATGGTCGGTGCTAACACGAAAGACTTAAGAAGAAGATTCCCTTTTGTTGATCTTTGGGCAAGACCTCAACAATTTGAACCTATTTTAGATCTTGCCGTAATGGAAAGAGATATTTCACTTGGTGAATTAGGCACTTTTGATATGGCAAAAACATACGCAAAACCTGAGGGCCCTACAGCATATGTACCTATAATTCACGGATGTGACAAATTTTGTACTTACTGCATTGTTCCATTAAGGCGTGGTCGTGAAGAATCTCGACTTCCTTCAGATATTTTGGATGAAATTAAATTTTTAGCTGATAATGACGTAAAAGAAGTTACATTGCTTGGTCAAACAGTAGAAGCATATGGTCACGATTTAGATGAAGAAACAAATCTTGCTGAACTTTTTGAGGCGATTGAAGGTATAAATGGTATATCACGTACTCGCTTTCTAACTTCATATCCGAAAGATATGACAGATCGAATTATAGATGCGGTCGCTGATTGTTCTAAGGTGTGTGAGCATTTCAATATTCCTGTTCAATCGGGTTCGAATGCAATGCTAGAACGTATGCGACGTGGTTATCGAATAGAGGAATTCGAAGAGCGGGTGNCAAAAATTCGTGAACGAATGCCTTCTGCATCTATAGCTACAGATATTATTGTTGGTTGTCCTGGAGAGACAGAATCAGAATTTCAAGAAACGCTTGATTTATTAGAAAGAACGCAATTTGATGTAATTCATGTTGCTGCGTACTCTCCGAGGCCTGGTACATTTGCATATCGTAAATTAGATGATGATGTGCCAAAAGATCTCAAGAAATCTCGATTGCATTTGATTGAAGAGATTCATGCGATTTCAGCAGAAAAAAGAAAAAGTGCTGAATTAGGCAAAACTGTTGAGATATTAGTTGAAAAGAAAACTGAAGATCAGTTGACCGGTCGTACTCGTAAGAATCAATTAGTGCATTTTAATTCTAATGCCAGTATTGGCGATTTAGTAGATGTCCAAATTAATGAAGTCACATCTTGGTCTATGCGTGGAACTGCAGTTGGAACTTTTGATCTTCCTATATTGACTATNTAATGTGTAGTTTTTGTTTTAATAATAGAAGATGGCTATTTTTGTAATATTACGAGGTAATCGATAATTATCACGATGAAAAATTCACCTTTGGTCGCGACTATTGTATCTATATTTGCTGTTGTTGATGCGCATTTACAGGTATTACTTGTTCATCGCACAGGTGAACCTGAATCTGGTAAATGGGCTTTGCCAGGTGGGTTATGGGATTGTCTAGAATCTTTAAATGAAGCTGCTACGCGCAAATTAGTGGAGGAAACAGGTGCTAAGGANGTTTATTTAGAGCAGTTATTCACCTCTTCCGGACTTGATGCTTCACAGGAAATGATTGCTGTAGCATATTTTGCGCTTGTAGATGCAAATGATGTCAGATTACGACAAGAAGAATCTTGGAAACCTGCATGGTTCCCTGTTAATGAGTTGCCACCTCTTGCATTTGATAATAATCGGTTGATTGATCAAGCTGTCGATAGAATTAGGGCTAAGCTTGGGTATACGAATATTGCGTTTGGATTGCTGCCTCCTGAATTTACTATTCGGGAACTACAAAATACATATGAAACAATTTTAGGTTCATCTCTCGATAGAAGAAATTTTCGTCGTCGGATGATCACGACAGATTTAATTGAACCAACTGGTAAAGCTAGAAGAGATGGTGCTCACCGTCCTGCGCAACTTTTTCGATTTGTGTCACGTGATCCTATTTTTTTATAAATATTGTGCTCGAAGTCTATTTTTGTTTGACATTTTCATTTTTCTTGCCTACATTACATATTCAACTACTTAGTGTATTTGATACACTAAGTACAGGGTAGAGGGCAATACTTTCATTGAAAATCTTTTGTGATGAGTAAACATGACTAATATTGATGTCGGTCAAGAAAAAATTCAAAAACAAAATCCGTATATAGATTTTGAAAAAGTATTGCAGCAATTTAATACACCACAATTACAGTGTGAAACTGATAATGGTATTGCAACAATACCACTTGCTGATGAAATTTCTTTTGATTCATGGCAATCTGACATTCCGCAAGAGTATATGAAACTTAGTGCAGAACAATTGACAGAACGTATTGGCATTGCACGTCAAAAACTCGGCAGTGAATTGATTGTTCTCGGCCATCATTATCAGCGTGAAGATATTATTCAGTACGCAGATTATCGTGGAGATTCTTTTGCATTAGCACAATATGCCGCCACACAGAATGATGCTAAATATATTATTTTTTGTGGTGTACATTTTATGGCAGAAGCTGCAGATATTCTTGCACAACCAGATCAGCATGTCATACTGCCAAATATTGAAGCTGGCTGTTCAATGGCAGATATGGCATCAGAACCAGATTTATATTCTGCATGGAACGAATTGAGCGCAATCTTTGATGGTACTGATGACCTGATTCCAGTGACATATATGAATTCAGCAGCATCTTTGAAAAGTTTTTGTGGTGAACATGGAGGCATTGTTTGTACAAGTTCAAATGCTGAGAAAGTCTTGGAATGGGCATTTGAACAAGGTAAAAGAGTCTTTTTCTTTCCTGATCAACATTTAGGAAGAAATACAGGNCATGATATGGGAATTAGCGATAATGAGATGTCGCTTTGGAATTGGCGATTGGGCCCTGGTCGATTAGGTGGTTTGAATAGAGAAAATTTACTTCAGTCACGCATTATTTTGTGGCAAGGGCATTGCTCGGTTCATCAACGTTTTTCATTAACACAAATTGACCAAGCTCGCGAGCGTTTTCCTGAAGTAGAAATTTTGGTGCATCCGGAATGTCGTGCCGAAGTTGTCGATGCTGCAGATGCTAGTGGATCTACTGGGTTTATAGTGGATTATGTTGCGAATGCCGAAGCTGGTTCAGTTATCGGTATAGGTACTGAAATTAATTTAGTTTCACGTCTAAGTCATGAATATCCAGACAAAACTATTTTTTGTCTGGATCCTGTAGTGTGTCCTTGTAGCACGATGTATAGAGTTCATCCTGCATATCTTGCTTGGGTTATGGAATCACTTGTCAAAGGTCATGTCGTTAATCAGATTTCTGTTGACAAAAATATCAAACATTATGCTGCTGTTGCTTTACAGCGAATGTTGAATATTAAGTAAGACTTAATAAAAAACTGATTATGTCAGACCAGCAGTCAAATTTTCGTTTCAGTTCTGAATATCAATTACGACATACTGATAGCTTTGCAGGGACTCCTTTTGTGCATGGTGGGGTATTGTTGGCACTTACAGAAATCGCACTTGCAGATTACGACAAAGAAGTTGGGTTACCTGTTCAAGAAGAAATTCTTCGTATGCAAAGTGGCAGTCAAATTCGTTATCGAGCACCAATACGTTGGGATGATAAAGCAAAAGTATCGTTGAAATGTATTTCAGCAATCAATGGGCGCTTAATTTTCGAAGCACTTATAGAATCAACATTGCATCATCATGTAATTGCGAATTTTACACATCGTTATGTGTACTTAAATACTCAAACTGGGCAACCACAGCTTCCTGAGCAATGGCAAAAGATATTGGAATTAATTCAAAATTATGAATACGCGTTTTCAACTGAAGAATCTGAAGATAGTGCTGCAAGGTAATAAGATGCAATCAACGTATGATTTATTAGTCGTAGGTTCGGGAATTGCCGGTTTGTACACTGCGATTCGTGCAAAAGAAAAGGGTGCTAATGTTCTCTTAATTACAAAAGGGGGAATTGAAGAAGCTACCACCAAATGGGCTCAAGGTGGTATTGCTGCAGCGGTAGGTGCTAGTGATTCAATTGAGTCTCACTTAAAAGATACAGTTGATGCTGGCGCTGGATTAGTTGATATTGATGCTGCAAAAATATTAGTTGAAGGTGCTCCAGAACGCATTGATGACTTAATAAGGTATGGAGTTCGTTTTGATAGATCTGGCGGTTTTATACAGCTAGGTAGGGAAGCAGCGCACTCTGCTCCACGTATTTTGCATGCTCGTGGCGATCAAACAGGGCTTGAAATCGAACTCTCTTTGTCTTCTTTGGCACAAGAATCAGGAATTACAATACTGGAGCATACACTCGTACGCGAATTGAAATTAAATGGTCAAGACGTGGTTGGTGCAGAAGTGTTGTCTACTAAAAGTGGGAACAAGACACTCTATGGAGCCTCCAAAATAGTTCTTGCTACTGGTGGTGCTGGACAAATGTACAGTGTTACCACAAACCCAGAAGTGTCTACTGGTGATGGTGTTGCCTTGGCATATATGGCTGGTGCAGAAATAATGGATATGGAATTTACTCAGTTTCATCCAACTGCATTATGTATTAAAAATGCACCTACTTTTCTAATTTCTGAAGCGTTACGTGGTGAAGGTGCATTGTTATTTAATTCGAATGGGAAAAGATATATGCCAGAATATCATTCAAGCGCAGAGTTGGCTCCGCGCGACATTGTCTCAAGATCTACATTAATGGAAATGAAAGACACAGCTGATGACCATGTATTGCTTGATGTTACTTCACATAATGTTGAATTTCTTCAGGCAAGATTTCCCAATATTTATAAAACTTGTATGGAATATGGAATTGATATTTCAAAAGATCGAATTCCAGTTGCTCCAGCAGCGCACTATACGATGGGCGGTATTCGGACGAACACATGGGGTGAAACATCACTCAATAATCTATTTGCAGTTGGAGAAGTTGCATGTACAGGAGTACATGGTGCAAATCGATTAGCTAGTAATTCATTATTAGAAACAGTTATTTTTNCTAGTCGTACTATAGAGCATATTTTTCNTGATCAAAATTTTGAAAATTTTAAAAATGCAGCAGATGATGAATTGTATTACTTAGATAGTAATTCTCGTACCGGTGAAATTCCGAATATGGAAACAGTACGAGAGTTGATGTGGGATTATGTTGGTTTGGAAAGAACGGGTGATTCCTTAGATTACGCTGTTAAACAACTAACTAACTTGAGATCTTATACGGAATTGCGGAATGATCGAAAGTCGATTGAACTTAACGCGATCTTGATATGTGGAAGCTTAGCAGCACATGCTGCTTATTACAGAAGAGAATCACGTGGAGCACACTATCGTGCTGATTATCCTCAGAGTGATAAAAATTGGCAAAAACATATTATTTTCAAACATAGCAATTCAGATGGAAGGCTTTANCGTGGATTTCAAAGAAAGAGATTTTTTGTATCTTGATTTGGGTAAGGCAGTTTCATTAATTGAGAATGCTTTATCTGAGGATAGGGCATTCAATGATATTACTAGTTTAATTACTATACCGAGTGATCAAGTCGGAAAAGGGATATTTAAATTTAAGAGTTCTGGTATTTTATGCGGAATTGAGATCGCTAAATTAACCTTTAAGAGATGTTCGAATGAAATTGAGTTTACTGCGTTATGTTTTGATGGAGATGCTATTGATGACGGCGAAGTTGTAGCAGAAATTCAGGGTCCTCTAAGGTCTATGCTTTCTGCTGAACGTGTAGCACTTAACTTTATGCAAAGACTTTCAGGAATAGCCTCACTAACTCATCAATATGTTAAGGAAGCTGCATTAGGCGGAAATTCGCAGATAGTCGATACTAGAAAAACTACACCAGGGTTAAGAGAGTTTGAACGTTACGCTGTACGTTGTGGAGGTGCGAAAAATCATAGAGATACACTTAGCGACGGTATATTAATTAAAGACAATCATATTGCATCAGCAGCAGCGCGTGGCATAAGTATTACTGATCTAATAAGTGTTGTTCAAAAAAAGCGACCACATACTTTAAAAATTGAGATCGAAGTTGATACACCTGAACAAGCAATTGAAGCTGTATCAGCTGGAGCAGATATAATATTGCTTGATAATATGNCCGCACAAATGNTGACAGATATAATTACTAACAGCCCTCAAAATATTATTTTTGAAGCAAGTGGAGGAGTTAATCTCAGTACTGTTAAGTCTATTGCTGGGACAGGCGCTCATCTGATCTCAGTTGGTGCACTGACACATTCTGCTCCAGCACTAGATATTTCTTTAGATATTACTCCTACCTAAATGTTTAGAGCGAGATTACCTGGTCTGGTGGATTAGGTGCGAGTGCGGTGTAAAGATCTGGGAAGCATCCAACTTGCACGCCTTCTACAACTCCGCTAGCCTCTGCGCTACCTGCTGATCCAGTAGCGAGACCTCGTTGTATAGCACATTGATCACACATCATCAAAAGGATCCCTTTTTCTTTTGCTATTGCAGCTAGCCTTTCACCTTTTGGATCGCCTTTACGAAGCATAAAAGCATTATCATCGAAAAAGAAAATTCCTAGAACATCTACACCATGAATGTCTTCTTCAAGTTGAGGAAGTATCATTGTCCCAACTTTATAATTTGCCGCATTTGGGGTGTTTAAGATGTAAGCTACTTTCATAATTCNCCTATTCCCAGGTCCGTGGGACAACTTCTTCAGAATAATCTGTACCAACAAACCCTTTGTTTACTAGTTCTCTATATTGGCTTTCAGTATAACCCAGTAGTTCTTTATATATTTCTTCGTTATGTTCACCTAGTTTCGGTGGAGAGCTTCTAATTTGATTAGGGGTGTTTTCCCATTTCGTCATNATACCTGGATAGGTATGAGTGCCGACACCTTCTATTTCTAACTCTTCNAAAAAATCTCGTGCGCGAAGTTGAGGTGATTCGAGTAATTTTTTTTCATTATGTACGGAACCAGCACAAACAGAGGCAGACTGTAATAAATGGAATAGTTGATCGTTATCCCACCCCTGTGTGTATCGTGCTAGTGCATCATTTAATTCTTGTTCATATAACTTACGTTTAGCGAGTGATTTAAATCGTTCATCATTTAGCAAGTCATGTGCATTGAGTGTGATGCATAGTGAATTAAATTCTTCATCATTGGTGCAGTCGATAGCAATCCATGAATCTTCTCCTTTTGTAGGATAAATAGAATGTGGCGCATGTTCTCTATGAAGATTTCCTTGAGGATCTGCTACTCTATTGTTCATTGTATAGTCCAATATCCACTCGCCTAGGGCAGGTAAAAATGATTCTGCAAGTGGCATTTCTATTTGTTGTCCTACACCGGTAATCTCTCGATGAACTAGTGCTGAAGTGACAGCGAATGCACCCATTACTCCAGCCAGAGCATCTGCTGTAAATGCATCACCAGTTTCATCGGGTGTACCATCTGGATACCCTCTCAGCCAATGATGTCCGATCATACCTTCTACATGTGTACCAAAAGCACGGTAGTTTTTATAAGGACCACTTAATCCAAAAGCAGGCATGCGAAGCATGATTAATTTCGGATTTATTTCTTTGAGCTGTTCATAAGTAATATTTGCACGTTCGATAGTCATTGGAACATTATTTTCTACTAATACATCAACTTTTTCGATAAGTCTTAGAAACGCCTCTCGTCCTTCAGGTGTCATGATGTCACAGGACATTGATTTCTTATTACGTGCATGGGAATTAAAACTCGAGTTTCTGTTCCAAGGATCAAGACCTGGAGTAGTTTCAGGATTAATACCTCCAGCCAGAATTCCCAATTTTGCAGTATTTTCTTGATCTGCAGTATTGATAATTCTTTCTGCACCTCTTGTATACGGTTGAATTGTTGTAGTGGGTTCAACTCGTATTACTTCAGCTCCCCATTCACCCAAAAGTTGAGTAACATGAGGGCCAGCCCAAACGACTGTGATTTCAGCAACTCTGTAACCATCTAATGGCAAAAAGTTTTCAGTAGTCATTTGTTTCCTTTTATTAGATTATTCCGTTTTTTTTCATTTCATCGATATCTTTTTTTGTAAATCCAATTTCTGTGTAAATTTCATTATTGTGTTCACCTAATAATGGAGCACGCAATGGTTTTTTTCGCGAAGTTTCTGAGAGTAAAATCTGCCGGCCTGTGTAGACAGCAGATCCTGCAACAGGGTGGTCTATAGTATCCCAGACTTCTCGACTTCTATAATGTTCATCTTCAATAAGGTCTTTTGTAGTATAAATTGCTCCACCAAGTAGACCAATTTCTTGTGTTTCTGCAATTGCTGTTTTTTTATCTCTATTTATTAACCATGCCATCCAAGAACCTTCTAATTCCGATGCAAATTCTTGTGAGAAAAGATGGGGCTGTTTTTTGGCATCCGGATGATCTTTGAGATCAGGACGTCCAATTAAGTCTAATGCAGCAGGAAATCTCCGAGTTCCAGATGCAAAAATATTTGCATATCCATCCGTAGTCATTCTGGGACCTGATGCTGGACGTGCACCTGGTGGCTGTCTTTTTGCTACATAACCTGTATATGAAGTCCCGGTTGTAAAAGATGTTCGCCTATCTCTAAACCCAGCTTGAGCTTCATAAATTGCCTGATCTATGTGATCTCCTCGTCCTCCACGAATTATTCTCAATCTTGCAGCAATGCATGCAAATGCAGTCGCTATACCTGCATGATACTGTGCAATGTTGCCACCGCTTTTTATTGGTTCACGGAACGCGGAACCATTGGCATGTAATGGCCCACCTAGAGCCTGAAGTACAATTTCTGAAGCTTTATAATCTTTCCATGGTCCAGATTGTCCGAAGGGAGTTATAGATGCCATTATCAAATCTTCGTGATCTTTTGCTAATGTTTGGTAACTTAAGCCCCAACTCTCCATTTGTCCAGGTGAAAAACTTTCAATGACAATGTCAGTTTTTTCGATAAATTTCTTAATGATAGTAACTGCATTTTTTGATTCAAAATTTAACGTAATTGATTTTTTATTAGTGCTGAGATGAAGGAATAATAGTGATGTTTCAATATTAGGAATATCATCCTTATAAGGACCTTGATGCCTTGCAGAATCACCTTCAAGTGGTTCAATTTTGATGACATCCGCGCCGTATTCTGCAAGAAGTTTACCGGTGAATGGCCCCGCGACATTATTGGATAATTCGAGGACTCGTAAACCTTCTAGTAATTGCTGCATAGCTACCTAAAATTGATAAGTTTATCGATTCTAATTTGGTGTTGAAGGTAACATGTTCCTAGAAAAAATGTTGTATTACAGCATCACTTTCATAATTTTTATCGATGGTAGAATTAATGAAATTGCAGTAAGGAGATGATGTGTCAAATATTTCTCAGGAGACAAGCGATATAGAAATACTTACTCCAAAAAATGAGAAAGTTCGACTCGGAGATCTATGGTCCAACTCGCCTGTATTAATCGTACTTGTCCGTCATTTTGGTTGCCAATTTTGTCGTGAGCAGTTACATGATTTGCGAAATGTGTGGAAGAAAATTTTGTCTTTAGGAATTACTCCTATAGTCATTGGTAACGGTACAGCTTTGATGGCTCAGGATTTTGTTGAGCAAACTGGATTAGCTGTTCCTTTATATACAAACCCTGAAAGAAATGTCTATGATGCTCTTGGAGCGAAGCGACCACCTTTATCAGCATTACTTTCGCCAAGATTATGGTGGGCAGGGTTCAGGACTTTGTTAAAAGGCTTTTTCCCCAAGCAAGTCCAAGGAGATGCTGCTCAACTTGGTGGTGTGTTTCTAATTGACACCTACAGTGAAGTACATTTTGAATATATAAGTGCATATGCAGGTGATAATCCTTCAGCAAAGATGTTACTTAGTGCAGTAGATGCTTACTACAAACAGTGTAATTAGTCAACTGCTTATTCAGGTTATCTATCTATATACCCCAAATTCATGTTGACAAGGCTCTTTATAACGATGATCATTTAATTAACTGTTAATTAGTACATGCTGATTAGCATTTCTTCTAGGAGGGATTGATGAGTTGGGAAAACGTTCTTGTTTTGCTAGTAATAGCATTAGGATTGGCAAGAGTAGCAGATGTTGTTAATGACCTGATAGGTGCATATGTACCAAATAAAATTGCTGGTACAGGCCTATCTGGAGATCGTCTGGTCTTATGGGTCGTTGTGGCTGTATTAGGAATTTTGTTGAATGATGCAGTTGGCTTCGAGCCATTAGCCTTAGTGAATATTGATGGTAATGTTATTTGGAATACCATTGCCTTGATGGGTATTGCAGATGCCACTGATAAGTTTTATCGTGGTCGCCTGTTGCGATAAAAACTATTTCATTAACGAAAAGAAGTCTCAACTATAGTTGGGGCTTCTTTTTTTGTGGTTTTTTCTAAATGTTAGGTAATTTAGTTTTATACTTGATGAACTACTCTGAAAGCTATGTTCGATGAATCAAATTATTCTCATTTCTGGAGCTACAGGATCAGGTCACCTTGACATGGCTTTAGCATTATGTGAAAGATTTGATCGGATGATGCTTATAGATACAGATGATTTGCGTGGAATGATCAAAGCAGGATTTCGATATCCTTGGCACACAGATAAGCAATCGATTGAACAAGATGAGCTTAATGTGATGAATGCTTCTGTAATTGCACTTAATGCGTGTTCGAAAAGGTACTCAGCTATTATTATCGATTCAATATTTAGTGAAAAATTAGAATGGTATAAGAAGTCATTAGCTGGCACTGAGGTTGATATTCAATTTATTACCTTAATGCCTCAACTCAACGTTATCGAAGAAAAATTACTAGATTCACCTTTACTGGAGTATTCAAAGTCGGTACATAAAAAAATCTCAGCAGAAATTGAAGCAAAGATATTATCGGGATTAGTTATTGATAATTCCAATGATCTTACTCCTTCTGTTACAGCAGATAGAGTTCAAGATGCTATAGCACGAGGTCTGGCTTTGTTGGATCTATCAAACTAATTATGAATCTTTTTTCAGCATTTACATTAGTTTCTTTCCGATGGTATATGGGTGCAATGCTTTTTTGGAATGCAGCTATGAGTATGCAAATGATTGTCCGTGGATACCTTGCATATGATTTAACCGGAACATTTGCATCGTTAGGAATTATTGTTATAGGTGGGGGGATACCGACACTTTTAATATCTCCCTTTGGTGGTATTCTTGCTGATAGATTTTCTAAGAGATTACTACTTCAGATCGGGCAAACCTTTAGTCTCTTCTTGGCCTTGGTTGTAGGATTACTAGTACTTTTTGAAAGCTTAGTTTTTTTTCATCTTGTAATCGCTTCAGTTGTTCAAGGTATGGTGATGTCTTTGGTTATGCCTGCACGTGTAGCGATTCTGCCTGAAGTAGTAGGTTTGGGTCGTTTAAGTAATGCCGTTCCATTAAATTCTGCAGGAATGAACTTAATGCAAATGATAGGACCTGCTATTGCAGGTATTGGTATCGACGTTGTCGGTGCAGAATTTGTTTATTTGTTAATTGCGTTATTGTATGCCTTCTCGGTGGGTATGCTTTTCAAAATTACGATTCTTTCTGAAGAGGAAATAATGGTTAGTAATCCACACTCCTTTAGTAAATCTTCGCCACTTCAGGTTGTAGATAATGCGGTTACGAAAAAAAATTCAGCTTGGCAAGATCTCCTCGAAGGTGTCCGTTATTTATTTCGTGATAAATTAATATTCACTGTCTTACTATTCTCTTTCTTCTCAACTTTTTTGGGGATGCCGATAAGAAATTTGCTTCCTGGCTATGTTGCTGATGTCTTTGGTGATTCCGGTACTACTCTTGGAATATTACAAATGGGGATGGGGATAGGCGCACTGATGGGTGCACTAGTACTTGCCAATATGAAGATGCGTAAATTTAGAGGGCTACTATATGCTGCTAGCGCAATTGTCATAGGTGTAGGTCTGATCAGTGTGTCATTGACAGATCTTTTTGTGTTTGGTTTTGTTGGATTCGCGATTGTAGGAATTGGTTCTGCTGGTCGACAAGCAATAGGACAAATATTACTTCAGGAATATGTTGATTCAACTTTTCGAGGCAGAATAATGGCTATTTATATGATGCAGTTTAGTCTTATGAGTTTTGGTAGTTTTGGGATTGCTTTATTGATGGATAGCCTGGGTCCTCAGTTGGTCGTGCGATGGTTAGGATTGATACTAATTGCAGGTGTATTTATATACCTAACCTTCGATGCACGACTACGAAAAGTTGCATAGATAGAGCGAATTAGGATTTCAATGGATACCCATAGAAAATATATGACTCTTTCTGAAGCCCGATCTATAGAATGCAACGGGTGTGGTGATTGCTGTGATTCTCGTCGTACTGATGGCTATTGGACTTGGGGTTCGCTACCAACAGATCAATATGCTTCAATAAATAACGGTGAACCTTTAATTATTCCAATAATAAGAAGTGGTAAAAACAATGATCAGTGGATTGATAGAGATCTAGTGGGACAAGATCAACTTGAATATTCGCCTACTAGATTTCGTTGTAGTGCTTTTCTACCACAAGAAGATGGTAGAGGTTTTTGCGGTAATCATGATGCTCTTAGGCCGGATAAATGTGGAGAATACCCTGTTAATACTCCAGGAATTGAAAAAGAACTATTGGAACAAGGTGAAGTTGTATTAAACACTGATGCATTTTCTCGCTGTGCATGGTTTGGAGTTACTGTTGTTTTAGAACATGACAATCGTTTAATGATGAACAGTGATAATCAGTAATGGAATAAATTTTTTTTGATTAAATATCGAAAAATGGAACTAATAGCAATGTTGGAGGTCAATTATTAATCAACACGATCTGTCACAAACTAGTGTAGGTGATTTACAACTGATGGCTCGTCAGGATATTCGTAATGTAGCAATTATTGCACATGTAGATCATGGTAAAACAACATTAGTCGATGCAATGCTCCAGCAGTCAGGTCAATTAGATCAGCGCTTTGAAATGCCTGAGAGAGTTATGGATTCTAACGATCTTGAGCGTGAAAAAGGTATAACTATTCTTGCAAAAAATACTGCGGTTCGCTTGGGAGATGTAAAAATCAATATTATTGATACTCCCGGTCATGCTGATTTTGGGGGTGAAGTTGAACGTGGATTAACTATGGTCGATGGAGTACTACTATTAGTGGACGCATCAGAAGGGCCACTACCACAAACTCGCTTTGTATTAAGAAAAGCGCTTGAACGTGGATTACCTATTATTCTTGTTATTAATAAAATTGATCGCCCTGATTCTCGTGTGCATGAGGTTATCGATGAGGTTTATGAATTATTTCTTGATCTGGATGCTAACGAAGAGCAAATTGAATTTCCTATTGTCTATTGCAATGCAAAAAATGGCCAAGCCTCTCTAGATCCTGAGATTGTTGGTGAAGATCTAACTCCACTTTCAGAGCTTTTGCTTTCGCATATTCCACCACCTAAGTATCAAATTGGACACCCATTACAAGCATTGGTAACGAATCTCGATGCATCACCGTATCTAGGTCGATTAGCTTTATGTAGGGTTGTGAATGGAGTTATCAGAAAAGGGCAACAAGTCGCATGGTGTCGTGTTGACGGTAGTGTTGAACGTGCAACTATTGGACAGCTTTATGTAACAGAAGCATTGGATCGCCATGAAACTGATGAAGCATCTGCAGGAGAAATTGTAGCCATTGCAGGTATTAACGAAGTTACTATCGGTGAAACACTTGCTGATTTAGATGATCCTCAATCTCTCCCTGGTATTACAGTAGATGAACCTAGTCTTTCAATGTTAATAGGTATTAATACTTCACCATTCTCAGGACGTGAAGGCAGTCAACTTACTGCTCGAATGCTTAAAAATAGGCTTGACTCAGAATTGGTAGGTAATGTAGCGCTAAGAGTCATTGAATCTGATCGACCTGATGCTTGGATAGTACAAGGTCGTGGTGAATTACAACTTGCAATTCTGATCGAAAACTTAAGACGAGAGGGATTTGAGCTTACTGTAGGACGTCCTCAAGTAGTAACCAAAATGGTAGATGATAATTTATTGGAACCGGTTGAATTTGTCACTATAGATATTCCTGAAGAGCATTTAGGTACCGTCACTCAATTATTAGCATTACGAAAAGGGAAGATGGTGAACACTATTAATCATGGTTCTGGAAGAATACGAGTTGAATATGTTCTTCCATCAAGAGGTTTGATAGGTTTTCATACTCAATTTCTTACTGAGACAAGAGGTACAGGAATTGCACACCATGTTTTTCAAGGATATGAACCGTGGTATGGAGAATTAAATTCTCATTCTAATGGAAGTTTGGTGTCTGATCGCTCAGGTGATACCACTACTTTTGCTTTATTGAATCTTCAAGAACGTGGAACTTTGTTTATTGGCCCAGGGGTAGCTGTTTATGAGGGTATGATTGTAGGTGAGAATTCACGTGCAAGTGATATGGATGTAAATCCAACAAAAGAAAAGAAACTTACTAATATGCGAGCAGCTTCATCAGATCAAACAGAAAAGCTTACACCACCAAGACAGCTATCATTAGAGCTAGCTCTTGAATTATTGCGCGATGATGAATGCCTTGAAATAACTCCCAATTCATTGCGAGTAAGAAAAGTGATTTTAGGTCAGAATCAACGTCGTAGACAATCTAACTAATATTGAAAGTATCTCGTGCCAGATCTGCGATATATTTTCCTATTTCAATGGAAGAGGTTGCCCCTGGCGATGGTGCATTAAGGACGTGTACTGCCTCAGTTGACCTTTCAATTACGAAATCATCTATCAAAGAACCATCTTTGCGAACTGCTTGCGCGCGAACACCCGCACCACCTGTTTTAAGATGATTTGATTCTATTGAGGGGATCATTTTTTGTAAGTCATTAGTAAATACCGATTTACGTAATGAGCGGTTTACTTCATCGAGTCCTGTTCTCCATTCACGCAAAGCTACCTTCCAAAATCCTGGAAATTTAAGTGTCTCGCTTAGATCTCGTAAGTTAAGATCTCGTTTTCGATATCCTTCTCGGGCTGTTGCTAAGACAGCATTAGGACCTGCCTCTACATATCCTTTGATATTGCGCGTGAAATGGACACCTAGAAATGGAAGCTCTGGATTTGGTACGGGATAAATAAGTCCATTTACTAAATATTCATATTCTTTTTGTAATGTGTAATATTCACCACGGAAAGGTATAATTTGCATGTCAAGTTCGGTTCCCATTAGCTTTGCTATACGGTCAGAATGTAATCCAGCACAATTGATTAAGTGCTTTGTTTCGTAAGTACCCTGTGTGGTTTCGAGTATAGTACTTGTTGATGATTTCTTAATCCCTAAAAGTTCTGTTTCTAAATGGACAGCTCCTCCCATTTCTTGAAATTGTTGGGCATAAGTATTTGTAACTGCGGTGTAATCTACAATAGCTGTAGCAGGTGACCAAAGTGCTTCTATTGTAGTGACATGAGGTTCTATTTCTGCTGCACGTTCGGGTCCAACTTTTTCAAGTCCTTGGACTCCATTCGCAATGCCTCTTTCATAAAGATCATTTAATCGCGGTAATTCATCAGGGGTAGTCGCTATGATTAATTTCCCACAGCGGTCATATGGTATTTCATTTTCTTCACAAAATTCGATCATCGAATCACGTCCATTGACACAAAATTTTGCTTTTAATGATCCTGGTCGATAATAGATTCCTGAATGAACTACACCGCTGTTATTACCAGTCTGTTGTTGAGCAAGTGAAATGCCTTTTTCTATAATACCTATTTTTAAATTTGGGAGGTGTGTGAGTAAGTGACGTGCACTGGACAAACCAAGTATACCGCCACCTATCACCATTATGTCATAAGGTTTGCTCATTGAATGATATTACTTTCTTTCAGTTTCTCTTAAGAACTTAAAGCTCTGAATAGTTATCCAATTGCTTCCTTAGGGTTTTGCTGCACCATACGCGAAATCGCTTCATTGCTAAATCCTAAACTAATAAAGTGTTCAATCCAAAAACCGAATCCTACTGCTGGCGGTGGATTGGAAGCTTGTCCAAGATCAGTTGATAGAATGATATGCTCTGCTCCGATACTTCGAACATCATCTACTATTGATTGCACAGCTTGTTTCCCTTCATCATCTTCACGAAAAATTGGCATTCCACATTGTTCTATAAAACTACCTTGATTTGCTAATTGTTGTTGAACTTCAAGAGGGATATTAAACGAAGTTGCATGTGTAATGACGGTACGTATTTTTCTTTTTTGTGCCTCTGTCAGTAGTATGAGAGTTTCATCTGGTGATAAGTGTCCACTACAAAGCAGTGCATCATGCTCTATCATTAGATCTAATAGTTGGTGACATACTTTTTTTAACTTTTTCTCTTCATTTAAGACTGTTATGGATTCTGCAGAAGAATTCCATCTTCCAAATGTATCTCGAGACCATTTCGCGTCAAATGTTGGCCACCATATTACTTTTGTACCAATCCTTAGCGCAGTTTCTAGTGCATCCGGATTTAATCCTCCTACGGGGTGATCAAGTGCTAATGCTCCATAGACATTAATATCTTTAAATTCTGAATTCAGAGCCCATGCTAAAGGTTGAGTTGGATATTCATGACTTTTTAGAACTACCCCTCCCATACCTGCTTCTTGTGCAGCAGCTACAGTTTCACGTGCATCCATTTTCCTTTCAGCAAATGGATCTGGTGATGCGTGGACATGTATGTCAATTGATCCCGATAATAATTCTCTGGCTTGCGAAGTTAAATCGTTTATATTGGGCATTAGATTTTCCTTTGTGTGTATCACTGTATCTTGGCATATTATTACATATATTGAAATCGTATTACATGTCATCAAGATTGTTTGATTTGTCGATATGTAGTTTGGTATTTTACATGTAGTTGGAAGAGAAGTTATATGACGTTTGTCATCACCTCGCCTTGTTTAGGAACTCAAGATAGAGCTTGTGTTGATGCCTGTCCAGTGGATTGTATCCATTTTGAAGCAGGTGTTGATGCCATGTTATATATAAACCCTATTGATTGTATTGATTGTGGTGCATGTCAACCTGCGTGTCCCGTGAGTGCGATTTTCCCTGAAAGTGAAGTTACTACTGAAGAATCACGCTTTATAAATATTAATTCTCTTTGGTTTGAAGATGCTGCCGCTGCTCGTACCGAATTAGGTACAGACATCGCACCTGTTATTACTGCTGAGGAAGTCGCAGGTAGTGGTTCTGGTTCTGGTGATGGTAATGATACTGCCGATGAAGAACTTGCATATCGTCAAGTTGACGTTACTCAATTGCCTTTACCTAATGCTTCTTCAGCAGTTCTTTCGCCTGTTGGTGTTGTTGCGTTAGCACTTCTTTCTCTTTCATTATTCACTATGATTATGTTCCCTGGACCTGGAATTATAAAACCTGCTGGAACAACTTTAGAAATTGGGCTTACGATCATTGTCCTTGTCCCCATTACTGCATTGATGGCGCTTATTTTTATCATCCATCAATGGTCACAGCTAGGAAATTTTTCTGCTCACGATCTTCGTAACACCAGTCCATGGCGAGTTGATGTTTCAGACTGGCGTCGTAGCGAAGATAGTCGACGTGCAGATTTGCTCAATATTGTTCAATCTATTGCAAAAGAGCGTTTTGATTTCCCAAATGCCAATAATCCTGATATGCGTACGTATGTGAATCTCCCTGAGCCGCAAATGGCAATTGAAGTACAAGGTGGTAGTCGTAAGATTTTACCTGATATTGTTGTCCTTGATCGTCCAGGTGGCCGTCCAAAATTAATTGCACAAGTTGAATCACGTGAAACTTTAACTCGCGAACAGGCAAAGTACGTTTGGTCTGAATTACAAGTAAAAGATACTCCTTTGCTTCTGTATGTTCCTTCCGGTCTAGCCGCACAAGCAAAAGATTATGCAAGATCTGCTGGTATTAAAAATATTCAAATTAGGACTTGGCGTCGCCAACCTGATAGTGTTCGTGTTCGTGAAGTTCGATAGTTATCCTAAATCTTTAGATTTGCATTGATTTTTACATCTGATGATATTGTCACTATGTTTTTTTAAGTGATGCTTGCATTTTTCCTGGTAATGTAATGTCTTGTGCTCCCATTAAGAAAGCAATAGTTGAAATTTCTCCGGTGTGGATAAATAGGTGTGCTATGGTCCATGACAGTAACTGTTCACAGGATGCTCCGTTGTATTGAGAAGGTATTATTGAAGGTGTAAACGTTTGAATGGGTTGAGTAAGTTTTACATTTGTGATGTTTTTACAAAGTGTAATTATTTTCTCACTATGGAAATTAAGTAATGAAGTTAGTTTGTGAAAGTCAATAGTTTCTATTTCTGTATTCAAATGAAATGACTGTTCTGTTTCAGAAATAATAGAAATAACACAATCTAATTGGTCGATAATATGTAATATTGTCGATCTTACAGAATTAAGGCGTCCAATAGCACCACCAAGACCAGGTGCTGGGACAGAATTTACTGCTAATTGAAAATTTTTCACCGCATCAATAGTTAACAGAGTTATTGGCGAATTGTTATTTAATAAGGTTTCCTGCATAGATCTAATCTAAGTGATCCACTATTTCACGGCCACTCAAAATATTTTGGTGTTAATTTATATTTCGTGTTTTTAGACTTTGTTGCAAACTGGCATCTAATATTCCGAATTGAGAGATATTACTCGAAGATATATTGTTTTTTTCTTCAATGTATCTTCCCCACTGCTGGATGAGTGTTGTGATTGCTGCACCAAGCATGACGCTTAAAACTATTGTAAATACCATTGGTCTCCGCCTAACTTTGCTCAAATTCAATAAAAGAACAGGTGTTCTAATATTAGAACACCTGTTCTTTTATTGCAACTCTTTAATAGCGGATTATGCCGTGAGATTTTAGGTTAGGTGTAAATTTTTACCGAGGTAGGGTTCGAGAATATCGGGTAATAGGACGGTTCCATCTTTGTTTTGATAAACTTCAATTAACGCTGCTAAAACTCTTGGCAGAGCCAAACCGCTTCCATTTAATGTGTGTAAATAATCTACTTTTCCTTCTGCATTGCGAAAACGTAGATTTGCTCTGCGTGCTTGAAAATCTAAGAAATTCGATATGCTTGATACTTCGAACCATTCTTTAGATCCTGGGGCCCATATTTCAATATCGTAAGTCATTGCAGATGCAAAAGTTAAGTCTTTACTTGCAAGCTTAAGTACACGATATTTAAATCCTAAAGCCCGAACAATTTCGAGCGCATTCTCTAAAAGTTTTTCCAGTGCCTGCCAAGATTCAGTCGGTCTTTCAAACCTTACCATCTCTACTTTAT
Organism: Chloroflexota bacterium; assembly: GCA_002707835.1. GTDB lineage: Bacteria > Chloroflexota > Dehalococcoidia > UBA2979 > UBA2979 > UBA6955. Next base: position 86,085 of record PANZ01000002.1, read on the forward strand.
CAAATTGGTAGCCTCTTTTGATTCCACGAACAGCACTACCAGCACTGAATTGTTCATTACGAAAGCATGGTGAATAGGCAGTGTGATGAATTGGTAAGTCTTCATTTTGTAAAATTTCGTTGCTGTACATATTTGTTACTGGAACTTCTGCAGTGGGGATTAACCATCTTCCATCAGTAGTTTTGAACATTGTATTTGCAAATTTTGGCAACTGACCTGTACCTATTAGAGCTTGTTCATTAATTAATACAGGGGGATATACTTCACTATATCCTTGATCTAAATGCGAATCTAACATCCAAGATATAAGAGATCTTTGTAGATGTGCTCCAGCATTCCGCAAGAGATAAAAATTGGATCCTGAAAGTTTGACACCTCTATCAAAGTCAATTAACTCTAAATCTTCGCCAATTTCCCAATGCGTTTTCAATGATTCGTCTATCTCAGGATTTTCTGCATTTTTGACTATGATCGGATTTTTGTGTTTGATTTCATTTCTACCGTTACCATCCCCTTCGAGGATTATAAGTGAGTCATTTTCATCTCCAATTGGAACATCAGTATGAAATAGGTTAGGGACTTCAAGAAGTAATGTGGATATTTGTGTCTCAAGATTATTGAGTTTTTTTTCTAATTCATCTAACTCACCTGAAACTTGACGTTGCTCAGCGATTAGAATTTGACGTTCTTTTTCGGTTTCTGCCGTGCCAATTGCTTTGCCTGCAGTATTTCTTGCTGCACGCATTTGTTCAACTTTGTTAAGGATTGGATTTCGTTCAATATCTAAATCAATAATCAGATCAATTGGTGCTTCAACACCACGGTTTCGACATGATTGTCTAACTTGATCTGTACTATTTCGAATTGTTTGTAGAGCGATCATCTATATGGCTACCTATATTTTATATTATCTAGTCTGAAGGTCAGCACGTATTGAGGCAAGTGCAAGTTCACGCACATCTTCATGAATTGGAATTAGTTCACCTGTAATATGATGTAAAAGTGATGTTTTTTCTAATAGTGTTTTTTCACTAACCCACCGCCATTGATCATTTTTTGTTTTGGGGAGCTCTAATTGGTCAAGAGACATTGGTCTAGCAAAGTAAATATAATCGATATGTTGATGTTCACTTTTCATTCCACCATCTCCATCTGGTAAATGATACACACCAATTGTTTCAGGAACTGGTAGTTGAGGAGGGATTTGATATTGGTATTTAGATCTAGAATGAATTAATTCTGACAAAATTCCTGTTTCTTCAAAAATTTCTCGTAACACTGCTTCAATTGGATTTTCATTTTTCTCAATATGCCCTCCTGGGGGAAGCCAAGTGTTCAATTTGTGCCAATGCAGAGCTGTGTTGCCATTATGCGATAAAAACCCCGTAACAGTGAAATGTTTATGCATGATTAACTTTCGTTAGTTATCCATCTGCGCTTCAATTAGTTGCTTTAAATTCCATAGCGATTCACGAAATGCTTGTATACGTGATCCCTTAAGCAGGACTAATTCTTTCAAGTTGCCAAAGATTCCATTTGCAGGTAGATATAACAATTCAACAGTAAGATGTGCATCATTAGAAGTTTCTGCATGTATTGCCCAAGTGATGGATAATATCATTGGTTCATTGGGAGAGCTTTTGTGATTTTTATAGGTCACTAAAAATGTTTCGCTTTGATCTACTTCGAGCGCTGCTTCAGTATTGTGCCACGGTAGTTGAAGATTAAAAAATAGTGCATTTCCTTCAGTTCTATATTGTTGAAAATTCTTTGATAGCCACTTAGGATTATTTTTTATATTTAAGAGTTGTTCTCGTATTATGAGATACGGCGCATGGATATGAACATCTTCACGGATTGACTCATAGTGTTCTATTTGTATTTGTTTATCAGTATCATATAAAGAGTTCATATTATTCTTGGCGTTGCCTTAATGCTGGGAAGAGAAGAATTTCTCGAATCGACTGTTCACCTATAAATAATTGAACTAACCTATCAATTCCGATTCCTAAGCCTCCTGCCGGTGGCATTCCATGTTCAAGTGCTTCAAGAAATTCTTCATCTATAAGTTCAATTTCACTGTCACCAAGTGATGCCTTTAGTGCCTGTTCATTCATTCGTATTCTTTGATCGACGGGATCATTTAACTCTGAATAAGCATTTGCAATTTCAGCACCTAAAATAAATAGCTCAAATCTTTCAACTAGATCTGGATTCTCTGGCTTGCGTTTTGCTAATGGTGATAATTCGGTTGGGTAATCAAATATGAATGTAGGTTGAATCAAATGAGGTTCTACAAGAGTTGACATAATACTATCGAGTGCAGTTGCCCATGAAGCATCTTTAGGGATACTCAATCCTTTATTCTTCGCAACTGTTTGTAGTGAAGTAAGTGAATCATGTTCTGTGTAATCAATATTTGCATAATCGATTAGTGCCTGTCTATAAGTTGTTTCTTGCCAGCCATTTTCAAAGTCAATGACAGTCCCATCCGATTGTTCGATTTTGTGATTTCCTGAAATATTTAATGCAATATGTTGCAGGAGTTCTTTAACCATTTTTGCTACATGCTTGTAATCAACGTACGCCTCGTAAGATTCTAAAAGAGTGAATTCAGGATTATGCTTTGTTGAAACTCCTTCGTTCCTAAAAACTCGACCGATTTCGAATACTTTTTCAAATCCACCAATGAGTAGTCTCTTCAGATATAATTCGAGCGATATGCGTAGATGTAAATCTCTGTTCAAGGCGTTGTGATGTGTAGTGAATGGTCGTGCAGCAGCACCACCTGCTTCTTGTTGTAAAACCGGAGTTTCTACTTCTACGAACTCTTTAGTCCAAAAAAATTCTCTTATTAACTGTACTATCTTAGGTCTGGTGAATGCTATTTCTTGTGAACGTTCATTAGTAATTAGATCTAAATGTCTTTGTCTATACCTAGATTCTATATCTGTAAGACCATGCCATTTTTCAGGTAATGGACGTAATGATTTAGTTATAATTGCCCAATGATCTACGGATAACGTAATTTCCTTTGTTCTTGTTCTGAAAAGACTGCCGGTCGCTTGCAAAAAATCACCGATATCCAATAGTTTAAGATTTTCAAATGTATCCGACAATTTATCCTTTGAAAAATGTAGCTGAATTTGTCCACTGCGGTCCTCAATATGTATAAAGGCCATTTTCCCCATTATACGTTGTGATTTAACTCTTCCAACAACTGTAATTTTCAGATCTGTATCTTCGTTTTCATTTTCAGATGTTTCAAAAATAGTGACAGCTTCTCTAGTCGTATGCGTCCTGTCAACACGCGCAGGGTAAACATCGCCTTGTTCAAGTAGATCTAAACGTTTTTGAAGCCGGTTGTTTATTAATTCTTCTTCACTGGGCATATTTGACCTTCAATTTTTTATATACAGCTTACAGAACGGTGTTCGTAAATACATATCTAAATCAAAGCGAATAAATTGGTATAAAACTATTTGATATGTTCAATATAATGGTACTAAGAAATAGTCGTGATATGCATCACAATAGAACCACTTGGAGTTTCAACTTTGACTCTGTCTCCACTTTCCTTATCAATTAAGGCTTTACCTACAGGTGATTCATGACTAATTCTTCCTTCTCCCGGATTAGCTTCGGCAGGACCAACTAACTGATAAGTTTGACTTTTTTTACTTCTTCCTACTCGTACAGTGACTTTAGATCCGATACGGATTTGTTTTGAACGATGGGCAGCTTTTTCATCTATAACTTCAGCGTTATCAAGAATTCTTTCAATTTCTCCGATACGTCCTTCTAAAAAAGCTTGTTGATTTTTTGCGTCTTCATATTGCCCATCCAACTGGTCCGGACCAAGCTCTTGAGCATCTCGAATTATTTCTGCAATTTCCGCACGACGAGTATTACGTAGCTCATCGAGCTCTGCCTCCAACTTTTTAAGACCATCTTTAGTGATAGGCACTGAGTCATTAGTCATTAGTTGTTATACCTCTATATGAATACTTTCCATCAATGTATTAACTAAATCTAAGAATTTACCGACTGATTTATAAAAATCAGTCGGTAATACTACCTATATTTGAGAGTGCAGTGCAAGTCATATAACTAAAAATATCACTATTGTCTAGTTCTCTCATTCTTGTATTGTGTTGTTTAATATGAAATCAATGATTAATCAATATCGTGATTTGAATAGCCGCGCATCTATCTCTGCGATAAATTAATATTGGTAATGACTAACTTAATTAGAGTTTTAACATAACTTTAGACATGGTGGTAATGTTTGAGTAACGATTACCCTTCTGAATCAAAAAACAAAAACTTCCTATCTCGCGGACAGGATGATTTAGTGCGCTCTAAATATATTCACCGTGATAATCTTCCACGGCTTGATGATAGTCGTGATCCTGGAGTTCTAAGATTATTAGGATTAGTTGTTGTAATTATAATTGCTGCAGGAGTCCTTTTCTTCCCATTATTAATTCCTTATGAGACTGGCGGAATTAATAGTCAATTACGCGAACAAGTCCCTTTAGCTCCTAAAGGGTTTGCTGCAGTTAGCGATGTATACGATCTTCAACCTGAATTATCCTTAGCTGCTTCAGAAGGACCATGGATATTAACTGTCAAATTATCCGATACAACTTCTGATAATAGGAATTTAAACCTTTATAGTTATCAATCAAATAATTGGGTTCGGATTGGGCCTGCATCACTTACAGAGGATGGTGAATTTGTCGAGACAAAAATTCGTCAAATCCCAGAAAATGTAACTGTACTTCGACGTACTTTGGTGAAGAGAAGTCTTAACTTGATTGTTGACAACAATCAAATGCCTGATTTAGAGCTTTTGCAAGATACATCTATTGTTGCATTTAATGAAGCTAGTATAGTTGAAGGTGATGATAATAACCTTGCTATTCAGTTAAATCCAAACAGTACTATTTCTGCAATCGATCAGGATTTTTCCACCTCAGCATATATTGGTATTACTGCATCGATAGATATCTCAGGCGAATTCAGGAGTCTACTTTCTGATGAAGATCTTGTTGCACGACATATTGATCAAATTTCAGCACTGACAGAAAAAATTGGTGCTGATGGAGTTTACTTATCGTATTTGCATATTGATGAGGATAATGAAGTTCAATTCACTGATTTTGTAAAAAAATTATCGGAAAATCTTGCAAAAAACAATCGCGGTTTAGTGGTTGGTGTTCCTTTGCCTACAACTGCAGATACAGGTGCTTACAATTGGATGGAACTTATGGAATCAACAGATTCTTTATGGATCCAAGTTCCACAAGATCCTGCGATATTCTATGAACAACTTGAAAGCCTTTTAGAAGCTCAACAAGCCAAAGGCATTGATTTACAGTCTATTTCGTTGATCATTGATCGTGCTTCATACCATAAGCAACAAGCAGAAATTGAGCGGATAGATCGTTATCAAGCACTTAGTTTAGCGACGACTTTAAAGGTTAATGTAGGTGAACTTGTTGTACTAGGTAACCCTGTCAATATTTCAGCATTAAATATAGATCCTGAAGCAGGTGCTTCTGGCTTACGATGGGATAAAACTGCACAAGCACTTGCTTTTTCTTTTATTGAAAGGCGTGGTCCTCAGACAGTATGGATAGAAAATCAATACTCACTAGCTTATAAACTTGATTTTGCAAGACGTTTCGATGTTGGCGGAATTAGTATTAATGATGCAGTCGAAAATGTTGCACATCCAGATATAAGTGATTTGATTAATAATTTTTTGCAAAACCGATCTATTCCACTAAAACTCCCATATGGACCCTATTTAGAGCCTTGTTGGCTGGTTCCACAAGGAAGCATAGGTGAAATTACTAGTATTTGTTGGTCTGCTGGCGATCCTACTCCGAGATCTGTTAGTTGGTTCCCTCCCGCTCAATATGGTTTGTATGAAATAGATTTGGTTGTTTCTGATGGTGAAATTTTTGTCTCTAAAAAGTTTGGGGTAAAAGTTGTCGATGAATTACCTGATTTATCTACAGCACCTGAGCCAACACCTGAGCCAACACCTGAGCCAACACCTGAGCCAACACCTGAGCCAACACCTGAGCCAACACCTGAGC
>PANZ01000003.1 GCA_002707835.1 Chloroflexota bacterium
GAAATTGCGACTTACTTAGCTTCTGGTGTCGATTTATTTTTATGTGAGACCATGTCAGGTGCAAATGAAGCCGCAGCGGCAGCGGAGGCAGCTTCCAAATTTGGGAAACCTGTATGGGTATCATGGACATTAAGAGACGAAGGTGACGGGCTACTTCGTAGCGGTGAAACTCTTGACCTTGCATTATCCAAAATAGAAAACTTACCAGTTGAGGCAGTTCTCTTGAATTGTTGTGATGTTTCAACTATTGGAAATGTAATGCCCTCTCTTCGAAGCAAAACAACGCGCATGATTGGTGCCTACGCTAATTCATTTACTCCAATTTCAAAAGACTGGAAACGTGATGGAGATCACTTAAGAGAATTACGTGAGCTTAATCCCGAAGATTATGCGCATCAAGCTCTACAGTGGTGTACAAATGGAGCACAAATAGTAGGTGGCTGCTGTGGCATTGGTCCAGTTCATATCGCACATATGCGTAGTGCTATCGATCAAAAAGAATAATTTTTTCCATCTAAGTGCCTTACTATTTGTTACTTTATAAATTGTATTGATAAACCAAAGAGAAATGAATCAATAGCAAAGAGGCACTGATGATTACAATCCAAGCAGATGTACTTTCAGCGTATATTTCCAAGATATTTGCTGCTTCTGGAAGCTCTGAAGAAGAAGCAAATATTATTGCTGAGCATCTAATCGGTGCCAACTTAAGAGGTCATGACTCTCATGGGGTCATCCGAACTCTTAGTTACATAACTGGAGTAAATGAAAATAGATTTGATGTGAATGGAAAATTCAGCATTGTTCAAGAAACCCCTTCTACAGCTGTTGCAGATGGAGGGATGAATCTTGGACAAGTTGCTGCACATCATGCGATGAATTTATCTATCCAAAAAGCACACAATTCTGGTATAGGCATGGTAACAATCCGTGGTAATGCACATATTGGAAGACTGGGCCATTACGGAGAAATGGCCTGTCGTGCCGGATGCATTGGGATGGCAGGGGTTAATGTCCCAGGAGGCCAGTTAGTTGCTGCATATGGTGGAGGAAAACGTAAAACAGGGACTAACCCAATTATGATCGCTTTCCCAACTAATGATTCAGATGCACCTTTTGTACTTGATATGGCCACCTCGGTATTTGCCGAGGGGAAACTAAAGGTAGCTGTAAACAAAGGTGTGACAGTACCAGAGAATGTATTAATTGATGCACATGGGAGAAAAACTGAAGATCCTAATGATTTTTATGGAACAGGTTCGATCTCTGAGCGTGGAGCACTTCTTCCATTTGGTGGCTTAATTAGTGGCTACAAAGGTTTCGGATTGAACATTGCAATGGAACTACTTGCAGGTGTTTTGTCTGGTTCAGGTTCTGCAAAAGAATCAATTCGCGGTACAAATGGAACATGGATGATCGCTATCAATATCGCTAATTTTTTAGACATTGAACAATGGAACGAACAATCTACTGAATTACTTGAATATGTAAAAGAACCTCCCTACGCAGAAGGATTTAATGAAGTCGTTCTTGCTGGTGAACCCGAAAGAATTCAAATGGAAAAGAGACTATCCGAAGGACTCCCTGTCGATGAAGAAACATGGAGACAAATTTTAGAAGCAGCTTCGATGGTTGATGTAGCACCTTTGTCTTTCTGAGATATAACTAAGGACATACAAATCATTATTTTCCCAAATATCGATATCGAATTTGCCATCATTCCACTTCGCATTGTCGTAGGTATTATCATGCTCGATTCTGGAATTGGAAAATGGAGTAGAGGTATTTCTGGAACAGGCGATTGGTTTGAAAGTTTAGGTTTTCCGGCACCACAATTATTAGCAAGATTCGTTGCATCCATAGAAACAATATGTGGCCTACTCATAATAATAGGGCTTTTTACGCCTATCGCAGCCATATTAATATCAATTAATATGTTCGTAGCTACGCTTGTACAAAAATTTAAACTACATGCACCATTTCAAGGTGGAGATGTACAAGGTTACGAATTAGATATATTACTCATGATAGCTTCATTAACTCTTGTAATGACAGGTGGAGGTTCTTTTTCAATCGATGCAATCATAATCCAATAACCGAATAGAGTATTAGCTAGCTGTCATTGAATTACCATTGCTAAAAAAGGTATATTTTGTAAATAAGTATAAGTTGGAAATTATGACACAAACTGCCACAACATTAGATGAATCGCTCAAAGAAAAAACATTAGATTATGATGCAATTATCATTGGAGCAGGAATCGCCGGTCTTTATCAGCTATATACATTAAGAAAATTAGGATTAAATGTTCGAGTTTTTGAGGCTGGCACAGGAATAGGTGGGACCTGGTATTGGAACAGATATCCCGGTGCTCGATTTGATTCGGAAAGCTATTCGTATGCATATTCATTTTCTCAAGAGCTTCTTGATGAGTGGGATTGGTCTGAACACTTTGCATCGCAACCAGAAATTTTACGTTATCTCCAACATGTAGCAGATAAATTTGATTTGCTAAAAGATATTCAATGCTCAAGTAGTGTGAAATCAGCAGTGTACGACGAGCAAACCAGAGCATGGGAAATCACACTTGCTGATGGAAAAAGTCATCGGAGTAGATTCCTAATAGCCGGAATAGGTATTCTTTCACAACCAACAATGCCGAATATCGAAGGTATTGATACATTCGATGGACCTTCTTTCCATACAGCACGCTGGCCACACAATGAGATAGATTTTTCAGGACTGAGAGTAGGGATTATAGGTACTGGTGCAAGTGGAGTACAAACGATACAAGCAATCTGCAATAAAGTAGAACATCTTACTGTTTTTCAACGACGGCCAAATTGGTGTGCGCCGCTCCATAACTCCAAAATCAATGCTGAGGAAATGCAAAAAATCAGATCTGGTTATACAGAAATGTTTGATTTATGTGCACAAACACAAGCCGGTTTTTTACATTCTGTTGATCACAGAGGAACTTTTGAAGTCACAGATAAAGAAAGAACTGCATTTTGGGAACACTTATATGCCAGTAAAGGTTTTGGAATTTGGCAAGGCAATTTTAAAGATGTACTGACGGATCCTGCTGCTAATAAATTAATGTCAGATTTCGTGGCTGCTAAGATCAGAAATAGAGTAAATAATCCTGATATCGCAGAAAAATTAATACCCAAAGATCACGGTTTTGGAACAAGACGTGTACCTTTAGAGACTAATTATTATGAGTCTTATAATAATAAAAATGTCGAACTAATAGATATCAATGAAAATCCTATCGAACGCATTACAGCTGAAGGAATTTTAACCAAAGAAAAAGAATATAAATTCGATTTTATTATTTATGCCACTGGGTTTAATGCCATTTTAGGAAGTTATGACAAAATTGATATCCAAGGTGTGAACGGACTAAAATTAAAAGATCAATGGCAGCAAAAACTATCCACTTTTGTTGGTATGCAAGTCAATAATTTCCCCAATTTATTTATGATCATGGGACCACATGCAATTTTGGGCAATAACCCACGCAGTATTGAATACAACGTTGAATGGATAACAGAATTAATTCACTTTATGAAAGAAAAAAATTTTACACGGGCAGAAGCCACACCAGAAGCTGTAAATAGTTGGTACGAATATGTTCTAGAACAAGGGAAACATTCTCTATCCAATCAGATAGATTCTTGGATGACAGGTGTTAATAGCAATGTTGAAGGTCGGCAAGAGAGAATTCTAGCGCGATATAGTGGAAGTCAATTATCTTATCGAAATAGATGTAACGAAGTCGCTGCGAATGGATATGCAGAATTAAATTTGCAATGAAAAAGAGGCCCTAATGTCAGAAGAAAATCATTATGATTTCGCCGTAATCGGTGGGGGAATGTTCGGATCGGCTGCAGCACGTCACTTGAGCAATCAAGGTCATAATGTTCTCTTGTTCGCTCCAGAGGAGCCACCCGAGCGAACTTCACATGAAGGTGTATTTGCCAGCCATTATGATGAAGCACGTATTACGAGAATGCTCGATGCCGATGAAGTATGGAGCGATCTTGCCACTCGGTCGATCAATCGATATGAAGAAATACAAAAAGCATCAGGTATCGAATTCCACCACCCATCGCAATATCTATTCTTAGCACAAAAAGATATTGATTCACTCAATGAAAATATTGATGTTGCAAAAGCACATAATGTACATTTTGATTTGCTCGATAATTTTTCTTTAACTGAACGAATGCCTTTTTTACATATTGCTGAAGACGAAAAAGGATTACTTGAACCACCACCGGCTGGATATGTGAATCCACGCGCATTGGTGCGAGCACAGCTCAAATGTGCTCTAGCTACAGGTATTCAACTTGAGAATCAAGCAGTCAATGAACTCTCAGAAACAAGTACGGAAGTTAAAATCAAGACCGTCGCAGGTAATCAATATTCTGCATCTAAGGTATTGCTAACTACTGGAGTACATACCAATCATTTACTGAATTCCCCATTAGATCTGATTATCAAAGGCACTATGGTCATATTCGCAAAACTATCTGATGTTTTAATAGAACAGCTCTCTACCATGCCTAGCATTAGTCATCGACCGGCCAATGGAATTAATACATATTTACTACCTCCGGTTAAATATCCAGATGGATCCACTTATGTAAAAATCGGAGTAGGTAATAGCCAAAGAATACTTAATAGTGAGAAAGAAATTCGTGATTGGTTTCGTTACGGTGCCGATGATCGCGAAAAAAATATCGCTCATGAATCAATAATAAATTTAATTCCTTCACTCCACAAACAACCTATGCATTTTGAAACGTGCGCCCATACAGAAACCACAACAGGGCACCCATACATTGGAATGCTTAGTAATAACATTGGAGTAGCTGTAGGTGGAAATGGATATGGTGCTAAATCTTCAGATGAAATAGGTCGTTTGGGGGCAGCAATATTACAAGGTGAAACAGTCGACGATCGACTTACTCCATGCCTGCTGACTAAGGCATAAGACTACATTAGATCTGCAAGGAAATTATGGTAAATCATTCCGAACACAATTTTGACTATGCGATTGTTGGAGGGGGACTATTTGGAGCAGCTGCTGCACGCCATTTGGGCTATCAAGGTCATGATGTCCTCGTGTTCGCCCCTGAGGAACCTCAAGAACGAACTACACACGAAGGTGTATTCGCCAGCCATTATGATGAAGCACGAATCACACGCATGCTCGATGCCGATGAAATATGGAGTGAGCTAGCTAAAGCATCAATTAATCGGTACCAGCAAATTGAAATTGATTCAGGTATCAATTTTCATCATATTGCTCAATATCTATTTCTAACACACACTGAAGATGATTCATTCAACTCAAATATTGATGTGGCAAAAGCACATAATATAGATTTTGATTTACTCGACAGTTCTTCCTTGACTGAGCAAATGCCTTTTTTACAGGTTGCAGCAGATGAAAAAGGATTACTCGAACCATCACCTGCCGGTTATGTTAATCCACGTGCATTCCTTCGTGCGCAACTTAAATGTGCTTTAGATTCAGGTGTTCAAATTGAAAATGAAATAGTTAATGAAGTCGTAGAAACAAGTAATGGTGTTAAAATTGAGACTGCCGAAGGAAACCAATATTTTGCATCAAAGGTATTACTTACTACTGGAATACATACAAACCATTTATTAAATTCACCACTCGATCTATACATACAAGGTCGAATGGTAGTGTTTGCAAAATTATCCGATTCACTCACAAAATCTCTTTCCAAAATGCCTAGTATCAGTCATCATCCTGTAAATCGAGTCGATACCTATCTATTACCGCCAGTGAAATACCCCGACGGCTCTACGTATGTGAAAATCGGTGTACATAATAGTGAACGAATACTTAAAAGTGATCGTGAAATTCGTGAATGGTTCCGCAATGGAACTGATGAGCAAGAAAAAGAGATCGCCTATCAATCAATTATTGAATTAATCCCTAGCCTCGAAGGTCAACCAATTCATGCTGAAACTTGTGCATATACCATGACCGCCACTGGTCATCCTTATATAGGAATGCTCAGTAGTCGTATCGGAGTAGCTGTCGGAGGAAATGGGATGGGTGCAAAATCTTCAGATGAGATCGGACGTTTAGGTACTGCAATATTACAAGGGGAAAAAATCGATAAACGTTTTAACCCAATTTAAGAAAAAATTGACCGAAGGAAGACTTAAGTTTCATTTATAAAATTTAGTACCTGTATATATAAGTTATCTTCTTTTCCAACATATCGATGGTTCGCATCATCAATTATTTGGAGGGACAAATTATCTGCTCCGTTTTCAATATGACTATGTATCGCATGACATGCCAAGCCACACACAGGTAGTTCTTCTGAATCTCCAGTAGTAGTCTCACGTGCACCAAATACAAACATCGTTGGTATTTCAGATGCCAATGCATGTTCACTCACTTTGTAACGATCGTCTTGATTAAAGCAATCAACAAATGCTTGTGCGGTCCAAGTTGATCCCCATGGGATACCGGGACTTAATAATTCATGAGGATTTCCTTCTACGATAGCTTGCTCGGCAAAGGCAAAAGCTTCATGGAATAAATCACCGTGCAATCGATATAATTCTTTATGGTTATATTCACCAGGTGAGATCGGAATTAATGCCTTCACATTAGGATGTGTTACTTTTGATTGAGCATACGTAACACGTACCGCACCACCACTGTGTCCACCAAGCACAATTGATTTATATCCATTTTTTAACAGAAAATTAATCCATACGTCGAAATCTAAAGGAAAATCTTTGATGGATTCAAAGGCATATCCTCCAGAAATATTTGCATTGCCAGTATTCGACATAATGTCATGACCACGACGATTTGCAGACAAAAAGGTAATTCCGTGACTTGAAAGAAATTTTCCCATATTGAGGTAAAGAGGACTATAAAAATTACCACCATCGCCATGAAAAAATAAAAATGCAGAATTATTTTTTGATGCGCTAAACATTGCACCCGCCAGGTTTACTTCATCACTTGTCTGTACATGGACAATATCTAGATTCAATTAGACCTCAATTACTATATTTTCTAGCTTTCCCAAATGTTCAATGTTTATGATCACTTGATCACCTTCTTCAAGAGTAATTTCTGGTGGAGGTACAATAGATGTTCCTGTAAGAACTGTCGTCATATTTGGTACAGAATTACTTCTTGTTAACCATTCACATATTTCCTGACACGATCTTGCCATTTCTGATGTTGAGGTTGAACCAGAAAAAATTTCTGCATCATTTCGAAAAATTGCACAATGAACAGCTAAATTTTGAGGATCTGGAATTGTTTCTGGTGTAGCAAAGCAGGGTCCGATCGAACAGCTGTTGTCATACATTTTTGCTTGAGGTAAATAAAGAGGATTTTCACCTTCAATTGACCTGCTACTCATATCATTACCGATCGTATAACCAACTATCTCATTTTCAAAAATAACAAAAGCTAATTCAGGTTCTGGTGCATCCCATGAGGAATCAGACCGAATTCCCACATCATCAAAAGGTCCCATACACCTTTCAGAGGTTGATTTAAAAAAAACTTCTGGCCGATCAGCGTTATACACTTTCGTATAAATATCAGGAGTGTCACTTTCACGTCGACGTTCCATCTCACTATTCTTATATGTCACACCTGCTGCCCATACTTCAGGAGGATCAAACGGACGGATAAGTTCCCATTCAATTGTAGAATCTTGAATTTCAACATTTATATCTGCTAACGAAATATTTTCAGCAGCACCCGAATCTAAGATTTTTAACGCCAACGTATCAACGCTATCGTGAGAGATTTTCGAAGCCTTAATTAAGTCTAAAATATCAGTCACATTTGAATCCACAGATGTCAGGTTTTCCAATAAACCTACCTCTGTTTCTGCACATAAACATATTTTTCCTTCTAAATTAATCAATCGATAGTAACGCAAGGCGATCTCCTTCTTTACATTCAATACTTAAAAAATCCTATCATATCGTAACCAAGCTTCGATCTATTCAAATATGGTAGGTTAGAAACAGCATCAGTAATTGGGAAAAGTGCAGGGCTATAAATTTGAAAAGAGTTGGTTTTTTACTCAAAGTACGAGAAGAATGCATTGAACAATACAAAAAATATCATGCGGATGTATGGGACAGTCAAAACGCTGTATTAAAAAAACATGGGTGGAATAATTTTTCTCTATTTATTCGTCCAGATGGTTTGTTGTTCGGATATGTAGAAACTCCTGAATCATTTCATGCCTCTTTAGCAGGTTTAGATACTGAGAGAGTTAATACAGAATGGCAAGAATTGATGGCACCGTTGTTCGAAATTGCTGAAGGAGAAAGACCTGATACATCAATGATCGAACTCGAAGAAATTTATCATCTAGATTGATATTGGAGGGAATTATGCGATTAGAATCTAAGAAAGTAATTATTACAGGAGGTGGTTCAGGTATTGGTAGAGCGATATGCAAACTTTTTACCCAGCAAGGGGCATCTGTCGTAATAGCTGATATTGACGAAGATGGCATGCACCAGACTGCTGAACAGATTCAATCTGAAGGAGGTAAATGCTTAGCAATTCGTACAGATGTAGCGTCTGAAGAAAGCGTAAAAGAGTTAATAAGTCAATCCAAAAAGTTTTTAGGTGGATTAGATATTTTAGTGAACGATGCTGCAGTATTTGTGTTTGGCGCTATAGATAATGTTAATCTATCGGACTGGGAAAAAGTGTTCAGTGTAAATGTCATCGGTTCAGCCAATACAGTAAAGTATGCGCTACCAGAACTAAAAAATTCCTCTTCACCTGCCATAGTTAATATTGCATCAGTCAGTAGCTTTATTGCCCAACCTTCCTTTGTGCCTTATAACGCATCCAAAGGTGCATTGCTACAGTTGACACGTTGTTTAGCAATGGACCTCGCAGAATTTAACATAAGAGTAAATGCAGTATGTCCAGGGTCAATATACACACCTGCCACAGAAAGACATATGGCTTTCGAAAATGCAAATAGAGAAGAATTCCTTAAAAAAGCTGCAGACGCAAGTTTACTAAAAAGAGTTGGTAAACCTGAAGAGATCGCATACGCCGCTCTTTTTTTAGCTTCCGATGAAGCATCTTTCATTACTGGAGAACATCTTGTAGTTGATGGTGGCATGACGGTATGACCCTTCCTTATTTCCGATTCGTAGATGCACATGTGCATTTTTATGATATGCAACACCCAACTCTTTTCTATGCAGATTGGCAGCCAGACTCTGAAAATCCTCTTGTGGGCAAGCAAATGAGGCAATTAGGGAAACAAAATTACTTGGCAAGTGATTTTATTGCAGAATCTTCTTCCTATGGTGTAGATAAGGCTGTCCATGTGCAAGCAGCTATTGGATCGAAAGATCCGGTTGAGGAAACTAAATGGCTTCAGCAAGTTTATGACAATATAGGTATACCAAATGCAATTGTTGGCCATGTCGATCTTAGAGCAGACGATGCGCATCGTACTATTGAGCGCCATACAGAATATTCAAATTTCAAAGGAATCCGCGATTTTTCGTATGGAGATTATTTGATCAATAATGATTTTCGAAAAGGTTTTAGTCTGTTAGAAAAGTATAACCTTGTCTCTAGTATTGCTGCACAATGGCAAGATTTGGAAAAGTTATCGGATTTAGCGAAAGCATTTCCAAAGATCATCATAATTTTAGATCATGCAGGAACTCCAACAGAGCGTAGTAACGAATATTTTAAGAACTGGCGATCAGGAATGCATAAAATTTCCGATATCGACAATATAATATGTAAAATTTCTGGCCTCGGAATGGGTGATAATACATGGACGATTGAATCAATTCGACCTTACGTTGAGACTTGCATCGAATTCTTTGGCGTTGATCGATCATTATTTGCGACAAATTGGCCCGTGGATAGTCTTTGGAGTTCATATGGCGATGTAGTCAATGCTTATCGCGAAATAACAAAAGGGTTTTCTCCTACTGAAATTGAACAGTTATTTTCAAAAAATACTGAAGAAATTTACAATATTTAAAATATTAACGCCTACCCATATAGCAAATGAATTTGATTTCGCTCCATAAGCACTGCACAATTAACTGCATATAGAAAGATTCATATGCAGGAATCAATATCAACAAGCAACGCTCCAATCCTTCAAGTTAAAGAACTTGTGAAACAGTTTGGAGGTAATCGTGCAGTGGACCATGCAACTTTTGATGTGGAGAATCGATCTATTACAGGTTTAATTGGACCCAATGGTGCGGGGAAAACGACATGTTTTAATTGCATCGCTGGTGCATTGTCGCCAAATGATGGCAGTGTAATATTTGATGAATATAATATTACAGGCTTACCCCCGTACCGTATTTTTGATCGTTCCTTGATTAGAACTTTCCAAATCCCTCAAGAATTGGCACAAATGAGTGTTTTAGAAAATTTAATGCTCGCACGAAAAGGGCAGGATGGTGAACGATTATGGCAAGCCTGGTTTCATCCAAATAAAATTGCAATCCAAGAAAACGAACTCCAGGAATCCGCATTGGAAATATTAGACCTCGTCGATCTTTATCAACATGCGCATGAAACAGCATCAAGCCTTTCTGGAGGTCAACGAAAACTGCTTGAATTGGCTAGAGCTCTCATGGGTCAACCACGAATGATATTGCTCGATGAACCAAGCGCAGGAGTAAATCCGACATTAGCAAGAAAATTATCAGAGCATATCGAAATGATCAGAAGCAAACTCGGAATCACTTTTTTGTTAATCTCACATGACATGGATATTATTGAGAGGATTTGTGACAAAGTAATTGTCATGACAAGTGGCCATGTTCTTGTAGAAGGTACAGCCAATGAAGTTTTTTCTAACAGTGAAGTACAAAATGCATATTTGGGAAGTCAATATCGATGACAGCTTTATTATCTGTTAATGAAGTCAGTACAGGTTATGCAGAACTAGAAATTGTTCACAAGATATCTATTCAAGTCGATAAAGGTGAGATTGTCACCATTATTGGACCGAATGGTGCTGGTAAATCAACATTACTTAAAGCAATAGCTGGAGTACTAACAAAATTCGAAGGAACTGTCACTTTAAACCAGCAAAATGTGACAACACTTTCTGCCTCGAACATGGTGACTGTTGGTGCATCTTTTGTTCCACAAACAGATAATATTTTTCCTTCACTTTCAATAAAAGAAAATTTAGAAATGGGTGGATTTCTACGAAGCTCTGGAGTAAGTGAACGAATCAATGAAGTACTATCAATGTTTCCAGAACTACAAAAAAGACCAAATGAAAAAGCTGGAAACCTATCTGGAGGTCAACGACAAGCCCTCGCAATTAGCCGTGCATTAATGCTTGATCCGGTGCTATTGATGTTGGATGAACCGACGGCTGCACTTTCACCAGTGCTTCGTGAAGAGATTTTCGATCGAATTGATGTAATTCGAAAAACTGGTGTAGCAATACTGATGGTAGAACAAAATGCAAAAGAGGCACTTTTAAGATCTGATAGAGGTTATGTCCTTGTGGCAGGAGAATTAGTATTGGAACAAACAGGACCTGAGCTCGTAGCAAATCCAGATGTTGGTCGTCTGTTTCTAGGAGCAGAACGAAATCCTCAAATACATAACGAAGGAAATTAATGGATATATTACAACTGTTAATTATTGGAATCATTGTTGGTTCAATTATAGGCCTCGGTGCAATGGGATTAACTTTGTCTTACGGTGTAATGAAATTTGCCAATTTTGCTCACGGAGACTTCATGACTCTTGGTATGTTTTTAGCATATATCGTCATAAGTGACTTGGGTTGGGGAACAAGTCCTATCGGAAATTTCTCTTTCGGATTTGGATTGATACCTGCAATTATTCTCGCAATTTTCGGAGTTGGTTGTTTTGCGATTGTCACAGATCATTTTGTTCATAGACATCTACGCATGCGTGGATCAGGCATAATAACTATGGCGATCGCATCATTGGGCATTGGAATTATGTTGCGCGCAATTATCCAAATGGTTTGGGGGCCCACTGCTTTCAGATTTTCCACCGGTATCAATACTGCACTTACATTACCAGGTGACCTCAAAATCAAGCCTGATCAAATCTTCATCTGTGCAATTACATTGCTCTGCACTATTGGACTTTATATTTTGCTGTACAGAACAAAATTGGGGAAAGCTATGCGTGCAACATCGGACAATTCAGAATTAGCATCTATCGCAGGCATTAATACCGATCGTATCCGAATGGCCACTTGGGGTATTTCAGGTGGATTAACAGCAATTGCAGGAATCATGCTTGCAATACAATCTCAACTTCGCTTTGATACTGGCTTCACATTTTTACTACCGATGTTTGCAGCAGTTATTCTTGGTGGCATTGGAAATCCATGGGGTGCATTGTTAGGTGGTCTAATAGTGGGTATTACACAAGAATTAGCCACTGAATGGATTAATCCAGGCTTTAAACCTGGTGTTCCTTTTGTTCTCTTAATTGCAATGCTACTGTTCCGACCTCGAGGGATCTTTGGATCATCAATATGAGGAAAATTTTATGATTACCCCAGACCCCATAATTTTAGTAACTTTCATTGGAGCAACCAATTGGGGTGTCGGATTTCTTACAACTGTGGCAATTTTTGCAATAGTTGCATTAGCTCTTAATCTACAGTGGGGCTACACAGGTATATTTAACTTTGGAGTTGTAGCATTTTTTATGGTAGGTGCCTACACAAGTGCATTACTTACACTGCCACCTCCTAGTAAATTTGAAAGTCATATATTGGGCTTAGAATTACCCATTCTAATGGGATGGTTTGCCGGTGCGTTAGCAGGTGGACTACTAGCGTTAATTATTGGCTTACCGACTTTAAGGCTTCGTAGAGATTTTTTGGCGATTGCGACAATTGGAGTTGCGACAATAATACGAAGCATTGCAAATACCACTGAAGGTTTTGTGAACCGTGGAAGTGGATTAAATGGAATCCCTCGATTTCTTAATGATTTTACAAGTGCATCAGACTATAAATGGGTTTTATTAGTAATAATGCTAGTCATGTTAAGTGCAGTTTATTTTGGTTTACAAAGGGTAACTGCAGCACCTTGGGGAAGAGTCCTTCGTGCAATACGTGATAACGAAGATACTGCAATGGCTGCAGGGAAACATACAGTTTCATTTCGGATGCAAGCCTTTGTGCTTGGTGGTGCAATAATGGGCTTAGCTGGTGCTTTATGGGCCCATCGCACAGGATCTATTTCACCTACAGCTTTCAATGATTTATTCGGTACATTTGTAATTTGGACTATGGTCATGGTTGGAGGTAGCGGTAATAACAAAGGTGCAATAATTGGAGCTTTAGTAGTTGGTTTTTTCTGGTTTGGGACACCGCTAATACAAGAAGATTTACCAGATTTTCTTGGTACTCGTGTCTTTCAGTTGCGTGAACTAACAGTAGGATTATTAATTGTACTTTTCCTTCTTCTTCAACCACATGGTCTAATCCGTGAAAAAGCACAGGTTTCCAGGTTTATCACTGAGAGACAAAGTATCAATCAACAACAGATTAAATAAAAAAGGAGGTGGTTTTTCAACCACCTCCTTTAATCTCATTTTTGAGATTTAATCAACACTAAATGGAATAGATTCTATTTCAACAATCTCTCCACCATCATATTTCCAAATTCCAACAAAGCCTGATGTAACATCTCCAGCTGCATCCCAATTAAGGGTAGTAGCAGCACCTTCATAGTTAACATCATCACCATCACTTGCAGCTTCAAGTCCCTCAGCAACTGAGTCAGCGCCAGGCATCACCATAGTTCCACCTGGATTACCAACTTCAAGTAATGCTGTAGATAAGTCAGCACCTTCAAGTGAATCTGCATATGATGCAGCAAGTGCAATAGCAATCACAGCGTCATATGCTTCACGTACGAAAGGACGAGTTGGTAGACTACCATATGCTGATTCATAAGAAGCGTTCCATGCAGCTAGAGCAGCTGAACTGTCATCTGATGCAGGAGCAGTACCTTTTGAACCATCGATAGCTGACCCAATTCCGTCAATTAGATCCTGTGATTTAGTACCATCAACAAATAAGAATTTGTCATAAATACCGTTTTCAAGAGCTTCTCTTACGTATATTAGTGCTTGTGTAGGATATCCAATTGCTATGAGATATTCTCCACCAGAAACACTTTGTAATTCAGCCAGATATGAAGCTTGACCGTCTTCGTAAGCAGCACTTTTCACTGTTCCACTGAAATTCGTTTCAAAAACTTCAGCAAGACCTTGTCCATAAGCGCTGTTTTCATATAGAACGCCAACAGAACTAATTCCTTCATCTGCCGCAAGTTGTGCTAGGACAACTCCTTGTGCAGCATCCGAAATAGTACTACGGAGCAAGTATCCATTATCATCAATTCCTGTAAGTGCTGGAGAAGTACCAGACGGAGTAATCGTCACGACTTCTGCCGCGATTGTTACGCTCTCTGCAACTGCAGCAGTAATACCACTAGCGAGTGGTCCCACTATTGCGTGTACACCTTCAACATCTACAAGACGTCTAGCTTCTTCAACTGCTTTCGTTTCATCTAAACCAGTATCACCAGTAACTAAAACAACATCCTGCCCGTTAACACCACCAGCATCATTAATATGTTGGATAGCCAGTTCTGCACCAGTCTGAATTTCTGGTCCAAATTCAGCTAACGGCCCTGAAAAGTCAGCTAAGAAAGCAATCTTAAGCTGTTCACCTTCATCACATGCTGCTGTCGCCAAAGTAAGTAAAGATAAAACAATACCGACAAGGACTAGCTTTACCATGCTATGAAAATTTTGCACATATCTCATTTTCATTCCTCCCTCCACAAGGGGCATATTTGGACGATTCTTACCATGATCTGAGTTAAGATCGCAAATAAATATACCCACGAGTTATGAAAGTAATTGTACCTTCAGTATTGCCAAATATTATTTTTTACTGAACATAACAAATAATAAATTAACTTAGAGCATTAGTTTATTGAGTAAATTACGTGGTTCAGGGAAATTTAATATTCATATTGTAATTATCTTATTCTTTTCCAAACACTCGTATTTTTTCGACGAGGAAAAATTTCCGGATGTATTATTTCACTCAAAATTTCAATACCCTCAATTATCCGTGGGCCTGGACGACTAAAATACGCTGAACCATCAACAGCATATATTTGACCTGTGCATTTTTGCCAAAATTCATTTTTTTGAAGAATAGAAAATTCATTAATAGTTTTTTCGAGATCGAAACCGCATACCATTAATACTATTATATTTGGTTGTGCGTCTAATATTTCTGTTTCGCTAACGACTATAGAAGGAGTTTTTATCTTCCCCAATGCATTAATACCACCAGCAATTTCAATCATTTCAGGAACCCAATGCCCACCTATAAAAAACGGATCAAGCCATTCAAGTCCTAATACAATAGGGGAATTATCAATATTATTAATTTTTTCTTTAATAATATTGATTCTTCGAAATGAATCAGCAACTATTGCATTTGCTTCATATTCAGTATCTGTTTTTTCGCCAATACCAATGATTGTTTCTAAAATCTCTTCCACAGTAGAGGGTTCAAATGAGAGTACTGTTTGCAAGCCATTTAATTCTTTTATGCTTTTTTCAACCAGATCATATGAAACAGCACACACTTTACATAATTCTTGAGTAAGTATGAGATCTGGATTTGCAGATTTTAACGCTTCATTATCAAGTGCATAAATACCAGAACCTGAATGTACTTCATTACCTTCGAAAAAAGATTCTGTGATGTGCAGATTAATTTCATACGAACTACTCGTAGAATGATCGAATAAACTTTTTGTAACCACGGTAATGCCATCGATATCGGGTGGGTAATCACATTCATGTGTTATCCCCACAAGATTATCACTAAGTCCTAAAGCACAAACAATTTCAGTCGTGCTAGGTAGTAATGAACAAATTCTTAATGTAGAAGACATTCGCTATAACTCCAGAATATATATTGAATATAATATGCAAAATTGATTAACTGAATGAATTTTTTTCAATCGGATTTTTAAAACTGAGTTTTCCGCTAAGGAGAGTACATGATTCGTAATTTGGTTTTATTTACCGCAATGTTGTTACTGACTATTTCCTGTTCAAGTGATTCTGAACAGGAATCTGATCAGATTTCGACTATTCAGATACCACAGAACACTCAGATACCACAAACTATTGACAAAATTACACCAGACTTAAATATGCGCGACTTAAAAGTTGCAAAGGATCAAATGTCAAATCGCTTGATTGAACTTGGCTGGAATAAACCAACAAATTCCAGTGCGACATATAGTATCGCATCCGACTTGAAAGCTATTGATATAAAAGTTGTAAAGGATGGAATTTCTAAAGCAGAAGAATATTTAGGTAATTATGGGCCTTTAAAGGTTTTTATTATTGGTACTGATGTTGAGGCAGCAAATGTGCTTGCAAAAGAGTTTTGTGAATGGGCTTATGACAGAGATAGGTTTGACTATTGCTTTAATGAAGACCAAGGAAATGAAATAAGAGAGATAGCTAAACACGAAGGAAACAATGGATTTGCTCAACATTCTAGAGGGCGAGAAATCCCTAATCAATCTTTCGTCGTTGGGAATCCACACAAGTACTCTGAAGAAGGTTACAAAATAGCCATTCATGAATATGTTCATATATATCAAAATGCTCATATATATGAAGAAGGCATGCCTATATGGCTTGAAGAGGGAAGTGCTGAATATTTAGCTCAGCAGTTATCAGGTAATTATGAAAGTTTTCTAAGGCAAAGCATAAAAGATACTAAACGATTACGAAGAGAACATTCAGATATTCAAATTAAAGATATTGCAACTAGTGAGTTAAGAGAAAAAATCCAGGAAAAGTGTGATGATTATTGCACTTGGGTTTTGCAATATAAAACAGGTGCAATTGCTACAGCATTTCTTATAAGTCAAACCTCTCTTGATTATTTTTATAAAACCTATATTCCTAGTATTTTTTATCTTGGCGAAGAGAAAGCATTTGAAAGTTCTTTTGGAGTCACTTTCGATGAATTTTACGTAATTTTTGAAGAATTTTTAAATAAATCTGACGAAGAGCAAGAAAATATTTTAAATTCCAATCCAAATTCAGGACCACCTTCTGGACCACCTGCTTCTGGACCACCTAGTTTCCGATCATTACCCGAACTAGGCGTAAAAGTGGAGTATTCTGATCAGGTTAAATTATGGGGCGAGAATTGCACGAATGACCCTTTTTATGGGACAGTCGAAATACCGATAATAGACTATTTTAATAATCTAGAAGCTAAAACTTGGGACGTCTTTCGTAACGAAACATATTCATTTCGAGATGGCGATAAAGTCGCGAGAAACGGGCCATTTACTACTTGGTACTTCGAAATGTTCTTGCAAGATATTTCAAGCAATGTCCCTGAAAAATTCGAATCAATTTCTTACGGATCACATCCTGAGTACTTTTGGGAAGACTACGTTAATTATGTACTTACCGTATGTGAGACATTCCACGGCCGAGATACCTTAAGGAACGCGGTACTCGCCCATTCCAAATTAATGAACTGGAACACCCGTTGGCCGGGGCATGCTTCAAAATGGGAGCCATTCCCATACATTGAAACGGGCCGTGAAGTGTTCAAGGCACCTAGTCCCAGCGGCCTTGAACACTATACGAAATACATAACAGCATCAGGAGTCATTATTGTAGGAGGAGAAAAAGTACCAGCTCGCGCAATGCTGGCTGCATATGATCGTGTGAATTATATGCTCTCTGCTCGACCAGAGTTTCACGCCATTCTTAAAGAGAACAACGTGCGTATATCTTTATTTGGACCAGGTTCAGAAAGCACAACCTCTGAACTACCAGAATTCGAAGGTCTGGACGAGCCGGGCGGATTTTCAATGGGAGTCACTGATGCTGCAATGACTGCCAATGTAGAGTGGTTGTGCTATCCGGGAAATCCAGATCGGGGTGGNGATCCNGTCATGCATGAATTAGTTCATACACTTAACGGCATTGTCTTTGAGCAAATAAATGAGTTGTATTTCTATGAGCGAATATATGACCTTGCGCTGTCAGCTATCGACAAGGGAATATTTGCCACCAACTATACGCAGCACCTTGACGATGGCGAACAACAAGGTATGAAACACTACGTTGGAGAATACTGGGCCATGACAGTTGAAGGTTATTTAATGGACATGGAAGGATTTAAGTATTCACACGATACGCATGAATGGATCAAAGAGAATGATCCTGAGTTATACGATTTGATTATCAGATATTTCCCGACACAAAAATGGGACCAGTGCACTGGAGAACTAAAAAATTAAATGAGAGCATCAAGCTCGTACATTACATTATCGAGCATATTACGTAATGCATCCGAAGGTGTATCTTCAGTTAAATCATTAGATGTAGCAAAGATTGCATTCGCAACAGTTAAACCTTCCAAGCTCGCGACTAAAGGTCTAAGGCCATGATCCACAGCAAGTTGATGCATATTACCTCCACCGGTAGCNACAGGTACGCATATTTTGCCAGTTAAACCACCCTGCGGCATGAGGTCAAAGAATACTTTTAAGAGACCTGTATAGGTGGCACGATATATCGGTGATGTAATGACAATAATTCTAGCTTCATCGACTTTCTCCAATGCTGAAGAGACGTCTGCATCATCTTTTCTACCTAGAAGAGCTTCAGAATTTAAAGTTGATAAATCAATAATATTGGTTTCGAATTTTCTTTCAGAAAGTTTGTCGAGAATTAATGCACCGATACGACGAGAACTCGACATTACGTTAGGGCTACCAGATACTAAGGTCACTGAATTCGATATATTTTGATTCACAGAAGTCATACAACGTCCTTTTTCAATTACTTAACTGCTAAATCAGCATACTTCGTTATAGAATTTTAGACAAAATCAAAATATCGATAGTTATTGTTAGCAAGAAAGAAATTATGAGCATATTAAGTGAAGAAGAACGATTAGGTCGTGCAAGAATTTTTTTTGGAACACTTGCACAAATTTTTCCTGAAACGAATGTGTACTTCAATGACGTCATAATTCATCTAGGTATGGAATACNTANNTGNAGAAGATTACTCACTCGNATTNGAAATGGGATTTGAAAAAGAAAAAAACTCACGCAATCCAGACATAATCATGATCCAATCAAAATCTGAAGATGAATGTAATACGTACATCACNGTTTTTGCAGAAATATGCGAACAATATGGATATCTTCCAGTGATTGAAATAGATCAAAATGCTTTAAAACAGATCNTGGAAAAAACTCAAGGGAATANTGATTAATTATTGCTTTTGTAGTTAAACAACAAGAGAAAAAATATNAATCGCCANNCAGATATACAAATAAAACCTATTANAAAAGTAATTCCATAAAAGACGGGATCACTCCAACTATCTATTATGAAAAATCGAAAAAATTGAGCAACTAAAAAAATTACTATCCAATACTGAAGTGTGTTGAAAAAAAACTTTTTTATCAAAAAAACAGAAGATCTATCAAAAAATTTCTTAAGAAAAAAAACACACGCCATAGCCATCCAATAGGGCACTATCGTGCGCATAAGTACATCAACATTGAAGATTTGATTTAAAGAATAATGTGAAAGTAACCCGATAATATTAAAAAGAGAAATTACGATAAAATCACCAAAATATAGACGTGGAAAAGACATTTCATACCTTAAACAATATTTCGAACTCGTTTTTTATAGTAACCAATATTAGCCATTAAGGTTATTTGTTTTTAGACTAGCTTAGCCAATTAGGGAGCATCTATGAATTTACATATTTTACAGTCTGCAAAACAAAATACAATTGAACGAACTGACAATAACATCTTTGAGGGAGGTTCAGTTTGGGGTGCTTCATTAACGGAAAACCATACTGAAAATAATAATGTTGGATTGGTTCATTTTGCCCCAGGTGCTCGTGCTGGATGGCATACACATTCACACGATCAAATACTTTATATTGTGTCAGGAATTGGTAAGGTTGGAGATCGGACAGGTGAACAAATTGTATCTGTAGGTGACACCATTGTAGTACCAGCAAATATTGAACATTGGCATGGTGCACATGACACAGGAGCACCCATGTCACACCTGTCTATCACTTCTCGAGATTCAGAAACAACAGTTTTAGATNATTAATTCATCAAGAAAAAGGAGTATCGCATGAAAGCAGTATTTGTTGAGAAATATGGTGGACCTGACGACTTAGTCGTAAAAGAGATTGATCGAATTGAAACTATTGGAGCAAATGATGTACGTGTAGAGATAAAAGCACGTGGGATAGCTTTCTCTGACACTCTTGTTGCTGCAGGGCAATATCAAGTTAAATCTGAACCTCCTTTTATTTTAGGCAATGAAGCTGCAGGATATGTCACTGAAATTGGAAGTTCGGTTACAGAATACCAAGTAGGTGATGCAGTACTTACTTCTGCTGGATGCATCGAAGAAGCAGTGATTGACGTAAATTCACTCACCTTAATTCCTGAGGGGGTTGACCTAGAGCTTGCCGCAGGGTTCCGCAGTAATTATCAAACTGCTCTATACGGAATGCAACGAGCACGTCTTAAAGCTGGTGAAACGTTATTAATTCATGGAGCAGCTGGAGGTGTAGGCTTAGCAGCTGTCGATATAGGAAAGTTAATGGGAGCAACAGTCATTGCTACCGCTGGAACTGATGAAAAATTAGATATTGTTAAACAAATGGGTGCAGACCACGTCATCAATTACACAAATGGATTCCGTGAGGAAGTAAAAGAAATTACAAATGGCTTAGGTGCAGATATAATCTATGATCCTGTAGGTGGTGATGTGTTCGATGAGTCAATGCGCTGTATTGCTCCTTTTGGAAGAATATTAATCGTTGGTTTTACAGGTGGTAGACCTGGTCTCGCAAAGACAAATCATTTACTTGTAAAAGACGCAGAGGTAATTGGATACACAATCGGAGGACTAGCCAATCATGCACCTGAATGGTCAAACAGTAACCATGACATATTAATGGGATGGTTAGCATCAGGTCGTATCAAACCTTACATTTCGCATCGAGTACCTTTGTCACGTACTTCAGATGCACTTAAGCACATCATTAATCGTGAAGTGATTGGAAAAGCAATAATTGTAAATGACTGAAAAAGCCCTTGAAGTCGAAAAAAATCCAATTCGAGAAATATTAGCTCTTCGGGATTATCGATTATTTTGGGGAGCACAATTACTCATTACATTAATTCAAGGTATCTCTCGTTTTGCATTCGTGTGGCTAGCTTTAGAAATTAGCACTTCGGCAACTGTTGTGGCATTATTAGGTTTATCACTTGGTATCCCCGGTCTTTTATTTTCATTACCAGCAGGTGCTGCTGCTGACAGGCTAGACAAGCAAAAAATAATTATTTATATCTCACTACTGGGAGTCTTTTTTTTGGGGATGACTTCAGTATTAATACAATATGACATAATCAATCTCCCTTTAGCATTAGTCGTTGCCTTTGGAACTGGTTCAGCAATTTCGATACTCATCCCTGTCTTACAAGCGATGATCCCACAATTGGTACCAGCAGATAGATTGATGAGTGCAGTTGGATTGCAAAATATGGGACAGGGAGGTGCCACAATATTGGGAGCACTGATTGGAGGCGGAGCCATTAAACTATTTGGGCTTGCTGCAGCTTTCGGTCTGTTTGCAATCATCATGCTCTTAGGATCCATACTTATATGGTTCGTAAAATTGTCTACGTCTCTGTCAGCAACAAATATCGAATCTAAACAAGATAATTCACTCGTCAATGATATCGCTATAGGTTTAAAGTATGTCGCACTACATCCACAGTTACGAATATTGATTTCTATTGGAATTTTAATGGGATTTGGTATCGGATCTTACTCATTACTACTTCCTGAAATTGCAAAAAATGAATTACTACTTGATTCATTCGAAACATCTTCTTTACTTGCTTTCTTCTCTACAGGAATGATTATTACTTCTGTATTTATTGCCACAAAATCAAATATTTCACGTAAAGGATTAATTTTTGCAATAGCTGCAAATTGTTTTGGCCCAGGTTTAATTATAATTGGATTTTTAAGTAATTATCTTTTGATTTTAACTGTCATGATTATTTGGGGCGGATGTGGAGGGGTAATGCTCACAATGCAACGTACACTTTTATACAATTACACAGCTGAACATATGCAAGGACGAGTTTTTGCATTATTTTCACTTGTTTTACATGGGTTTTTACCAATCGCAGCTATATTTATTGGCATATCACGCATATGGTTGAATCCAACAAACACATTAATAGTAATTGGAACAATTGCCTTAATAGGAATTCTTGTAATCACCACCAGGGCATCATCGCTTCGACAAGGTATCTAATCATGCATCAAAAGAGTTTAGGACTCTGTCCATATTGTGATTGGTCAAAACAAATTAAAACTGCAAAAAAATCATCTTTTATAATGTGCAATCTTTCCAAAATCGACCAACGTTATANAAAGTATCCTCAACTTCCACTACTTGACTGCGAAGGATTTTCTGTCAGTTCAGAGTGATTACCATGTTGGTATCTATAATTTGAAACACCAGGGACAAGTTTCCATACCAATCCTACAACAACAATTGCGATTACTCCGCCTAGNACCATCGTTGAACCTGCTCCAATAGCACCTGACATGAATGCCACTTCCATTTGCCCTATATTATTAGCACCCGTGGCCGCAAACGAATGCGCACTGCTGGCTCTACCCAGCAATCGATCGGGTGTAGTTAATTGAACGATCGTCTGCCGCATAACCATTCCTACAGCATCGGTAGCACCTAAACCTGCAACTATTACTAACCCAATTGCAAATATATGAATTGTTCCAAATGCAATGAGTAATAATGCATAAATAAATGTCGCTACTAATACTAACAATCCTTTACGTGACATCTTTGCCGTGTATAGAACAAGAGCACTTCCAGCAATCCCTCCAAATGAATTAGCTGATGCCAATAGACCGACAGCAACAGCACCCATTCCATACAGACTTTCTGCAAATATGGGAAAAAGGAATCGATAAAAGCTAAAGACTGTCACACCAATATCCAGTAAATACAGACCAGGTAATATTTTGTGGTACCGCACAAATAAAAACCCTTCTTTTAGTGATTCAAATGATCCGCGGTTAGTGGTCTTTTCAGGAGTACCTGAGACACGAATCGCGAGAGGTGCGGCTATACTTATCATCAACACAAATGTGGTTGCAAAAAGTGCAGAAGAAACTCCCCAAATAGAGTAAATAAGCCCAAATGCAATAGGTGCTGCAATACCTGCAATTTGAAATGTCGCTGTATTCGTTGTAACTGCATGAGTAAGATGAGTTCGAGGTACCACACGTGCAATCATTGCGGGGCGAGCAGAATTTCCCAGCATATTCATAATTCCGGTAATTCCATGAACAACATATATGTGCCAAACAGCTAAATTTCCGTTAAATGCAGCAAAAGTAAGCATCAGTAGTGCAACGAAAGATATTGATTGAGTTAGGATCATCAATTTTTTGCGATCGAAAACATCGGCCAAAATACCGCCATATATCACAATAGGCATTTGCAAAAATTGGACCGCTCCTAATAAACCTAATTGGAATTCAGAACCTGTTTCTTCATAAATCCATTGTGCGCAGGTAAACAAACGCATTTGCATGGCGATCAACATTGAAACACCACCAAGCCAAAGCATAGTAAAGTCGCGATACGCAAAAGCAGACCATGGTTTTAATTCATGTTGATTGGAGGAATTAGTTTCTAACATAAAATTAGATTCATTTGTAATGCATTACCCATTAATACTTAATCTCAAAATCTACTATCCAAAGTGTAATTGATTAGAGTCTGTAGATAACTTAGAAACAAGAATATTGAGTAGGACAGCATTATAAAATCACTATTTTCTACTACACAATGAAAACACACTAATGGTCACCGCTATCCTTAACGGTAATGTGGTGAGAGAATCGCTACGTCTAGTCGAAAGGTCAAGAATGCCAAAAGGGAAAATACTGGCTTGGACCTTATATGATTGGGCAACATCAGGTTACGGTGCAGTAATCGCTACATTTGTTTTTAGTGTCTATTTTACTCAAGAAGTATGGGATGGTGATGGTGGTGCTGTTGCATGGGGATGGATGGTTTCACTCACAAGTATATTCGTCGGAATTGGTGGGTCATTACTCGGTTTAAAATTCAACGGTATACGTACACACAGATCAGTACTTACCATATTCATAATAATCAGCACAATCACAGGAATGGGACTTTGGTTCATTAAACCAGAGCCTGAGTATGCAATACTTGCACTACTTCTTGTAGGTATAGGAAGTTTCTGTGTAGAAACATCATTTGTCCCGTATAACACACTATTACGTGTGTTAGTACCACCTGAGCGAGCTGGACGTGTCTCTGCCAACGCATGGGGTTTAGGCTATGTGGGTGGAGTAGTATGTTTACTCTTGGCGTTGCCAATCATCCAGTCGGGAATCATATCTGATATAAATTTAGCTAATGTTCGTGCGGCAAGTCCTTTTGCTGCGCTTTGGTTATTCGTTTTTGCTCTACCAATGATCATTTCTTTATATCGCATTCCGCAGGAACGTATGTCAGAACCTGGATATGCCACAAGTAATCTAAACAAGAATGAAATAATACAATTACTTAAGCACCGTGGGATTTGGAAATTTTTATTATCAAGACTATTTTTAGCTGAAGGATTGACTGCATTATTTGCTTTTGGAGGCATAATAGCCGCTAGTCTCTACGATTTTTCTACTGAAAAAGTTCTTCTTTTCGCAATAGCTTTAAATATTTCTGCTGGAGTTGGTGCAATCCCTGGTGGACACCTTGACGATCGATTCGGGCCACGTATGGTAATTAATACATCCTTGGTTGGATTAATACTATGTGGTGCAGTTATAGGATTTACCGAAGGAGAGTTGATATTTTGGATAGCAAGCATTTCATTAGGTTTATTCATTGGACCTGTGCAATCATCAGGTAGATCGTTAGTAGCAAAAAGCGTGAGTAAAGAAGAAGCTGCACCGCTATATGGCCTATTAGGCTTTTCGGGGCGTGTCGTTTCTTTTATAGGTCCATTATTTGTAACTATCGGTATAAGTATTACTGATAATGATAGAACAGCCATATGGGTAATAGCTGTGCTATTAATCATCTCCCTTATAATAATGCTCTCAACGCCCAAATCCATCGGGCAAATAGAAACAGCACCTAGTAACAATACTGACTCGGAAGAATTAAGTTAATTATTAGGTGCACAAGCTTGCATTACTGCACGTATCGAATCTAATCCAGGTTTTGCAGCAACTACGCGAACAATTGCAGTATCCAACCCATCAGCAAGATTATAAAATTTATCGCGTGCATTCGTTATATTCGATGAAACACCTACAGCTTCAAGAAGTTCATCAGGAAAAGCTTTGAGAACTTCTTCAGATGATCCATTTCGGTTACGAATAGAATCGAGAAAAAGTAATTCCTCAGCAAAACCCATACGCTCAAAATGCGCGCGATACGCAAATTGGCGCTCACGAGCGGTTGGAACTTTATCACGTAACGCGTAAGGAATTGTGGCACGAGCTAATCCATCGCGGGCAAGTGTGGGATCATCATCGACGCAAACTCGTATATATTGCACAAGCTTTAATTCGTTAGGATCGCGACCAACAGACATTGCTCCTTCGTTCACCCGTTCCCTACTCCAGGAAATACGTTCTGTATCACACCAATTCATAGCTGCGCCATCAGCAAGTTCACCTGCAAGATTTAACATTTTGGGTCCAAGTGCACCTAATAACACAGGTGTTTTATAATCAGAAGGTGCGCCCATACTGACCTGTTTTAGTGTAATTGCTTCACCTTCATAATTAACAGTTTCACCA
This sequence comes from Chloroflexota bacterium, assembly GCA_002707835.1. Lineage (GTDB taxonomy): Bacteria > Chloroflexota > Dehalococcoidia > UBA2979 > UBA2979 > UBA6955. Next base: position 26,086 of record PANZ01000003.1, read on the forward strand.
TCGAGTAGCTTACGTATTGTAATCAAGTAATCGCGCATAACTGCCAATGCAGATTTTGTATTAAAACCTAAATTTTTTCGAACAGAAGGTTGATATATGCCTCCAGTTCCAATACCTAATGAAAATTTTCCTTTAGTTAAATTTGTTAATATCTTTGCGCTACTCGCAAAAGATACAGGTGAACGAAACGCAACAGGTGAAACCGATATTCCAGTTCCTAAACCACCTTCAATAACTTCTGTGCTGGCTTTCCATCGCAGAGCACATAATTGAAAAGCATCATTGCCTACTCCGTCTGGAGTCCAAATACTGCTATAACCTAACAAAGCAGCTTCACGTGATAATATTTCTTGCTCTTCAAGAGTAAGTTGTAAGGCCGCATCCAATCCTAATCCGACTTCCATAACACCCCTAAGTTGTTTTAATTAATTTCTGCTAAACGATACACGCTTTCATGCTCGATAGTAGCTAATTTACGGCCAGTATCAGTCTTTTGCATTACAGAAAAATGAACAATCTGATGACCTTTATGCTCGCTAAGATTTGTTATTATACCTTTTCGAATCATCGTTTCACCTGCATAAAGAGGTGAATGATGCCAAATTTTTCCTGTACGATGGATAGTTGTTGATTCATCAAAATGTGTAGTGATTAAATCAACTGGGTTACACCATTTACCTACAGGGACAACTATCTTCTTATCAATTTTGTTAGGAAAATTAGAGTGGTTAGGTTTTGAATATATACGAACGTCAAAATATTCTTCGATTTGTAAAACAGCGCCAATTTGTTCTGATTTACCTAATTTTTCATTACATGGTTCCATTGGGATTAGATTGCTGATATCAAGATTCTTTTCTTCTAAACCAAAAGTTCCAATCATACGTGGCCCTTTTTTGTCATCTCCTATTACTTGAAATGATTTATTATCTGCATCAATCGAAAAGGTAACTGGTTCATTATTATAAACTGGTAAACGAAATCTATACGACGCACTACCTAGCTTGAGCCAATCCACACCTTGGTTTAGCAACTCACTAACTACATGCTCATATAAAGTGACCCCTGGAACAAATGCGCCTTGGAATCCTAAATTAGATGCTTCAGTATCTGTGTGTATTCCGTCAGTTCTTTCATTGAGTGGGTTTGCGTGCCATATATGCGACCGGAAATTAAAAGCCATTTTTCAATCAATTTTTATTTCACGATTACGTTTGTCATTTTCTGTGTCTGCATCAGATTGAGTTGAATTAACCTTCAAAATATCCGAAATAGCCTTTGTAAATTCACTGACAAGTAACATTTGCTCACTCACAATATTACGTAAACGTGCTGAAAATTCATGATCGATTAAAGAACTTTTATCTTGCCGTTTTGACACAATCGATTCTTCCAACAGGTTAAGACGATTTTCGAGTTCGTGTAATTTTTGAGAATCATCCATTATTTTTCTCTCCAAACCAAATATTCAATATATTTTGATCTAATTTAGCAGACAAAACTGCGCGTTGCTGAAGTGCGCGTGGCAACAGCATATTTCGACGATATTGATCGACTTCTATGATTAATTCTTCTGCGGCTTGTGTCAAACGTATTTGATCTCGATCTACTAATGGGATTTTTAGCTTCATTAGGCTTTCAGAGTCTACAGGACCATCCACAAATTCATCCTCATTTTGATCTCGAGTAAATATGACAAATGGTAATTCGTCATGGAAAAAAGTTGCTGGATTTTCATCATCAAATAGAATAGTTGCCAATTTTTCTAATGATTCTATGCCTACCAGCTCATGATCAAATTGTGGAGTAATCTTAATTGGGATCTCACCAAAAATTTCATGCAGTGTTTCAAGATGCTTTTTTTGTTTTGCACCTTGTTCAGAAAAGTATCCACTCGCAATTACTTCATCAGGAAGTACCCGATTACATATCACTAAGTCAGCACGATATCCATACAATCCCAACTGTGTAAAAGCACGTTGAGTTTCTTTTATGACCATACGCTCTGGATTTGTAACTAACCGTACTGAAGTTTGTTCTGGATCGCTCAACACAAGTTGAATATTTTCAATTTGTTCCATGAGATCTGCTGTAGTATCAAAAACTTCAGTACTTGGCAAAGGCATACTTGAAACACGGCGCAAAATTGGACGAGCCAGTCCTGAAATCTTCCTACTTAATGGAAAAATTTTTTCTAACCACCATCTACCTGCTTCAGGAAAACTCAGCAACCTGAAAGTTTCTGCAGTAGGGGCACAATCGACCACAATCAAGTCATATTTATTAGTTCGATGATGTTCAAGTATCCATAATAAATTTGCCAATTCATCCATACCTGGGAGTACTACCATTTCATCAGCTAAAATTGGGTCGAATCCTTCCCATGCAAGTATTGATTCCATCCAACGTTGTACAGTTCCCCAATATTTTTCCATGTTGTAATAGACATCTGTTTCTTGTGCCCATAAATTATCGACAATTTTTTTGGGTTCAGGTCCAAGCTGCATATCTAATGAATCGCCCAAACTATGAGCAGAATCGGTACTTAAAACAATCGTGCGCATACCATTTTGAGACGCACGCAAAGCAGTTGCTGCAGAAATTGACGTTTTACCAACGCCACCTTTACCTGTGTATAGAATTACTCTTGTCATATTATTCCTCAAAGGAATGATATATCGAAAACATATTATAATTTTTAAATTTCTATCTTGGCGTGTACTAGAATGATGTTACTTATTGATGCATCCTATATGATGTTGTCATGTCTACAAAAACCAGATTGCCATCATTCTCATTACACGATATGCAAGGTGGAAATTACGATTTCCCCAATGGAAAAACATCTCTTCTATGTTTTGTGAAGGAAGATTGTCCAACCTGTCAACTTTCACTGCCACTCATTGAAATTATTCAAAAAACATTTAGCTCAGTGGTAGAAGTATTATTAATTGGACAAGATCATGCTGGAAATATCTCAATGATTGAAACTCATCAACTGGCAACTTCTCTTCTTAACGATGATGCTTTAAAGGTTTCATTTGAATACGACCTAGACACAGTTCCTACAATTTTCCTTACAGATAGTGTAGGAAATGCTTTGATGCAATTTATTGGTTTTGGAAAACAAGACTGGATTGATTTAATACAAAAACTGTCTGATATTACAGGAATACCTGTCCCTGCAATACAGTGGGACAGTTATCCGGAAAGCCACCCAGGATGTGGATCACGCTCTGTTGAACCAGGTATAGCAGAGCGTTTAGAAGCTGAATCTTCAGGAAGCCCATTGAGAGCCCGACAAATAGATATAGCAACCCATGACGATGTGCATGAATTCCTTTTTGATCAAGGATTAACTGATGGATTGCCCGTTATCCCCCCTACACCTGAACGAGTACTTCGTATGATTAAAGGATCACACCGTGATGCCCAAGAAATTGTTGCAGATATACCACCCAATCTAGCACCAGCAACTGTTGAAAAAATTGCAATCAATGCTGTCATGGCAGGTTGTAAACCTGATTATTTGCCTGTCGTAATCACTGCAGTTGAGGCAATGTGTACTGATGAATTTAATATACATGGTGTCAGTGCTACGACGATGGGTGGCACGCCTGCAGTTATCATTAACGGCCCCATACGAGAAAAAATTGAAATGAATTCAGGTCTTGGTGCACTAGGCGCAGGTCATAGGGCAAATGCAACTATTGGACGTGCAATTCGTCTTGTCTTACGAAATATTGGAGGAGCAAAAACAGGTGGAACTGAAAGATCTACTTTGGCAAGTCCTTCAAAATATACGCTGGCATTCGCAGAAAGAGAAGAACGTTCTCCTTGGGAACCCTATCATGTCCAACATGGGTTCGATCAAACTGAATCTGTTGTCACACTTTTCGCTGTTACTGGTGGGCCCAGCTTAGTAGTTGACCAGAACTCCAGAACACCTGAACAAATTACCGGTAGTATTGCTATGGTTATGGAGTCAATCCCACATCCACGTGCCCGAGGCGATCAAGATATACTACTTGTTTTATGCCCTGAACATCTGGATACAATCACAAAACATGGTTGGAGTAAGCAAAATTTTTTAGATGAGATACAAAAAGCAACATTAAAACCATTACGTAATTTATTAGCTGACGAACACTCAGGGGTTGGCGCTTCACTCGCAGAATTTGGTAAAAAAGGCCCCGATGAAAAGGATTTAGAAAGACTAGTGCCAAAATTTGCTTCTACAAGTAATATACATTTAGTAGTGGCAGGTTCTGACGCTGGAAAATTTACATCTGTTTTCCAAGGTTGGGCAACAGGTCCACGTGGCTCGATGGTTGTTAGCCGAAAGATAGAAGGTTGATTATGACAATGAAGATATTAGATCCTACTGATGAACGAAAACCAATAAAACGCGAACTAACCTCACGCCCTGAACATATTAGTGGAGTTGTAGGACTGCTGGACATTTCGAAGCCGCGAGGAAATGTACTGCTTAACCGTCTGGAACAACTGTTTGATGAACGGTTGCCAGGTGTTGAAATTCGTAGATATACGAAACCAACATTTACAAAACCTGCACCTGAAGATTTACGAAGAAAAATATCTGAAGAATGTGGTTTTGTAATCGAAGCACTGGCTGACTGAGGATCTTGTACTACGTGCAGTGTGCACGATACGACATGGTTCGAAATTCAAGGAATCCCTTCAGTTTTTATAGCATCAACAGAATTTGTTGATGCAGCTACTGCACAGGCATCAATGCTGGGGTTACCCGAATTGAATCGTGTGTTTGTTCCTCATCCAATACAAGATGCTACTGATAGCGAGATGGAGCAAAAAGCAGAAGAAGTTTTTGAAAAACTCTTGAATACTCTAATCGCTTAATGCATCCAATACGACAGGAAGATTAGAGTGTCATTTGAACAAAAAGTTGCAATTGTTACTGGTGGTGCGTGGGGTATTGGTGCCGAAACAGCAAGAAAACTAGCATCTGAAGGTGCAAATGTCTTAATTGCTGATAAAGATTACGAAGCAGCCAAAGAGAATGCGCAGCAAATAGAAAATAACGGCGGATCAGCACAAGCAATCCAAATTGATTTATCTGTCAGCGAGCAAATCAAGTTAATGATTGATGCTGCAATAAATGAATGGGGACATATCGACTTCCTCGTACAAAATGGTTACAAGGATGATGTTCTTAATAGAGGCAGCGCAGTCACATTAGAAGAAGAACGTTGGGATTCGGCAATGGACGTTCTTACAAAAGCACTCTTTATTGGAGCAAAACATGCTATTCCACATATGCAATCTAACGGAGGTGGTGTCATCATTAATATAGCTTCAGTCCATGGCATATTGGTTGAAACCAATAGATTGGTATATGAAGCAGGAAAAGCTGCTGTAATAGCAATGACCAAACAAATGGCTGTTGATTTTGGTCCTTCGAATATTCGCGTTAATTGCATTTTACCAGGTCATATCGTGACTGAACGTCTACAAGAACGATGGAATAAAGAACCAAAGATGCTGGATTTTTTCGCCCAACAATATCCGTTAGGTCGAGTAGGTACACCAGCTGATATAGCAAATGCAATTACATTTTTGTGCTCTGATAATGCAGCATTTATTACCGGACACCCTTTGGTTGTTGACGGAGGGTTAACAATTCAATTACAAGAAGAATTAACTGTACAACTCGGAAAATATGCACAGGAAAATCCATTTGATTAGATAATGAATATTAATTGGAGGAAATGTGGAATTACGTAACTTAGGTAAAATTGGCCAAGTCAGTGCACTCACTTTAGGTGGTGGTGGCATTGGCGCTGTCTGGGGAGAAAGAAGCAGAGAACAAGCTATAGCTACAGTACTCGATGCAGTAAATCACGGAATTACACTTATCGATCTAGCACCAAGTTATGGAAATGGTGAGGCAGAAAATGTTGTGGGGCAAGCATTTAAAGGTGACTTGCCTTCAGGAATAAAAGTTACAACTAAGTGTCAATTAAGGAACATTCCCGGCGAAGAGATATATTCTCAATTAATTGAAAGTCTGCACGAGAGTTTAAGTCGGTTACAACTGAACCATGTTGATATTTTTCTTCTACACAGTAATATCATTCCTGATAGTGATTTAGCAGAAAACGGGACATCTCTAAGTACATATACTGATTATGTAATACCAGCGTTCGAAAAAATAAAAACCTCAGGTTTGATTAGTCATTGGGGTATAACAGGTATTGGTTGGCCTAGTGCAATCAATACAGCACTCGAAGAGCAAAAAAAACCAGCGGTAGTTCAGTGTATAGCAAATCTATTAGACTCTGGAGGAGGACTCGATCGTTCTCCAGAAAAACCGAATCCACGCAAAGCAATTGAGTTGGCTCATAATAATAATGTAGGTGTTATGGGTATTCGTGCAGTGCAAGCAGGTGCTCTCACAGACAAAATCGATAGAGCATTACCGAATGACCATTCTGAAATACTTGATTATGCAAAAGCGGCACCTTTTAGGGCACTTGCAAAAGAATTTGGAACTTCATCAGCTATGTTAGCGCACAGATACACACTAAGTATGAAAAATGTAGATACTGTGGTTTTGGGTGTCAAAAATCAAAATGAATTACAGGAATGTTTAGATGCAGAATCATTAGGAAACTTATCTTTAGATGAGATTAAAGCGATCGATGACTGCATCTCTGTCTAGTAGTCGAGTTAACACTAAACAATGTCAATTCGATCGCCTATGGAAACAGTACCTTCTTGTACGGGAACTGCTAATACACCCATAACAGGGCGCTCCTGAGAAAATTCTTTTGTGAGAATGGACATCACTTCACAATCACGCTCACCAGTATCTGGATTAACATGTGTTGCTAAGCATCTTACAACTGGGCCTACGACATTAAATTCAATATTATTAATCCGAATCGCACTTCCGATCAAATCCAATTCTTGCCATGGATCGAGTCCATCAATAGTAATGTTCATTCGGAATCTACGTTCATCAATTTTTATTCCAGCCGTTTCTTCAAATACTTTCAAGCTTGATGTTGATATTATTGAGATACTCGATTGTTCTCTATCGTGAAAACGATAAGTATGCCCATCGCCAATCAAGGTAAATGGAGGGATATTTATCGAGGAGTCTATTTCCAGTAATTGCTCTCTCAACCAGTTAGAAAGGTAAATTCTATCTGAAATTTTCCGAATATCAGCCGTTGCAGATATATGCGAATTTAAACTTATATGTAATTGTGATTTAGCTTCATCAAAATTCGAATTGAATTTTGCAATCAGAGGATTGCCTTGCAACGTCAGGAACGATCTTTTTGTTAACCAACTAGTAGCATCAAGTTCGGTTTTATTTAATAAAAATCCAAAAACCCGATCACCTTGTACATTACCAAAACAATCAAAATCAATTTGTCTCACTTCTTTGGGTGTGAACCCTTTGATTGGGAATTTGTATAAATTTGTAATTTGCATATTATTGCCCTCAATTAATGAATTATGAGGTAAGATATTGGAATGTTGGTAGTTTTGTCACCCGCAAAAGGTCAAAATTTTGATTCAGCTGCTTTAGAGATTAAATGCACTGAACCAAGATTACTTGCAAATAGTTGTGAATTAATAAATACATTAAGAAATTATAGTGCAAATGACCTAATGTCCTTGATGAATGTAAGCGCAAAAATTGGCGCATTAAATGCAGACCGATTCGCTACATTTAATATTCCATTTAATGAAACTAATGCAAAACCTGCTGCTTTTGCTTTCACAGGCGATGTCTATAAAGGACTGAATATCAATGAATTCAATAGCGATGATTTAGACTATGCACAATCGCATCTACGGATACTCTCTGGGCTATACGGAGTTCTTCGGCCTCTCGATCTAATACAACCTTATCGATTAGAAATGGGAACAAAATTGAACACTCAGAGTGGTACTGATCTTTATGAATATTGGGGAACATCTCTCTCTGATTTGCTAATGCAAGATCTAAAAAATATGGAAAATAATCAAATTATAAATCTTGCTTCAAATGAATATTTCAAAGCGATCGATGGGTATGACCCGGAAATCTCTGTTATTAGTCCCGTTTTCAGAGAATGGAAAAATGACAAATACAAAATTATTTCATTCTTTGCAAAAAATGCACGAGGTGCAATGGCAAAATGGATCGTCAAAAACAAAATTGATCGCCCTGAAGAACTTATTGCATTCAATGAAAATGGCTATACCTACAGTGATGAACATTCTACTGTAGACAGTCCTGTCTTTTTAAGAGGATAGATTTGTCTTCAGTCTCTCACAATAAACCAAAAGTAATAATTGATTGTGATCCAGGTATCGACGATGCAATCGCGTTAGTAGTAGCGAATCATTTCTCAGAAATCATTGGAATTACAACAGTCGCTGGAAATGTTCCTTTAGAATTTACTACAGTAAATACACAATCAATTTGTGAACTCTTAAATTTAGACGTACCGATCCATTCAGGTGCATCACATGCATATTCCAAACAATCAGTTACTGCTGAACATGTGCATGGACATACAGGGCTGGGCGAATTACTACTTCCAAAACCTGAAAATAAAATAATATCTGAATATGCGGACAATTATTTGATAGACATAACCAAACAAGAGAATGACCTCACACTCATCGCTTTAGGCCCTTTAACAAATATTGCCCATGCAATCGAAAAAGATCCTGCATTCGTTTCCCGAATTAAGTCAATTACCTTGATGGGAGGAAGCGCCTATGGACTAGGAAATGCCACTGCATCAGCTGAATTTAATATCTTTGCAGATCCTGAAGCTGCCTCAATTGTATTCAACTCAGGAGCACCCATGAAAATGATTGGATTGAATTTAACTAGGCAAGTTCAAATGGGTATAGAACACGCCAAAATTTTATCGGAAAATATTGGGAATAGAGTTAGTAAATCAGTATCAACTCTTTTGTATTCGTACCAAAACCTTATTAGCTCTTCAACAGGAAATATTACCGTACCTATGCATGATCCTTGTGCAGTTTTAGCAGTCACACATCCTGAATTTTTTACATTTGAAAAACGGAATGTAATTGTTGAACTTGATGGAATCTATACACGAGGTATGACTGTAGTTGATGAAAGAAAATCAAGTCCACGAATCAACTGTGACGTCGGTTATCAGGCCGATAGCGAAAATCTTATATCGCTAATAGTTGATGCTGCCAGCGCAAAAAATTAATCATCCATCAAACGAGACATTAGATCATCAAGATTTTCATCAGCAATTTTTTTACCTATTTCAGAATAGTACTGATCTTCATTCGGTTGTTTCGATGATTTAAATTTCGAAAGCCCTATCACTGAATCAACAGCTTGCTGCCATCCATCAATAAGTTGTCGCCGTTGTGATTCTTTAATATCGGATTCAAAACTTTTATCAACGATCCAGGCAGATTCAACATCGCTAATCGAATTTAGAATATTTGATTGAAGAGCGGCCAATACAAATGCACCTTTCGCCGTAGTTTCTATAAAAGTAGGACGTTCCACAGTTATATCAATTACATTAGCTAGGAATTGCATCAGCCAATTATTCTGTGTCATTCCTCCATCAACCCGAACACTGGGAATGTTTAATCCTGAGTCACGAACCATTGCAGTAATTAAATCAAAGGTCTGATAAGCCACTGATTCTAAGGCTGCACGGGCAATATGAGCTATTTCTGAATCACGCCCCAGTCCAGTTATAGAAGCACGAGCATCAGGCTCCCAGTATGGAGTTCCAAGACCTACAAATGCTGGAACCAAATAAACGCCTGCATTTGAATTCAATTCTTGCGCTAACAATTCAGTATCAGAAGCATTTTGAATTATTTTTAAATTATCACGCAGCCATTGTATGGTTGCACCAGCCATGAAAATAGATCCTTCTAAGGCATAGGTAACTTTGCCATCGAGACGGTATGCGGGTGTAGTTAGCAATCCTTCACTCGAATATTTCATCTCTTCCCCAGTGTTTAACATTGCAAAGCAACCAGTGCCATAAGTACTTTTTAGCATCCCAGGTAAAGTGCATCCTTGGCCGATAGTTGATGCATGCTGATCTCCAGCAACACCACGTATTGGAATGACCGTCCCAGATAAAAGATCCTCTGATACACCAAATTCAGCAGCAGAATCTAGAACTTCAGGTAAAATAGCTTCAGGAATATCAAAAAGAGCAAGTAATTCTTGATCCCAATTCTGGGTTAGGATATTAAACAACATTGTCCTTGATGCATTTGTAGCATCAGTAACGTGTGAACGACCATTTGTAAGTCTCCATATCAAAAAGGTATCTATTGTCCCAAAGGCAAGATCACCATTTTTAGCACGCGCACGTGCACCTGATACGTTATCTAATATCCATTTGATTTTTGTTGCACTGAAATATGGGTCTAACATCAGACCAGTTTTCTGATGCACAGAAAATTCAATTCCTGAATTTTTAAGATTCTGACAATATTCAGCAGTACGNCGATCTTGCCAAACTATTGCAGGNTATATTGGTTTTCCAGAGGAACGTTCCCAGATCAANGTAGTTTCACGTTGATTTGTAATACCTATTGCTGCCAAATTAAATTTTGANAAATTAATACCTTTTAANANGTCTTTGATACCGGTCCATATTTCTTCAGGATCATGTTCTACCCATCCTTGATATGGAAAATNTTGTGAAAATTCTTGTTGAACCATATTTATCGGGGTNCCAATTTCATCAAATATCACTGCACGTGAACTTGTTGTTCCTTGNTCAATTGAGAGAATATGGTCCATTAGTACCTCAGAAATTTGAATANAACTAATATATCACTACGCGACCTTTGGCATCTTTGTTAAGTGTGTAAAAGCAATTCCAGCAAGAGAAATNAAAGTACATAAGAAAAAGACAGTGTTTATACCACTCCAATCAGCAACTAAGCCAGCGATAATTGGCCCTGACAACATTCCAATTGCATATAGTGCTTNATAAATGCCCATCGCAGTAGCACGTTTATTAGGAGCCACAACAAGGACGCTTAGTGTAATTAACACAGCATTTATCAAACCACGTCCAAAACCATTAAGTAATTGAGAAAATGCAATACCAAAAAAAGTATGTGTGAACGGCAGCATAAANGCTGCCAGAGCAATCAAACATGCAGCAAGTATAATTGCCCCACGATAACCAAAGATTCTGGCACATGGAACAGCACATAGTGTTCCCACCATTGACATTGCAAACATTAAAGTAGTGATAAAACCTATATCAGCATCAGTTGCACCATTTTGTTCAGCATAAATGGGTACAAAACCAAAGCTTGTTGCGAAACTGACAAATTGTGTAGTAATACCGACAATAGAAACAATTAAAACAAGAGGATGTTTCAAAATTTCAAGAAAACTTTGCATCGAATATGGTTCAGTTTTCTGTAACGTAGGCTCGGGTGCGAGTAAAAGTAAAATTGTGCCTACAACACCTAAAATAACTCCAGCCAAAAAAGTTGCGTTCGTGCCCCAGAGTTCTGAAATCACTCCTCCGGCAAAAGTAGCCAGAACTAAACCAAGTCCATTGACAAACATTAAACGAGACATCGCCTGTCCGGTTTTTTCTGCAGTAAAATACGATGCGTACAAAACACTCACAGCAACCCATCCTGCACCAGCAATCCCTGTAACAGAACGAGCAAAAAACATTTGTGTTGGTGTCGGAGCATATGCCAGCCACAATGCTCCNAGAGCTGCCGATGCTAAAGCTAATACAGCAAAAGGTTTGCGTTTGCCTATGAGATCAGAAGTGACACCAATGGGGATTCTTAACGAGACTTGTGCAATCGAATATGATGCAATAACCAAACCAATGACAGTATTTGATGCACCCAATTCAAGAGCNCTCAACGGAAGATACGGAACGTAGAAATAGAGTGAAAGCCATAACGAAAATGTTGCTACGGTCACCATTGATATCGGAAGAGAATTTTGTATCTGATTCAAAATTAATCAATTTCCTCTGAATCAAGCTGGTCNTTTTTTTTCTGAAAATAGTATTTATTCTTCGCAATTTTCTCTGGACGGTTAGAGATAGCATTCTGTTCATTTAAATCATTGNTATGTGGGTTTTTGTACCCAACACCATAACCCAATTCTTTCATTAAACTGGTTGGTGCATTTCGTAAATGCATGGGCACATCATCGTTACGAGTTTGTTCCACATCTGATAATGCACGATTATATGCTTCATATGTACTATTTGATTTTTTGGCTAAAGCAAAATAGACAGTNATCTCTGCGAGTATAATTCTCGCTTCTGGCATTCCAACAAAATATGCAGCTTGCTGTGAGGCAATTGCCATATTAAGAGCAGATGGATCTGCCAANCCAATGTCTTCACTGGCAAAAATAATGAGCCTTCTACTAATAAATTGAGGATCTTCTCCAGCTTCCAGCATCCGAGCAAGCCAATATAAAGCACTNTCTGGATCAGAAAATCTTAATGATTTAATAAAAGCTGAAATCGTATCGAAATGGTAATCACCTTTGCGATCATATCGCAAAANAGGATCATGTAATGCGNATTCAACGTGTTGTTTTGTCACAACATCATGATTGTTNNCATCANTATCNNCTGTAGCTATACCTACAGANGCNTCAAGAGTATTTAAAGCAACGCGAGCATCACCAGCCGCAGATANNGCAATCAGTNCAAGTGCATCTTCATTAACACTTACAGCATTATTTAATCCCATTTCATTTTCAATAGCNTCACACAATATCTGGATNATGGCTTCTTCATTAAGTGAAGTTAGCTGGAACACTCTACANCGTGAGAGAAGAGGTGCAACAACATGGAATGAAGGATTTTCAGTCGTTGCACCAATCATTGTTATTGTTCCTNCTTCGACGTGAGGTAGTAATCCATCTTGTTGACTTCGATTGAATCTATGCAGCTCATCAATAAATAAAATGGTCCTCAANCCACCTGCTGCAATACGTTCTTTTGCATATGTAATTTCTTGTCTTAAATCAGCGAGGTTATTGGTTACTGCCGATAATGTTACAAAATGCGCAGTAGTTGCAGATGACACAATATTAGCAAGTGTTGTTTTGCCTGATCCCGGCGGCCCCCACAAGATTAGTGATTGATTTCCATTACTCCGAATAAAATAAGATAAGGGACCTGATTCATCTAACAATTCATCATGCCCATAAATATTTTCAATTTTTTCTGGTCGAACACGTGCGGCTAAAGGCATATTCGAATGACGGAAATGTTTTCCAGAATCGTTAAACATTTGTTGTTGCATCCCTGGTGGAACACGATTACTTCGATTAGATGATTTCATATACCCATCATACGACTTGACGTAAGATTCGTGTGATATAGAAACAATAGAGATTATCAATTAGAAAAGAGTTCATATGTCATTTTCAGCATTCGATCTAACGGGAAAAGTGGCTTTAATCACTGGAGGCAACAGTGGCATTGGATTAGGTATGGCAAAAGGGTTGGTTCAAGCTGGTGCTGATGTTTGTATATGGGGAACCAATCTCGATAAAAATGCACATGCTGAGGAAATGCTACAAGCACTCGGTGGGAATGTGAAAGCTTTACAATGTGATGTCTCAAATGAACAAGCCGTTGAAAATGCATTCGAAAAAACATTAGAACTATTTGGGAAAGTTGATTCATGTTTTGCAAATGCTGGAGCTGGTGGGAGTGCGAATTTTCAGAATTTCCCAACCGAAATATGGAAAAGAGTCCTAAGTATCAATCTAGATGGCACATTTTTTACATTTCGAGCTGCTGCAAAACATATGATTGAACACGGAAACGGAGGAAGGCTCATAGCGACTTCGAGCCTTTCAGCTATTGATGGAGCTGCACAAAACGAAGCTTATGCAGCTACAAAAGGAGCAGTTATTTCCATGGTACGTGGTTTAGCAGTAGAACTAGCAAGACATGGTATTACTGCTAATACAATTATACCTGGATGGATAGATACTCCAATGACAGCACCACGTGTAGGTGAAGAAGTGTTTGAAACTAAAGTTATGAAACGTGTACCACTTCGGCGATGGGGGCAGCCAGAAGACTTTGCAGGCATTGCAGTGTATCTAACGAGTGAGGCATCTGCCTACCAAACGGGGGAAGATTTCATTATTGATGGAGGCTATTCAAGATTTTAGTATGTGACTTTTTCATCTCGAAATTTCTGTATAGTTTCACTGTCATAGCCTAATGTTGTCAGTATGTCTTCAGTGTCTTCACCAAGAGCAGGTGAAGCACTCCTAACTGCTGTAGGGCTGCCAAACATTTCAACAATGGGACCTACAACACGCTGAGGGCCAGTGATTGAATGTTCAATATCCCACATTATCCCATCAGCGATCACTTGAGGATCATCTGACATTTCTTCAGGCAAATGAACTGTCGAAGCAGGCACACCTTCAGCATCAAATATCGCCATCCATTCAGATTCTGTTTTTTGTAACATTTTTTCTCGGATAACATCACGCCACTCAAATGCGCTTTGTTTATTTACAGGATCAGCCGCATCATAATCAGGATCATCACTATGCTCGTCATCAAGTTCAAGTACACGTCGAACACCATCACGACTGGCTTTCGTTAAGCACCCCAACATAATCGCACCATCGCTAGTACGATATCCGTTATAAAAGAGCCTGAATCCACCTCCTAAAAAACGACGCTCTTTACGAATACGAGCGACCTCAGAGTATGGTGCGCCTGACTTACGAAGTTCAGTAACTTCTTCTATCATTGGATCTCGTAGTACAGAATCCGTCATTGGCTCTCTCATCACAAAACCACCCAGTGAATGTAAAGCAGATCTTAATAAAGAAGTTCGAATAAGTTGTCCTTCGCCCGTACGTTCGCGATGAAACAATGCCGCGCAAATACCCATCGAGGCAGCATAGCCACTTATAAAATCCGCAATTGCAAGTTCTATACCACGTTCAGGAGCGCCTACTTCATCGACATGGCCTTCGGATGCAATCAATCCCGTGTAAGCACCAGCGACAAGATCAGTACCTGCCCTTGTCGCACCAGGTCCCGTTGCTCCAAAACCTGTATTTTCCCAGTAAATTAATTTGGGGTTGTATTGTTTAAGTGTTTCATAATCAATACCAAGGCGCTCGGCAACACCTAACCGATAATTAATAGTCACGACATCAATATCAGGTATCAGGGTATAAACAATTTGTTTTGCGCGGTCATCACGAAGATTCAGTGGTAAACTTCGTTTCCCACGATTAAGAGATTGAAAACCTTTGCTTTCTAAAGGGACAATCCCTCCAGAACGTCTGGTAGATTCACCTTCAACAGGTTCAACCTTGATGACATCGGCACCCATATCGGAAAGATTTACACCAGCTATGGGTGCAGCAACTATTTGCGAAAATTCAAGAACACGAATGCCTTCTAATGCACCCATATCGTTGCTCATATATTTTCCTCAAAGGTTACTAATTCTCACGACAAATGCTTATTAAAAAGGGTTGAGAAAACTACACATTCCTGTGTAACAAAGTAATGTTCCAATAGCCCAACCGATGCCTAAACATAAACCGTAAAATGGTACTCGCATAATGTTCATCACAATAGTTTATCAGAATCTTTCAATACGAATAAAAATATTTAAAACCTTAATATGGTTCCAATATAAACCCTGTTTCAATATCAGGTGGCGTGCCATAATACTCCAAATTCTGAGTAATATCGCTTAATTCACCATTCACAGAAAAAGCTATCTCTTGTCCTTCGCAACCATGAGTTAGATAGTATGGCCCCCAATTGCCCATCGAATCTGCAGTGAAATCTGTAATGAAATGACCGTCAAGGTACACTGCAATTTCATCACCATACATAGCTTCAGTACCATAAATAATATGAGGGTGAGAATTTAAACACATTTGCAGAGGTGGTAATTCACATTCAAGTGGAATGAAATCATCAAATGAATGTATCAGTATTAAATCGCGTTCTTCTTTCGGTTCATATACAACTCCGTAATTATTTTCATAATTGGACCATATGCCATACAATTTCAAATTCTCTTGTGGAAATAAAGAATCCATTGAAATAAAAGAGTAATATTCTTTTAAGGTATCAGCAGTTAAGAAAAAAGCACTGTTGCCAGAAATATCAATTTCATCTGGCCCTGCATTCACTAAATCAATTATTTCATCTGTACCTGCAGTGTATGGTTCAGCATCACAAGTCAGTTCAATATTTGTATTTTGAGCTGAGAAATTATCAGTATCGAATTGAAGGTTAATTGTGGATTCATAGTCCTGCTTAATCGCACTGCTTATTTTACTGTTATCCAACATCATTTCAACATTCCAAAATGAAGAATCATTCAACACAATATCTTGTGTTGATCTTGTAGTTTCAAATTGAAACAAACGCAATTCGTTTTCAACTAAGTCAATTTTTTCAGGATATGTCCACTGCACAATATCATCCAGCATCGCGTAGGCAGCAGGTTCTGTTTCCCATAAATTGTTCAGGAAAGCAATAGATAAACGTTCTCCATTGAGTGGAGTCAGAGTTGTAAATTCCAGTTCTATATAGTCAGTAGTCATGTTTTTCACCACAACATCTAGTTCATAATCAATATATTCAATTACCTCATCAGAGTCTCCGTACGCCGTCGTACTTATCACGGTAAGTTCATTATTCGGAATAGTCATATTAATTTTTATAGAAGTAGGAGAAGCCATTCCATGTGTAGATTCTTTTAAATCGTAGAAAGAAAATGTGTATTCGACAATGTTTTCTAACGCCTTCGGCCAATATTTTGAAGCTTGTTCTAGTCCGATATTGTAATCCAACTCAATCAAAGATGTTAACGGTATCGATACAGTAATCGGTGCAGGTTCTGTATCAAAAGAGAGAATGTAATCGTCATCTGTTTTTTGAATTTTTAAAAGATCTACGTTATACAATTCGCGATATTTCATTACGAGATCCGTATACATACCACTAGGTAACGTAAGTGGAGGCCACAATTTGGGCTGGGGTTCAAAACAATCATTAAAGAGTTCACAACGTGCCTGAGCAGTACGTCTGATAAAGTCAGCTTCAATGCTGAGGGAAAGGTCATACGGAATGCCAAGAGTTGAAGGGTCGAGTAACTTATTTGGTCCTGCAAGAATGCTATTTTGTGGAGAAGGGGCTGCAATTGAAACAGGGTTTACTTCAAGAGCTGGTATAGCTTTTTTACTCTCTTCAATAACTATCTGGTTCTGATTATCAATCGTTGATGAAGAAGTCGAATCATTCGTACACGATATAGTAAAAATTACGATACAAAGCATAACAAAACAAAATGAGGCTTTATTCTTCACTGCGTGTCCTTCAATAAATAATAAGCTTTATAAAGATTTAAAACGAATTGAGATGGATTCATCCAAGGTGATTACTGTTTATTACAACTGATATCACCAATAAACAGTAATTGTCTCCATGCTTCATACGTGACAATAGATGCAGCATTGGAAAGGTTAAGACTTCGATTATCTGGCATCATTGGAATACGCAAACAATGTTCAGAAGGTACTTGATCGACGATCGATTGCGGCAATCCTGTATCTTCACTGCCGAAAAGAAATGAATCCAGTTCATCAAATACAGCGGATGCATATGGTTTCTCTGCATGGGGTGTAATGGCAAGAACCCTTCGTTCGGAATGTTTTTTCGCATAAGAAGCAAAATCATCATGTTCTGTAACATTAGTTAGATCTCTATAATCCAAAGCAGCACGACGTAAGTTTGATTCTTCAAAATTAAATCCTAGCGGCCTAATAAGATGTAGCTCTGAACCAGTATTGGCGCATAGTCGAATAATATTTCCAGTGTTAAAAGCTATTCGAGGTTCAAATAGTACGATATGGAACATTCAATAAGTTTATGCAGAAGTAACGTAAATACAATACTGGAAAAGTATTTGTTGAGCGAAGCCAGTAGACTTCACAGTCCCATACCAAACTTCGCTCAATTAACTGTATCAACGTTTAAGTGTCAAAAATGTTAAATTAATGCTTTCTCATCATTACTGACAAAGCGGCCATGTCGAATCAAAGACTTAAATTCAGAAGATTTAAACACTGCAACTGCGATTATTATCAGCCACAAAACGGCTGGAAGAATAAATACTGCACGAACATCAAACAGATCTGTGACACGCCCAAATCCAAGATTCAAGAAGGCCATGGTCCCTCCTGCAAGCATTATATAGAGAGACAGGACTCTACCGCGAAATTCATCTGAGACTACTTCTTGTACAAAAGTGGATGTCATAGCCATAAAAGCAGATTGCGTAAATCCTGCAATTAACGCACCAACTATAAATATCGTAGCCGTCCCCGAACTTCCAAGAACTATTGGTCCAATGCCACTACCAACAGCCATTACTCTGAAGGTCCATGCACGCTGTGAGTCATTTGATAATTGTGAAATGATAATAGTCCCGACAACTGAACCAACACCAATAGCGATTAAGGCAAGTCCAAAAAGGTCTTCTTCACCATTTAAATCTGTCACTCGTGTAGGGAGTAAGGCATCAATAGACATAGTCAAACCACAATGAGCAGCAACAAGCCATACAACAGTCAGAATACGACTATCATTACGGATATATTGTATTCCACTCAATAATTCACTGCTGACATTAGAAACAACTGCACGTGTAGATATACCGCGACTTAATTTATTTTCGGCTTCTGGATCCATGCGGTAATTCATACGTATTAATTCAATTAATCCAATCAATAATAATACCGTTGAAAGAACGAATACCGGTGCAGCTCCAACTGTTGTTAAAAGTACTGTTCCGATCAATGGACCAAAGATACGTGACCCGTGCCTGGCTAAAGCAGTTAAGGCAACAGCGTTCATAAGCTGTTCTTTTTTGACAACATTAGCAATAAGAGATTGACGGGCAGCAATAGTAGTAGATTGTGCGGCTCCTGAAAGAAACCCTAATAGGATAACGTGCCAAACTTGAACCACGTCTGTAACAATGACAACTACTTGCAATAATGTAAAAATTACTCCACCAAGGGTTCCAAATATTAGAACATTTCGTCGATCAATATGATCTGCAAGTACTCCAGCGATAGGGCCGACTACAATTGCAGGCAAAAAACTAGCGAAGGCAACCCATCCAACTGCAGTTGCTGAGTTACCTGAAAGCTCGAACACTAACCATCCTCGTGCCAATATATCTGCCCAACGAGCACCATAAGTAAAAAATCCATTTATAAATAAACGGCGGTAATCGTATTCATTTAATGCGGGAAAACGTTCATCAATAATCGTTGTAAAAGAAGGCATATTGCAACACTGTAACAAAACATTTGATTACTGGGAGGTAATACGATCAGTCAATTAAGTAATTCAAATCTTATTCGTTATCATTGCGAATTTTATGTATATCTTTAATACGTGCATCCAATGCTCTCATGCGTACGCCAATAATTTCTTCAAAGTTTTTATTCGATAATTCCATACTCTTAGCAACTTTCTCGGTAGAAATTTTATATTTTTCCCACTCATCAGAAAATATAGCCAATGTAGTAAGAATTTCATTTGTCTTCTGTGAGAGGTTAAAGTTTTCTAATGTTTGCCTGATCACACCTAAGATGGCGAATAACGTATACGGCGAACACAAAACTACTTTCTGTCGTAACGCATCGTCGAGAAAGTCAGGAGCATGTTCATGAATAAAGCCATAGACTTGCTCATTCGGAATAAATAACAGTACGTAATCCAAAGTCCCGTTTTCTGGATCAATATAGCCACGTGTAAGAATTTCTTTTACACGCTGTTTCGCATCACGTATAAATTCATTTTTAAAATTAAGTTTTATTTTTTCATCATCACTATCTAGATAACGTATAAATGCAGCAAAAGGAAACTTTACATCCATATTCAAAATACGATTTTCTGGCAACAAAAATGTGAAATCAGGACGATTCGAATTTGAACTCATAGTTTTATTACGCATGTATTGAATATTTTCAATAAAACCTGCGGATTTTAGAATATCTTCTGCCATCCTTTCTCCCCATTGACCGCGAGACTGTCCTGATTGAAGAATTGCATTAAGATTTTCTGTTGATTTTTGAAGGTTAGTCATATTTCCAGCTTGATCTTTTATGATCGTATCAAGCTGTGTAAAAGTTCTAATTCGATCTTTATCAGTTTTTTCAATATACGTATGTAAAGCCTTAAGCTCTCTATCAATTATTGTTGTTTCTTTTTCCATATGAAGTAAAAAATCTTTTGAGTTACTTTCAAATACATTTTGTTGAGTATCAGCAAGAAGTGTCCGGAGGCTTGATTTCATTATGAAATAAAAAAATAGTAAACAAATCAAAGTAGTTGTTGTTGATATTAAAACAACTGTCACTAATTCCATTACTAGATCATATCATTTTGGAGAAATATTTAATATCAAGCTTACAAAGAAAGATGATTACTGCTCAAGATAATACACAGATGATGAACCTCTGAATCTTTGATCAGTATCAAAACCAAATCCAACAAGCCAGTGATCTGTACCAACTTCTAGCGCATGGAAATCAGCAACAATATCGTTTTTTCTTGGTAGTATTCTATCGACTAACACACAAATCTGAATATCAGAAAAACCTCTATCTGCTAATATTTTGACGACGGTTGTCATCGTAACTCCACTGTCTAGCATGTCATCAACTATCACCGCTGGAGCATTAAAATCAACCCGATCATTAAAGCGAGAAGGGAATTCAACTATGGGAGCCCCAATTTTCTGATCATCGTCATATGCACTAGCAAAAATTGGTGCGATCACCCATTTCCCTGGAGCAAGATCTTCAAGCACTGCACTCAATGAGGCGGCGAATGGTAAAGCCCCAGACATGATAGGGATTAGATTGACTGTTTCAATTTCTGAAAATGAATCTACGAGTTGCTTTGCAATCAAAACAACAGCTTCTTGAATTTCTTCTGATGACCACATAAGTCGCAATGCAGGGTTCACATCAGAAGGTGAGGTATTGTGTAGAGGCAGGTCACTTGTCTTATTTGAATTCACAATTACTCCAATAAAATATGACTTGGTGAGATAGCATAGTACTTCTCGTTCATTCGCGCCAGAAAGGTCTTCCTAAAGCTGCAGGAGGATCACTGCGTACTATTTTGCCCAGCACAGAAGATCGAAGTCCAATCTTCCTTATCAATGGGTGATTTACAGCAACTAAAGTTAAAATCATGATTGGAAAAGGAAGAATTGGCAGTACCTGTGACAACCCAGGCAATTCAGGTTGCAAGCGCAGGGCAATAATTTGCAATGCTCCAAATATATAGCATCCTAGAGCTGCGCGAACCGGATGCCATCCACCAAATATAACTATTGCTAATGCAATCCAACCAAAATTTGCTATATGACCTTCAGACCATCCTAATTTAACATCAAGTGAAAAAGCTGCTCCACCTATACCAACAAGTGCGCCTCCCAATGCCGTATAAATATATCGGAGACGATTAACTGGGATGCCCTTAGCGAATGCTGCTTCTGGACGTTCTCCAGATGACTGTAATTCTAGACCATGGCGGGTGTGAAACAAAAAGATATATACCAAAACAATAGCTAAAAAAGATGCATAAACGACTGGATTATGATCAAAAAATATTTTGCCTAAATAAGGAATATCTTCCAGATAAGGGATAGCACGTGCCTGAACTGAAGGACCTACTTGACGCACAAAGTCTTGCCCAANAAAAGCTGCTAACTTTGTTCCTAGTAAAGTTAATATCAGTCCTATCGCAATTTGATTGAGTCGTAATTCAATNCTGGTAAAAACTATAATCAGTGCCACTAACGAAGAGACTAGGGCCGCTGCTAAGAATCCTAGTTCAACACTACCTGTTGTGAAGGCGATTGCAAAGCCTACCATTGCTGCAAGCAACATGCTGCCATCTAAGGATAAATTCACTACACCAACCTTTTCAGTCAATGTTTCTCCTAATACGGCAAATACCAAGGGAGAGGATGCAGCAACGATGGTAGCAATTGTCTCAGGATGCATACTATATCCTTTGATTACGTTGATACTGTGNAAAAATTGCCATGATAACAAGCACTACAAGAACAAGTATGCCTTGTGTAACACCACCCAGTGAAGAATGTAAATCTAGACGTAATTGCCATTGAATGCTTCCTACTGCAATCATTGCAAAGAAGAATGAAATTAATCCTGAACGAAAAGATTTATAGTTTCCAAGCAGTACGACAAGTATCGCAAGATACCCATAACCACCTGATATTGAAGGAACTAACTTATGGTGCATTGCTCCCACTTGAACACTACCTGCGATGCCAGCAAGAATGCCTCCTAGCAAAAAAGCCAACATTAAATTACGTTCAGTTCTCACTCCCAAACGTGATGCTGCAATAGCGTTGATACCTGTTGCACGTAATTGCAATCCAAATTTTGATTGTTTTAAGAGATAATAAACCAGCCATAAACCAGCTAAAGCCAATAAAATTGCTAATGGAGAAACTCTTAAATCCATTATTGTTGGAAACCAAGCTTTTGAATCAAAAGGCGCTGTACCACTTGTTGATGCAATACCAGCACGTTTCCATGGCCCGATAACTAAGTAAATTACGATTCCTGTAGCGACAAAAGTTAGGCCAAGTCCTCCGAAAATTTCATTTACTTTCCCTTTGATTCGCAATAGACCTGTCAATCCTCCCCAAAACATACCACCAAGCGCACCTGCCATGATCATTGCTCCCCAAAGTAGGGGGGGAGGGGCATCAAATTCACGCGCAACAAAAGAAGCAAAAATCGCACCTACAATAATTTGTCCTTCGACACCTATATTCCATAACCCAGCAGCAAATGTAATAATCAATGATGCAGATGCCAATGCCAAAGGAACCCAAACCATTGAAGTATCACTTAATCGAGTGGCATTGCCTAAAGAGCCTTCGAGTAATAATTTACCTGTCTCGATCGGTGGTGCTCCTGAAAACCACAACAATAAAANAGCAAGCATCAGTGAAATCGTAATGGCACAAAAAGCACTNATTACTGACATATTTGAAACAAACATTTTTTTTAAATATGTCATATTTGTGATCCACTCATAAGTGATGCTATATGCGCAGGGTTAAATTCACTTTTTTCAAATTCACCCACTATTCGACCAGCGAAACAAACGATAATCTTATCGCTATATGATAGTAATTCTTCAAAATCAGATGACGAAAATATAATCGAGCAATCGTCAGATCTCATATCCAATAATTGATTCCATATCCAATCAGCTGATTCAATATCAAGACCACGGGTAGGATGTTCAAGTAAAATCGTATCTGCATCTGTGGGCATGAGTGCGAACATAAGTCGTTGTTGATTACCACCGGATAATGATTCTGCTTTAGATTCAGGAGTTCCTTGAATTTGGAAGTGTGAGATTAGTTCGGTTGCACGTAAATAACTCATTTCCCAATCAATGATTTGATTTCTTTTTTTATTTTCAACCAAAGCAATATGTTCTGTAATCGTAAGTTCTGAGATCAAACCTTCGCCAAGTCGATCTGCAGGCATATAGTACAATCCTTTTTCTAGACGTTGATGATAATTAGTTCCATCAAGTAAATTACGTCCTGATATAATTGTTCCGGATTCAGGTGAATTTCTTCCTGCAATTGCACGCAAAAAAGTTCTTTGGCCNGCACCTTCTATTCCAGCAATNCCTACAATTTCACTTTGCCGAATTTCAAAATTTGCGACNTCAATAGATTCACGATCTTCTATTGATTTCAGATTGGAAACTGTTAATTGGATNCCACCTTTTTGAGGGGTTTCTATCTTTTTAGACGGAAATAATTTTCCAAACATCAATTCAATNAATTCACTTTCAGNACATGGTAATTNCTTAGATCCTGCAACTTCTCCTTTCCTCAAAACNGTAACAGAATCACAAATCGCAGCAATTTCATCTAATTTNTGTGAGACGAATATCACCAACATTCCGTCAGCAGCTAGTTGTCGAATAGTGGTGAAAAGTTTTTCTCGCTGAACAGGTGAAATTGCATTAGTTGGTTCATCAAATATCAGAACTTTAGGGTCTAACCAAAGTAATCTGGCTATTTCTAATTGTTGCCGTTGACCAATAGTTAACAAAGAGACAGGTGCATCAGGATCTAATTCAAAATCAAATTTATTACATATTTCCTGTAATTGTTTTAATGCCTGTTTGCGAGGGGCTAAGAATTGGTCAGTACTACCAATTAAAAAATTGTCTAACACAGAAAAAGGCAAAAAAACCATTGGTTCCTGATGCAATATTCCTATACCACAGTTTATGGAATCTTTAGGCGAACTTAAATCCAATAATTGGCCATCAAGTCTTATCTCTCCAGCTTCTTTTTCAAAGAAGCCGGAGAGAATCTTTACTAATGTTGATTTACCAGCACCATTTTCGCCAAGTAAGCCATGTATTTCACCTGAATCAATAGACAAAGAAACATTATTATTGGCATAAACATTACCGAAATGTTTGCTTATCTTGTCTACTTCAAGTGTCATTATTTCGCATCAAAATCTAATGTTAATCAGCGCTTGATGCTCCATCAATTCCTTCTAACAAAGTTGGTGTATACCAAATTTGAAGATCACTAGCTTCCTCCCCATCTTTAAGGAAAACACTACCATCTTGGTAATTAAGAGGACCTGTCCATAAATTGATGTCATTATCTTCTAATGAAGAAATAAATTTGTCCAAATGCTTCGCATTTTCGTCAGTTAGACCAGCACCTTTCTTAAATCCAATAGCACCATCATCCGTATCTTCTAAATCATCCCAGTTCGGTGCTGCCCATGTCCATGTAGCTTCGAAATCGTCATCATCAACTGATTTTGCAATTTCAAGATATGAAGGACCCCAATTGAAGAAGGGAACTCCTAGACAAACAGATTCACCCAAGTCACAAGCGTTTTCATAATCGTACGGAACTGCCCAAGCTGTCTTGCCTCCTGCAGCAATTTGTTCTGCACGAACTATAGCTTCTGGAGTATCAATGCCAGATATTACAACATCAGATCCAGAGTCAAAAAATTCATTAACTACTTGCGTTGGATCTAGCGTTACACCAGGTATTTGGAACCAAAAACCAATCCAAACAACTTCAAATGACAAAGATGATGCATCTTTGCCGGCAATTTCAGTCCAACAATGTTTAGCACCCAAATATGCACTATTCACCAAACGCCGTGTCTCATCATTGATTAGTGGCCCAAGGAAAGAAATTTTACCTGTTTCACTTTGCAAAGCAGCAGCACAACCTGCGATCATTTTTCCATATTCCATTTGGCCCATGACATTTCCAAGGTTTTCAAGATCGCCTCGATAGTCTTTACCTTCAGTCCATGCACTATCACCAGAAGCCCAAATCATCGGAACTTCTGGATGATTAGCTGCGGCTTCTAAAATTCCATCTTTCATATCATCTGAGGTTGCAAAAATAAGTTGTGCACCTTGAGCAATCATATCGTCAACTATTTGCGGCACTGTGACATTAGGAGAGTCAGCAGGATTGACTTTATCAATTGTTATCATGGTTGCGCCCAAATTTTCTTCTATATATTGACCACCTTCAAAGTGTGCTTGAGACCATCCGCGATCATCGCGTGGTCCAACAAGAATCATTCCAAAAGTAAGAGCATCTTTATCTGAATCAGTAGAATCAGACGAACACGCGAATCCAGCAAATACAAAAATGGGAAC
Organism: Chloroflexota bacterium; assembly: GCA_002707835.1. Taxonomy (GTDB): domain Bacteria; phylum Chloroflexota; class Dehalococcoidia; order UBA2979; family UBA2979; genus UBA6955. The sequence continues at coordinate 51,918 of PANZ01000003.1, forward strand.
TATCAGGAGTAATAGTTTTTTTGATTTGAGAATATTTCTAAACATAATTTCTCCCTGTCATTTTAGAAAATAAAATTTCCTAGGCGAAAAAGCCTATATCTAACCAACATCTTTTTTTTAGGGGAGTTTAGAACCGTACCGCGAACAGTGAATCTCAGACAAGTGTTTTTGTAACAAATTCATTAATTTTTGAAAAATAAAAATTTAGTAATAGGTGTTTAAAGTTCTAATACAGAACAAATAGGTGTATCACCTAAATGCATTCGTCCATTCAAATCTTTTAATTCAACAATAAATCCACATGCTGAAACTATACCGTTTGCTTTCTGAATTAGTTTTTTGGCAGCTACTGCAGTACCACCCGTAGCTAATAAATCATCAATAAGTATCACTTTATGGTTATCCAAATTTGGTTCAGTATGTATTTGTAATAGATCAGTGCCATATTCTAGTTCATAACTGACCTCGAAAGTTTCTGCTGGCAATTTCCCAGATTTTCGAACTATCGCAAAAGGTAATTGCAGTCGATCTGCAATTACAGCACCAAATATAAATCCGCGAGCTTCAATACCAACAATGACTGAAGGGTTAAATGATTCAATTTTTTCTATCAAATTAACAGTAATTTGTTCACGCGCTTCAGGAATGAACAATAACGGAGTAATATCCCTGAAGAGAATCCCCGGTTTAGGAAAATCAGGAATTTCCCTAATAAATGTATTGAGATATTCTAAATTTTCTTTAGACATAATGTCCGATCTTTATTCCGCATGCAGTATTCTATCAAAAGAAAAACATGACAAAGGAGAAAATATTGTCTACAGAAAAAAAACATAGTTATCAAGAACTACGTAAACTAGCAGAACAATTTCTTCTACAACATAAATTGGGAATTCTTGCAACAGGAAGAAAAAACGGAACAGCACAGCAATCACTCGTTTATTACAATTATAATGGGACAGATATATCAATCACAGCTAGTGAATCAACTGCAAAAATAAAAAATATTCGTAAAAACTCCGGTATTTCATTCGCTGTATCGGAAGGAGAAACGTGTGTAGTAGTTTATGGAGAAGCAAAATTATTACAAGGAAAAAGTGCTGAAAATTATTTAGGACGCCCTCTCAGTCAAGGATTACAACCTGGAGAACGAACATTAATTATCCTTTCACCGAAAACCTGGCGCTGGGCGAGAATAGCTGATTAAAGGAATTACCATGAAAATAGGTTTGTTTTTAACTAATCAACATCAATCGGACACGGACATGATCGCCCGTTTAGAAGAACAATACATCATGACGCATCATGCACGTGATAATGACTGGAATTCATTATTCAGCGGACAACATTACTTAAATGAAGGTAATCAACAACTTCAATTAATTCCCTTTTTATCGCGACTTCAAGCCGAGGCAGGTGACATGACATTGGGATTAGGGATCCTTCTTTCTGCTTTACATAATCCTGTATATATGGCCGAAACAATCGCATCGTTAGACGTTATCTGCAAAGGTAATTTTATATGTGGGATAGGACTAGGTTATCGTGATATAGAATTTGATGCGTTTGGAGTTCGTCGTGGTCAACGAGTTAAAAGATTTGAGGAATCGCTGCATTTAATCAAAAGACTTTGGACAGAAGAAAACGTCTCGTTTAGTTCTGATTACTGTAATTTAGAGAATGTAAACATGCCATTGAAACCAATCCAAAAACCGTACCCGCCGATTTGGATAGCTGCAAATAATGATAATGCAGTGAAAAGGGCAGCAAGATTATCTGATGCATGGTTAATTAATCCACATGCAACGAGTCAAACAGTGATTGATCAAATGGAACTTTTTTTACAAGAACGTAATGCAGTGAATCTACCAATACCACATGAAATACCAGCCTTCAGAGAAATTTTTTGTGCCAAAGATCGATCTGAAGCTATAAAAATAGCTGGTCCTTTCATTTCAGAAAAATATGCTGCGTATTCTGCCTGGGGACAAGATAAAGTCATGCCAACAGAAGAAAACTTTGCACAACCTTTTGATGATTTATTAGTAAATCGTTTCGTCCTTGGTTCACCAGAAGAATGCTTCGAACAATTAAGACCATTATGGGAAGAATGTGGTGTTAATCATTTTATTTTTCGAACACACTGGGCAGGCATGCCGTTGGACGCAAGTTTAAGAAGTATGCAACTGATATCCGATGAGTTAATGCCTATGTTAAATCAAGTATAAGTAAAATATAATGACAGGGATTCTATGATAAGCCTCAAAAGAAATAACAAAGGAGAATTTGTTCAAGCGTCAGGTCTACGATCAAGAACAAATACAATTTATAAAGCACACCAGACTGAAGTTTTTAGAATCAGTAGAAGTAAATTCGATGATTTTTTGAATTGCCAGAAATGTTTTTATTTAGATCGTGTCAAAGGATTAAACACACCAAGTATGCCTGGATGGACTTTAAATTCCACTGTCGATGAATTATTAAAAAAAGAATTCGATAAATCCAGAATAGAACAAAAACCACATCGCATACATGAACGATATGGATTACAGCATATTACCCCATACCAGCATCAAGAATTAGATACTTGGCGCAATTCTTTCAAAGGAATCGAATGCCAAATATTTGATTCGAATCTCTACCTTTTTGGTGGCATAGATGATATTTGGTTTAACAACATAACAAATGAACTGATAGTCGTTGACTACAAATCTCAAGCAAATAAATTGCCAGTAACACCAGAATATTATCTCGCTGGTATTTATCATCAAGGATATAAAATTCAACTCGAGATATATGCGTATATCCTCAAAAAAATGGGATTTGCTGTATCAGATACTGGATATTTTTACGTTTGCAATGCAAATAAATTTATAGATGGCTTTCACGGTTCATTATTGTTTGAAGAAACATTAGTTCCTTACGAATTACAGCTTGATTGGATTGAGCAGAAATTAGAAGAGATGATTGAGGTNTTAAATTCAGCAAATATTCCAGAGAGTCATTTCGCGTGTGAAAATTGTGCTTTTAATCAAGAACAAGTGCGAATAGAACAAGAACTGAAATGACAATTTATTGACTTGTTATTCTTTCGGCATTTAAGCAGGAAGGCATTTTTTCACCTCTTAATCCTGCAATGATATTATCAGCTGCCAACAGACCCATCCGTCGAAGTGTTGCAGTACTTGCACTTGAAATATGTGGCGTAATAATTACATTTTCCATGCTGACAAGTGGATCATCAGGAGAGATAGGTTCGGGTAAAGTAACATCAAGAGCTGCTCCTGCAATATAATTTTCATACAAAGCTTCACGTAAAGCATCAGGATTTACAGTACCTCCACGCGAAGTATTAATTAAAAATGCATCTTCTTTCATTTGTTTAAATTCATTAAGACCAATTAAATTTTCAGTCTCCTGAGTAAGTGGAACGTGAATAGAAATATAATCAGATCTAGAAAGCAGTTCATCAAAAGATACCCATTGGATATTGTATGTTTCTTCAATATCTGGTTTTCGAGATCGAGAATAATATAGTATTTCCATATCAAAACCCGCTGCACGTTTTACAACAGCAGTTGCAATTTCTCCCATACCCAACAATCCAAGTGTTTTGCCAAAAACATCAGTACCTAAATAAGGCGTTTGATCAAAGAATTTCCATTCACCAGCAATCACTTTTCGATTAGATCGTGTGACTTGTCTTGCTAATGATAGCATCAAAGCCATCGTGAAATCGGCGCATGATTCATGAAGAATACCTGGAGTATTAGAGACAAATATTCGATTTCGTGAAGCAGAATCAAGGTCGATATTGTCATATCCGATTGCTCGATTTGCGACAATTTTTAATGAGCCACAGGAGGAAAGTATGTCATCATCCATAATGTCACTTACTTCAGTCATCACTCCATCAAAGCCTTGTAATTTTTCAATAAGCACTTCTTTTGAAGGTGGAACAGAACGATCCCATATTTCTACATCAAAATATTCTTGTAATTTTGATATAGCGTCAGGAACAATATTTCGTGTCATAAAAACTTTTTGTTGTGAGGACATAATGAGAATAGTTTAACAGTAACAATAACAAGATATCTACTCGTTACGCAGGGAATTGAACAGTATGTGCATTTCTACGAGTTTAGAATGACCAGTAAAATTGAGGTCGCCAAGAGGACTATACCTACTAACTCAACCTTGCTAATTTTCTGCCTGAATATAAACAAAGTGATTCCTATCGAAATAAGTAACTCAAACTGACCGATAGCACGAACTGGTGCGGCCGTATGGAGCGCAAATGCTATAAACCAAGCAGCCGTAGCAATTGCAGCAAACAAACCAGCTGCAATTCCAAATTTCCAAAGGCGAAACACAGCCCGGAGTTCATCTTTACGTTTCAAAGCCAAGTAAATTAACATTACGAACGCCTGGCCAACTACTCCGATAGCTCCAGTTGCAGATGCTCTGAGTAAAAAATCTCCGTCATCAAGTGAATTGATGGCAGCTCGGAATGCAACGACGCTGATTGATAAAGTGAATCCTGCAAGAAGTCCTATGATTGTTGAACGCGACCGAAGACTTATTTTGATTTCAATAAGGGAAACAAAATTCCCTCTTAGTGAAAGCATAATCACCGCAATTGTACCTACAAAAATTGCAAAACCAAATTGAAGGTTAACTGCTACAGAGAGGAATATAGCCTCTATTAGAGCGGCGAGCAAAACTTCAGTCTTTGAGAATGCCACACCTACGACAAAGTTTTTAAAGCTAAAGAGTTTAACCAAAAGCACCGTAAATATTATTTGTGCAAGACCGCCAACCGACAACCAGAAAAGAAATTCAATATTTAGATTAGGAAAAGGCTGATCTGTGAATCGAATTATACATAAAAACCAGATCCATGCGAACGGGATTGCGTAGATAAAACGAATTGCCGATGCGCCATAATCTCCGAGCGAATCTTTCATATGGCTTTGAATTGCAGTTCGAATATTCTGAGACGTGGCTGCTAGAAGAGTAATCCAGATCCAGAGTTGCATTTACTTTACCTATTCATTGCGCAAAGCATCAATTGGATCGACAAATGTTGCTTTATACGCAGGATAAATACCACTAATTAGACCAACGCCTGCAGATACAGCAAAAGCAAGAAAAATACTCCATTCTTGAATCACAGTAGTCATTGTCTGGCCAGCAATTTCACGTCCGTCTAAAAGGATAGAAATACCTACACCAATAGCAACACCAGCCAATCCACCAAATACGCTCAACATCAAAGCTTCTGTTACAAATTGCCTTACAATATCTTTAGATTGTGCACCGACAGCTCTACGAATACCTATTTCGCGTGTGCGTTCAGTCACTGAAACCAACATGATATTCATAACGCCAATACCACCAACAAGTAATGAAATCCCTGCAACACTCCCTAATAACAGCGAAAGAGTATTACTCACTTCAGTAGCAGCGCCTATGAGATCGTCTTGACTTTGAATCGTAAAATCGGGCTCTGTAACTTGATGTTTGTAAATTAAAACTTCAGAGATCAATTGCTTAACAATTGCTTTGTCTGCGTCAGGGGAGGTCTGAAGAACTATCTGGTTAATAATAATTTCACCATCAGCGTTTCGAAGGAATCGACGAAGACGTGATTGTAACGCTGTAACAGGAATGTACACCTGATCGTTCAACTCAAGTCCTTCATTACCAGATCGTGGAGACATGACGCCAATGACTTGAAAATTAAAGCTAACTCTTCCACCAGCTATAGAAATACGTAGTGATTCTCCAATGGGATCGTTTTGTGAAAAAAGCGCTTCAGCAACTGATGAACCTAACACAACTGAAAGTTCGTTATTTTCAATATCAACAGGGCTTAAAAAACGCCCCNTCGCCATATTCGCATCTCGGACATATTTCCATTCTTCAGTTGTTCCGACAACGTCAATAGTTTGATTTTCTGCTCCTGCAATAGCTTGAGCACTGATTTTAAGTTCGCCAGCAACATCAACTAAATCAGGAATATTTGCAGAACCGATAGCATCTGCATCACTTAATACCAGTGTAGTAGCTGAACCACGCCCACCACTTGTTCCAGAAGTATTGTCTTGACTTATACCAGGATTTACAAAAATTAAGTCAGTCCCAAGACCTTGAATACTGTCCGTAACTTCTTTCTGTGTACCTTGACCCACAGCAATTAAAACGATGACGGAAGAAACGCCTATAACAAGACCTAAGGTCGTCAAACCACTTCGAAGACGATTCGATCCAATGGCACGCCAACCTATTCGCATAGCATCAATAAAACTCATTCTAAGACCTGTCTACAGTCTCAGAAGTAATGTTTTGCAAATCGTCGACTATCTTTCCATCACTCATTCGAATGATACGTCTTGTATAATCAGCAACTAGTTGTTCATGTGTTACAACGGCAACAGTAATCGATTCTTTATCTACTAAAGAACTCAATAGTTCCATCACCTCAGTGCCTGTTCGTGTATCAAGAGCACCTGTTGGTTCATCTGCAACAACTATACGCGGATTAACAACTAAGCTTCTTGCAATAGCAACTCGTTGCTGCTCTCCACCAGATAATTCATTTGGATGGTGGTATAAACGAGATTTTAGACCGACTTGAATGAGTGCCTCTGCAGCGCGTCGTTGTCGATTAGGTATTTTTTGATACATCAATGGTAATTCAACTTGTTCTAAGGCAGTCAACCTTGGGAGTAAATTATACGATTGGAATACAAAACCAAAAACTTTCCCTCTTAGCTGTGCTCGAGCATCGTCATGCAATTTACCGACTTCATGTCCTTCAAAATAATAATTTCCCGAGGAAGGTCTATCCAAACATCCAATAATATTCATTAATGTACTTTTACCAGATCCTGATGGACCCATAATTGAAAGATATTCTCCCTGGTCAATTTGAAGAGTGACACCTGCTAAAGCATGGACAAGATTAGATCCAATACCATATGTTCGTTCAACATTTTCTAATGTAATCATCGGCGTGAATTCGGNGCTTGGCGACCAGGTGGTTGACGTTGATTGGATGGGTTCTGTGTAGGTTGATCGGCGTTTGGTTCAACGTTTGAAAGAGAAAAATTTTCTTCAGCAGGAGCACTAATGCCTGTAAAGACAATATCACCTAATGCCAAGCCTTCTACCACTTCCGTCATCTGTCCATCAGAATCACCGATCTTAATTGTTTTTCGANCGAAATTACCAGNTTCATTTTGTACAACAACGTATGAATNAGTACCTTGTTGCCGCACAGCAATTGAAGGTATTTGCAAAACATTTTCTTTTATATCAATTAAAATATCGACAGAAGCATTCATGCCAGGCAATGGCATTTGCATTCCACGTGAAACATTGTCACGGTTATTTTCATTTGCCTGTTGTTGCAATCCTGTACCGGTTGGTAATGATATTCCTTCTGGAAGTATNACGCCTTCAGGTAATGGCGCACCTGTAGCTACCGCACGTATCACATCACGCCATGTTGTACCTTCGGGCAATTCTATANTNTCTAATTGTTCTCTCAAGGCCTGCATTTCTGGTGATGCATTTCTTTCTCCACGTCCACGTCGAACTGAATCGGCGTTAGAANCCAACCCATTCATTCCAGAAGTTTCGAAAGATCCAAGACTATTAAGTAATCTCAATTCGGTATCGAGAAGGTCTCTCATTTGAACGATTTCAGCATTAATACGATATGTAATTACACCTTGATTCATATTAGGAACAGTTCCAATATGTGTAATTCGAATAGGATATTTCATATCTTCAATTGAATTAAATTCTGCAAAACCCATCTGACCAGATTTTATGGTTAAGATTTCAGCTTCTGATGCTGTCAATTCGAGAGTGACATCCTCAGGAGTNTCTAGAACTACAGCGACTGTATTACTATTAACTCGATCATCTGGAAATATATTAATTTCACTAATCACACCGTCAAAAGGAGCAAATAAAGAAAGTTCTTTAATATCAGATTCAGCACCTTCAACATTNATTTCTGCAAGTTTAATATTTTGNTCTAATTTCGTTAATTCGGTCCCNAATGGGCCATCCATAAGATCTTCATATTTTGCCTGTGCACTCTTCAGACTTGTCTCAGCGCTATGTAATGCAGCTTCTGCTTTTGCAATTTCATCTGTTGTAGCACCAATTTTTAATTCATTTTGACGTTCTAATGCAGCAGAAAGTGATTTTTCTGCCGCAAGAACAGATTGTTCTGCTTGGTAAATTTCTTCGCTTTGTGCGCCACTCAAAAGATCTTTTTGGCGTTCAAGTGCTGCAGTAAGTGCTTTCTTTGCTGCAAGAACAGATTGTTCTGCTTGGTAAATTTTTTCTGCAGAAGCACCTTTTATTAAGTCATCCAGTTTTTTTTGTGCAATTGATAATTTTGATTTTTCTGATTTCGTTGTTGATAAAGCAGTACCATATATAGAACTAGCATCCAGATATGCATCAGTGAAAAGTTGATCTCGCTTACCTAATGAATTTCTTTCAACAGTCAGTGCTGCCAACACGTCTGAGGCCAAAGGCAATGATTCAAAGCACCAGGATTTTTTCGGATTCCAATTGTCACAGTAATTATCTTGTGCTTTTACAGCTTTATCTAAAGCAATTGTTTCCGATGACTGAGCTGCTGCAAATTTAGATTGAGTCAATGCTACATCTGAGTTAGCAACAGCAATGTCGGAATCTGAAGCAGGTGTTTGTAGAGATAACAAATCACTTTCAGCTTTTGATAATTGCACACGTGCATTCGCTGTTGATTGTTCAGCAGCAGAAAGTGATTCTTTACTTGCAGAATCACGAAGTGTTTGCAAGTTGGATTTTGNTTTCGACAATTGAATCTTCGCATTTGCTACCGATTGTTCAGCCGTAGCAAGTGATTCTTCACTAGCAGGTTTCAACAATGTTGCAAGTGCATTTTTTTGTGCAACAACCTGAGATTCTGCAGATGCAATTGTCTGCTTTGCAGATGAAAGATCGACAAGATCAGGTGCGGCTTGCAATTGTTCAAGTTGAAGTTTTGCTTGTTCGAGTTGTATTGAGGTAGTTTCTAACTTACGAAGTGCGTCATCAGCCTGTAAAGATGCTAGTAATTCACCTTGTCGCACACGATCACCAACATTAAACATTACTTTTTGTATAATTCCAGCCGTTCCAAAAGAAATATTAGAGGAACGTTTAACNACGGTAATACCTGACAAAGATTCAACGTCAACAATTCTTCCTTGTGTTACTTCTTCAGGTCTGGGCTCCGGTAAAGAGGAAATTTCTTCTTCACCAAATTGTGGATATAGCCAAAAAGTGGCACTACCTATGAGAATGATAGTTATCAAAAGAATATATCGGAACTGGAAATTGCTATTTTTCTTCAACAGTTGATCAACATCATCTGTATTTAATTCTTCTNCCATTATTACTCCATTTCTAATCGAAATGAACAATTCTTATANCATAATTATACGAACAGAACTTACATTATAATTATAAGAAAATTNTGAAAATTCAATACAAATTATTACTACATCAACAAATCAGATCAATTGCTTGATTTCATCCCATTAGCTGCGTCAAAAGTTGCCTTCACTGATTTAACCATCACTGCTTCTATAGATTCATCATCAACGCCTTGTGCTCGTAACCAAGGGATTTCAAAGTCAGGAATTGGAAGCCAACAACCTGAGTCTTCCAATCGTGAACCGCCTTCGGCAGGGCCTCGATTCGCACTATATGAAGCAGCATCATGACCTAATGAAGTTTGTTCTGCGAATCCAGCTTCAATAAGCGACAAAGCTATCCCAGCTCTTCGTATTAATTCTTCTTCACCTAAATGTTTTGCATACCGATCCAAGCCAACATTAGCTCCACGTCTTGCAAGCTCTAAAACATAATCCAAGTCGTGTGAATCATTTGTATGTCCAATTGTTACGGCACGTAAATCAAGACCTTCTTCTTCAAAAATATCGAGTAATCGAATCCCAACGCGATCAACTGCTCGTGTATGGCATGTAATCGGCACTCCACTCCATTTTGCAGCACGTGCAGCACCACGTGCGCATTTTTCTAATTGATTTTGCATAGAATTCGAACCACCAGATGTAGAAGAATACTCAACATCCCATGCAATTTTAATTATTCCTGCGCGTATCGAAGTTCCTTCAATACCTTCTTCAATGTCCCGTTGAAAAAAACGTGCGACAGTATCTGCACTCCATGAGTGATACGTAAGAGGGACCCATCGATATACCCCAGTAGCTGCGACTATATTTATTGGCGATGTCTCAGCAAGGCTCTGAAAAGCTGAAACTTGTCGTCCTAAATCAACAGGCGTGCAGTCAATNATAGTTCGTATTTGAGCATCGTAAGTAACCTGAAGTGCATCATTACANCGACGCAAAGCATCAACTTCATCGTACAAACCTGTTCGTTCCATCGTACCCATGCCGCTAACTAAATGTTCGTGTGACAACGTCCAACCTATATCTGCACTATCCATAACTCCCGTAATAGTTTGTACTTGTGACATGCGATACACCTTTCAAATTTTATCTTCTATGAACATACTCGAAAATTATTGAGAATGTGTACTAAGATGAGAGACGAACATTGATAGAAGGGGCTTTTATGCAAGAACATCAAATCGAATCATTCACATGTCTAAAATGCAGTTCTCGAACTGCAGAAACTGGTAGCATCCGAACAACAGGGTCGGGACTGTCACGATTTTTGAATCTCCAAAATCAAAAATACAACGCGCTATCCTGTACAGAATGCGGGTTTACTGAATTTTATCGCGAAACAGGTGGTAGCAAGCTAGCAAGTGTCTTCGATATTTTATCAAATTAGTATGNGGTTATAGATGGATAATAATTACACTAAAACAGCAATTATTACAGGAGCTGGAGCTGGAATAGGAAGAGCAACAGCACTCGCACTTTTGAATGCTGGTTATGCTGTAGCTTTAGCTGGCAGAAACATTGAAACACTTCAAGCGACTGAGGAACTAGCAGGTCACAATAGATCTAACGCGCTTAGTATTGTCACTGATATTAGCGATCCGTCTTCAATTTTAAATCTTTTTAGTGAAGTAAAAAATCAATTCGGTCGATTAGACTTACTCTTTAATAATGCGGGGATCGGTGCTGGTAATTCATTATTAGAAGAGCTACCGATAGATCAGTGGAAACAAGTCGTCGATATCAATCTAACTGGTAGTTTTATTTGCACACAAGAAGCATTCAAAATTATGAAGGNTCAAGATCCGATGGGTGGGAGAATAATTAATAATGGCTCTATCTCAGCTGATCGACCTAGGCCAAATTCTGCACCNTACACAGCAACTAAACATGCATTGACTGGATTGACCAAATCAACNTCACTCGACGGCAGAAAATACAATATCGCATGTGGCCAAATAGATATNGGTAATGCCAGTACNGATATGACNGCGCGTATGTCACAAGGNGTACCTCAACCAAATGGAACAGTTATNCCNGAACCANGAATGCCTGTTGAAAGTGTCTCTGAAGCAGTACTCTACATGGCGAACTTACCTTTGGAAGCTAACGTGTTATTCATGACGGTTATGGCTACACAAATGCCTTATATAGGAAGAGGATANTCAGCTTANACACCTAAATTAAATTGNGATCCCCAATGTAGTCCTTCAGCAGTAGTTGTACGCGGACGNTATTCACAACCTATCCATCCTGAATANCCCANTTCNTCAATTAATTCGAATANTTTTGAATAATCTATTTCTTGATTTTGATCTGGTTCAAATCGACCAGGNACNCCAGCAATTTGGAAATGNTCAATATCATCNATAAATTGGCGGATACTATNNTCCAAATTACCTTCCATTATTTGCAGGTGATAACAATCAAATTGAAGTCGTACATTTGGCATATTTATTTCACGAATAACCTTCATTGCATGATCACTTCGTGAAAGAAAATAGCCAGGATTGTCAAAAGTATTTAGAGGTTCGATCAATATATTAATAGAATGCCCAAAAGCTTTTTCACCNGCCCATTGTAAATTAGAAAGATAAGTTTCATTAGCNAGNGGACTATCAGTAACTCCTGCTACACAGTGTATTTTTGTGCAACCAATCGCATCAGCATAAGAGATTGCTTTGAGCATAGATTNGCGAAATTTTGTCTCTTCACCAGGAATAGCAGCTAACGGCTCTGGAGTATTAATTAGCACGGCCTCCAGATTATATTTTGTTAATTGCTCTGCAATTAACGCTGAGTCATATTCATACGGTCTCTGTATTTCTACTCCTTGGAAACCTTGTTCTGCTATACCACGGAATCGATCAATGAAATCTACCTCTTGAAAAAGCCAAGATAAACTAGCTGCAAAACGAATCATAGTTGCCTTTCATATCTCTGTCGTGTACCACTGTACATAGAATACACAAAGAAAATAATAGATAGGTAATATAAATGGCTGGAGTTTTAGTTTGTCCTCAACCTGAAGCAGTTAATGCTGGCAAGATCATGCTGGACCAAGGTGGTAACGCAATTGATGCTGCTATCGCAACTGCTTTTGCACAAGGTGTAGCAGATCCAATAATGACAAGTGTTGGTGGAAATGGAACAATGCAGGTTTACCATGCTGAATCAGGCCAACATATTGTTATTGATTTCTATGGAAAAGCTCCTTTAAGTGCTACACCAGATATGTGGACAGACAAAGTAATTGGTCGCCTTCGTGCTGATTTTTGGGAACTTGAAGGACATATCAACCAAGTCGGTTATTTAGCAGTCACCACTCCTGGAACGGTGTTAGCATTGCACGAAGTCTCTCAACGCTATNGGAAATTGCCTTGGAATGAACTTTTACAACCTGCTATCGAACTTGCAGCAAAGGGATTTATCGTCCCAGCCGAGTTATCCGAAACAATGTCACGGCCAGACAAAGATGGGCTTTCTGGAGTTGCAACAATAATGCAGGCAGTACCTGCAGCGAAAAAAGTATTCACTACTAATGGAACCCCTTTACAGACCGGTGATCTATTTCAAATGAAAGATTATTCTGAGACTCTAAAAATTATTGCAAAACAAGGTCCTGATGCGATTTACAAAGGTGGTGAAATTGGACAGACAATAATAGATGACTTTAAGAAAAACGGAGGACTTCTCACTGAAAAAGATTTTGAATCCTACCAACTTTCAATTTATGACCCAGTGCGTGGGAATTATCGAGGTTACGAGATATGTGGCAATGGACCACCAGGGAGTGGCATGCAAATCATAGAAACACTAAACATTTTAGAAGACCTTAATTTACAAAATGTTCCATTCGGAAGTCCTGAATATAGTTATATGATGGCAATGGCACAGCGTGCTGGCTTCGTTGATAGAGANAAATATTTAGGCGATCCAGATTTTCAAGATGTACCTGTCGAACAATTAATTTCAAAAGAACATGCAAATAGTTGGGCTGAACGAATTCGNAACGAAGAAATATTTGATGTNCAAGGCACTGCTATTCCTGAATCAAAAGAAACAACGACAGTATCTGCNATGGATAGTGATGGNAATGCGATTGCAATAACACANACATTAGGAAGTCCTTGCTCGGGTGTNGTTGTCGAGGGATTAGGATTTATTTTTAATAATTCGATGCACGTCTTTCANCCCTATACAGGCCATCCAAATTCACTCGCACCNGGGAAGTCTAGAACTACAGGAATGTCACCTACAATTGTGCTGCAAGATAACAAACCAGTGTTTGTAACTAGTGCACCAGGTGCAGTCAAAATTCTTACTGGTAATCTCAATGCAATTGTGAATTTTATAGATTATGGAATGACATCCACCGAAGCAGTCTCTGCACCAAGAATACACTCTGAAGGAGTTTGGGTTGATGTCGAAACACGCCTNTATTATCAAGTTCACNACTATTTAGAAGNAAAAGGATTGNAGACCTTAAAGAGTGAAAAGAGTTANGATCCTTTTTTCTCTTTGGTTCATGCAGTGAGTCGTGACCCTGAAACAAATGTACTTTCGGGAGGTGCCGATCCACGTGGTCGAGGAGGATGGATTGAAGTTCAATAGATCCAGCACTGCAAGAAGGTAATAATTCATCCATGCATGAAGTCACTATCTACACAGATGGTTCTTGTTTAGGCAATCCTGGACCGGGAGGAATTGGTGTTGTTTTAATCTCGGAATTTAAGCAAAAAGAAATTTCAGCAGGGTACCGATTAACTACGAATAACCGGATGGAATTGCTTGCCGTAATACGAGCACTAGAAGCATTGAAAACCAGATCTAAAGTAAACCTTTATACAGATTCATCTTATGTTGTGAACGCCCTTACAAAAGGATGGGCAGTAAAATGGAAACAAAATAATTGGAAATTAAGTAGTAAAAAAACTGCAAAAAATATTGATTTATGGAAAATATTACTAGATTTAGATGGTTCACATGATGTTACGTATCATTGGGTCAAAGGTCATGCAGGTAATATTAATAATGAACGGTGTGATGAATTAGCGCGTGAAGCAGCTTACGCAGAATCACATTGGAATGAAGATTCAGGATTCGACTCATAATATTTGAATNTTTTTTTATTNATNAGTTGACCTTGTTGCTCAACAAACTTACCTTATTTATTGCCGAAATTTACTTCTAGCAAAATTATTAGGGAGCATNAGATGGTTGATGAGGTAACAGTAGAATTGTTAGACGTCAGAGGTGAAATATGCCCTTATCCTATGATCAGAACTAATAAAGAGTTAGATGAATCGGATCCTGCACNCATATCATTGGATGTCTTAACTGATCATCCTCCNGCACTTTCNACTATCCCACCTGAAGCCATGAAGAGAGGGTACGGGTGTGAAATAGAAGAAATTGCAGCTGGCGAATGGAAAATCCACTTATTTAAGTAATTTGAGTTTTTTACCCCAGAAAGGAACTCTTCATGATTAGTATTTCAAAAAAATTATTCACAATTGGATTAGGTAGTTTTATATTTTTAGGGCTATCAATCCTTACTGCATGCTCTGATGATACATCTACCAAAACAGATACTTCATTAGAAGGTAAAGGGTATGCAGAAAATGCGCGCCTAGTATCCACAAGTTGGGTTGCAGATAATATTGATAACGATGATGTTGTAATAATTGATATCAGAAAACCAGAAGACTATGCTGCAGGACATCTTCCTGGAGCATTAAATTATAGTTATAAAGAATTACAAGTAGAGAAAGATGGAGTTAAGGGATTGATTCCACCTGCGGATCAGATTGCCGCAAAACTTAGCTCTCTTGGAGTTTCATCTTCAGACACAATTATTATTTATGATCACATTAAGAATTTATGGGCATCCAGACTTTTATGGACTCTTGATGTCTATGGACATGAAAATGCAAGATTAATGGACGGTTCGCTTGCATTATGGGAAGCAGAAGGAAAAGCGATCGATACGGTTGTACCTACACCTTCTTCTTCAACTTATGATTTTTCATCTGAACCAAATCTAAACTTAATTATTAGCTTAGAAGAAGCTCTTGCAACCATTGGAGATCCTTCCAAGCTAGTAGTTGATACACGAAGTGCCGACGAATATGCAGGTAGAGACGTACGTGCTGAAAGAGGTGGGCACATTCCAGAATCAATTCATTTGGAATGGACACAAAATGTTGCAGAAGACGGAACTTTTCTATCAGCTGATGANCTTTCGAAAATGTACGGCTCTGCAAATATCAATTCAGATCAAGAAATTGCCACCTTGTGCCAAACAGCAGTACGTGCGACACATAGCTGGTTCGTTTTAACAGATTTGCTAGGTTATGAAGATGTAGCAGTGTACGACGGATCTTGGACAGAATGGGGAAATCGAGAAGATACACCCATTGATTCTTAACAAATCAAATATCTCTCTTTGAGACAATAGTTCGACCTCCTTACAACAAACAGGGGGTCGAACTATGTTAATAAAAAATGCATTGCTATATTGAAGAGTATGAATATGCAAAACATCACCAATTCAGCACCGCTTAAGATAAATACTTATTCGTTTTGGGTTTGGACCTCAATTATTTTAATTGCAGGTCTTGTTCTAATACTTTCGTTATCCAACCAATCAACATCCTCAATTTACTGGATAGTGGGCATTATTTTTGGAATCACCGTTCAGCGTAGTAGGTTTTGCTTCACTTCGGCTTTTAGAGATTTCTTCTTATTGGGTCAGACACGCATGATTAAAGGGATCTTAGTTGGACTAGCTGTTTCTTCCGTTGGTTTTGTCATGATCATGAGCACTGTTGCACCAAATCCAGGATTTGGTGCATTTCCAAGTGATGCACATGTACTACCTGTTGGTCTATCTACGCTAATAGCAGGAATACTTTTTGGGATAGGAATGGTTTTAGCTGGAGGATGTGTTTCTGGTTCTCTTTACAGAATGGGGGAAGGCTATATTGCATCTTGGGTAGCAATATTAGGAGTAATGATAGGATTGTTCCTTCTAAGCAATACATGGAACTGGTGGTGGGATAACTTAATATCGCAGGAAATTTCAGTCTGGCTTCCAGCAAATCTGTCTTATACAGGTGCCCTGATTGTAACAGCTCTAGGCTTAGTTTCTGTACTTTATATAGCGCTATATCGAGAGCGCAAAGTAAGCACAGGCTTCGTTATGCCTGAAATAAAAAAATTAAAAACTGACTCACCTCCCCAAAATACATTTGATGAACTGCTTGGTTACGGACGAACAATTTTTAGAACTGAGTGGAGTCCTATCGTAGGAGGAGTCGTACTAGCAATCGTCAATATAATATTGTTCATAAGGTTTCACCCTTTAGGTGTCGTTGGAGAAATTTCAAGATGGTCAAACTCGATTATGCANACTTTCGGGGCACCTCATATAGATTTAAAAGGAATCGACGCACTCGGCGCGTGTGCCACTGTTGTATCAGAAGGAGGTTCTTGGTTTACCGAAACATTCTTTTTGAATATTGGAATAGTTGCTGGAGCAACTGCATCAGCAATTTTTGCTAGAGAATTTAAACTGCGGGTCCCAAAATCTCCTGTTCGGTACATACAATCAATAGGAGGGGGCATCATCATGGGATATGGTGCCGGTTTAGGCTTAGGTTGTACCTTAGGTGCATTTTTCTCTGCTGTTCCTTCAATGGCTTTAAATGGATGGGTCTACGCCATAGGGCTTACAATTGGATCGTATCTGAGTGTGCAATGGATTAAGAGGTTCCCTTAGTGAGTATTAATGAAGACGAAATTGAACTTTTTGATCATACCGTTCAAGATCAAATTACTTTCATAAATAATGCAATCACTGAAGCTCTAAATGGAACTACAACAAAAATCATCACTCATGCAAAAGCAGTGGCCATTTATTCTTTACCAACTGCAATAGAAAAAGGAGTGCGCTGCAGAGTTGTTCCGCAGGATGAAGGAACAACNTATTCAATTCANATAACACCCAAGGAATAATNACTCNACAAAAATATAAAAGTTAAATNGTAGGAATGAATAATGGATCTTGAACTCAATGGNAAAACAGCAATTGTTACTGGCGGAAGTCGTGGTATAGGAAAGGCAATTAGCCTACAACTCGCTAGTGAAGGTGCAGCAGTAGCAATTGTTGCTCGGAACATGGACCAACTTCAAAATACTGCGACAGAGATCAGCACTAAAACTGGCCAAAAAATTATCCCCATCCANGCTGATATGTCGGATAAAAATTCAATTGAATCAATGGTCNCGCAAGCTAACAATGAACTAGGCAGTATCGATATTCTAGTAAATAATGCAGCTGTACCTGGGGGAGGTGCAGCACCTCATTTCAGCGATATNACCACTGATGATTTTTGGTCAGATATGAATCTCAAAGTCTTAGGTTATTTACGATGTAGTCAATATGTGGCTCCACTCATGAAAGAACGTAAATGGGGTCGAATCATAAATATATCTGGGTTAGCAGCTCGAAGTGTAGGTACCACTGTTGGCAGCATGCGAAATGTAGCTGTTGCAGCAATGACAAAAAACTTAGCACATGAACTTGGGCCACATGGCATTAATGTAACTGTCGTCCACCCGGGGTTAACATATACAGAAAGAGTCCCTGATTTATTAAAATCGATCTCAGAAAAGCAAGGTAAAACTATCGAGGAAGTTACAGCCAGTTTTGGCACGAGCAATACTATACAGAAAATTATTACATCAGAAGAAGTTGCTTATGTCGTAGCTTTTCTTGCATCACCAAAATCCATTTCAATCAATGGAGATGCTTTGGCAGTAGGAGGTGGTGTTGGAAGTGGAATCTATTACTGAACATTTTCATATACAGATTTTATAGCTGAGCCATCTGCATTATTAATTCTGGTAGTAACAGTATTCGTCATTCCNTCTGGTCCGAATGTTGGAATCCAGCAAGAATGTTTNCCTGCACCACCAGCAACAACAATATTTAGNCGAGACCAATGCTCACCGACCATATGTGCTTCAGGGGAATCTACATCAGCTCTCGGTTCAGCCCAATGAGCTTGCCCTTCAAGCCAGTCTTCAGTCATTTCATTCAAATATAAATGAGATGCTTCCCAAAGGATTTTTTTAGCATCATCTTTTGAAATACCATCGCGAGCGATAGCTTCAGCATGTTCTGGACCTAGCACAATGAGTGGTTGACCACCACGATAAGTCATATTATTACTTCCAGGTTGGCGCATACTAAGGCCAATTGTATTCAGTAGGCCAGCTCCGGTAACACTCCAATGATCATTCACATTATGCGGGGCCTCTGCAGCCATAACAGTGACAGTACTATCCATGATGTCAAAGCCCATTTCGACATGTAATGGTTCCCACGGATTCAAATCTTCAGCTTCTGCTGCACAAAAACTAATTTTTGCTGGCGTACCAATGGTTGATCTATCACCTTCACCTGGNGTGCCACCTGCAATATTCAACAGTATCAATCGCATAGCCCTACCAATCGTGGCATTTGCTCTAAAGCCTTGACCAAAAAGGTTGTAACCATTATTGATATTAATTTCGCGTCCAATTGGACCGTTAACAAATACTAAAACTGCACATGAATGAGTAGTTGATTGAATACCGTTCAGATTGAATGGTTTTTCTGCAACTGCTTGAGTTGCGGCCACAACAACAGGGAAGTACTCAGGGCGACAACCTGCCATAACCGCATTAATCGCAAGAGCTTCGACTGTAGCTTCACCATTTCGAGGAGCTAAAGTAGCAATTACATCATCAGGTTTGAAGTCTACGTATCGAAACATTTCGTCTACACGTTGACGAGTAGGAGGGATAAATGGAAGTCCATCAGTCCATTGTTGTGTTTCAAAAAAATCAATAATCGCTTCTAAGGAATCGTCGATATCAACGATAGGAGGCAAATCTAAATTAACACTCATTAAAAACCTATCTTATCTAAAGAATTACGGTCTAATCAATTAACCGATAATCATCTCTTTAATAGAATTCGCTGCATCTTGAGCTTTTAGTATAGCTTCATCGGCAGGCATTCCTCCCAAAGGATGTTGAATCGTTACTATCCGCAAGTTAGGATATCCCATCGCACGAGCTTGAAGCTCAGACAAAGCCTTAAATTCGCTAGTTGCCAAAGTAATAGTAGGAATACCACGTTTTTCTAAGTCGACTGCAGCGTGGATACTCCACGCAGTACAAGATCCTCAGTCGGCACTCCCTAAAATGACCCAATCACAATTATCAACCAATTCTTTTTCAAGTTCTTTTGGAGTGGGACCATTTGTTATTTTGCTAGAGACAACTGTTTTGATAACACCATAATCGAGTGAAAGTTGGTCAACAATAGCTTCCATCACTAAAGAGGCATGTTGCTTTTGATTTGCAAGTATACCTGCACGAGATTCTCTGAGTTCGAGAATCTCAGAGTTTGATTCTTCTTGAGTAGGGCCACTCTTAGTAGGATTCAATATTTGTACTTTATTCATTTACACCTCAAATCTATTGATACTGTATACGATACTGAAAAATATAAGATTTAGCATCTTTAACATTATTTTCGTAGATAATCACGAACAGAAATTGCAGCTGTAGCTCCATCTCCAGCTACTGACACCAATTGTCGAGAAGATTGTTGTCGAATATCACCTGCAACATACAGACCTTGTTGAGAGGTACTCATATCAAGGTTACATTCGACATGTCCTGCAGCATCAACAGCTATGAGTTCTTTCAAGATAGCTGAATTGGGNACTAATCCAACAAAGACAAATGCACCAGTTACATCAAGTTTTTTTTCACTACCATCTGCAATAATTGTAATAGATTTCAGTTGATCATCACCGTCTAGGTTTTGTACAACTGCGTTATGTTCTACAGAGACTTTTTCAAAGCTCAATAACTTTTCACGATTTACAAATGTACCTGTGAAATCTTCATTTTTATTAACGATAGTAATAGATCGAACTACGTCGGTTAGATGAAGAGCTTCATCTAAAGCTGAGTCACCAGCACCAATAACAGCAACGTCTTCATCACGAAAAAAATCTCCATCACATGTCGCACAATTGGATATACCTTTGCCAAAGAATTTTTCTTCACCAGGAACATTAAGTTTTGCAAAATTAGAACCCAGTGCAACGATGACAGCTTTCGAAGTCACTGTTTCCATCATAGTTTGTACAGACCATATATTTTCATTTGTAGTAAGACCTGAAACTTCACCGAATTGAAATTGNAAACCTGCATTTAATGCTTGTTCTGCTGTGCTTGAAGCTAATTCAGTACCTGTTGTACCGTGAGGAAATCCAGGNAAGTTATCGATTTGCCCTACATTATTAAGTTGCCCCCCAGGNCCCATTTGATCAAATAATGTGACTTCCAAACCTTCACGAGCTGCATATAATCCTGCAGTTAGTCCCGCCAAACCACCACCTAGAATAGCTACATCAAAATCTGTCATTATGCACCTTTCGAAAATTTTAGCAGTTAATTAATCGCGCAAATTATAATTCAAGCCTAATTCAGATGCTATTTGCTCAAACCATTCGATAACTTCAATATGATAGGGAATTCCTGAAATTTTNCGTTCATCTTCTGATTCTGCTTCAAGCAAACCAGGATACACGACACGTTCTTGATCTGCTGCCGGGGTAGTATCTGCTAATCCCTTAAGAAACAGATCCATGTCATCTTTAAATTTCTCAGGGTCTACAAAAGCATCAATTTTATAAGCCATTAAATGAAAACCNGGGGTCAGGGCAATAAATCCTGGTCCAATACCTGTAAGAGTACTTCCTAGAATATCTACAACAGAACCTAATCCATATCCTTTATGAGATCCATTTTCTCGTGTACCTCCTAATGGAAGTAACCATGGCGGACCAAATTGATCTGGCACATCCGTTTCTTCCATAATTGGTATACCATCAGCACCCGCAATCCACCCTGGCTCTAATTTTGCTCCAACGCGCTTAGCTAGGGTGAATTTATTTCGTGCAATTTGACTAGTACCAACATCAAAGACAAAAGGAGGCATTTTATTCGCAGGCACTGCCCACGCAATTGGATTAGTTCCGAGACGAGGAATTGCACCAAAGGTTGGTAGTGTAACTGACGATCCACTTGTTGACATTGCCAGACCAATCATGTCATGTTCCATAGCTTTCATTGCATGATATCCAGATGCTCCCATGTGTCCTACATTNGTCACACAAGCTGCACCTAATCCATATTTCTCAGCTTTTTCTATAACTTTGTCCATGACATCTGGTGCAATATGAACTCCTAGACCACCACCACCGTCGACAACAAGTGTTGTTTCTGTTTCTCGTGTAATTACTACTTCAGGGTCAGGCGTCAATCTTCCATCCTGATAACCTGCAACATAATTTCGAAGCATATTCGAGACACCATGCGTTTCAATACCNCGCAGATCATTGGAAATTANAACATCACTTGCAATNGATGATTCTCTTTCAGGTACTCCTAGTGCATGAAAAATGCTTTTTGTTGCAGCATTTATAGTATCCGCACTTACATATATTCGATCTTCTTCAGCAACTTTAAAACGTTCGAGCATTCCAATACCTCCATATTATTTCAAATTAAATGAACAATTCTTAATAGTTATTATTTAGATCCAATTACTCCTGCATNACGTAATTGTTGAATTTTTTCATCATCGATTCCTATGTCAGAAGACAGAACTTCATCAGTATGATCATCGAGTAGAGGTGCATGTTTTAATGGCATTACCCCATCCATACGTAAAGGATTACGCATGAGTTTTACTTCACCATTTATTGGATGATCCACTGTTTGAATAAAATTGCGTTCNGTCAAATGAGGGTCTGTGAATAAATCCATCGTGCTGAATACATAACTAGCTGGGACACCAGCAGGTCCCAATATACCCATTACTTCCTGCTTAGTTTTTGTTCTAGTCCACGAAGCTATTTCTTCATATAACAATGGTTGATTAGCTATTCGAGCAGCTTCTGTAGAAAATTTTTCATCTGTCAACAATTCAGAACGTTCCATGGCAACACATAAAGCATCCCACATTTGCGAAGTAACCGTCATTATAAATATCCAGTCATTGTTATCATTTGTTGCATCAGATGTTGGAGCACAAGGATATGTTGAAGTAATACCATTACCTTGATGTATACCTGTGCGAGGAGCAGCTTCTTTNCCCCAAACATGTAATCCAACAGTACGCATAAACATTGTNGTAGCTTCTTGCATCGATATCTCGATTTGTTGTCCAACGCCAGTTTGCAATTTTTCAACATATGCTGAAACAATACCCAAGGCCATCTGAATACCTGTTCCTGAATCTGACATAGTGGGAGCAGGTTTCATTGGTGGACCATTAGGATCACCTGTAACTGAAAATGTGCCNGCAGATGCTTGAGCAACCCAGTCATAGCTGTTGTATTGAGAATACGGGCCTGTCAAACCATATCCTTTGATTCGTGCATGAATAATTGAAGGATTGATCGCAGAAAGAGTTTCGTAATCTAGGCCTAATTTTTCAACGACACCAGGGCCATAATTTTCAACAAAAACATCATAATGAGGGACCATATCAAGAAAAATTTGGCGACCTTCATCAGATTTAAGATTGATAACTACTGATCGTTTATTACTGTTGTAGTTCAAAAAATATTGTCGGACCTGCTCTTGGTTAACACCTTCACGCNCAACTCCTCGACCAGGGTCACCTGTAGGAGGTTCAATCTTGACTACATCTGCACCAAGCCAGGCCAAATATTGTGTACATGAAGTTCCAGCTTCGTACTGAGTCATATCCAAAATTCGCATTTTCGAAAGTGAGCCCATTACCCCTCCTCTCTTTACATGCATCGTACTCGATCCAATATTCTTCTGCTCGATTCTTGAATTAAATTATTCTTTTGTAAGCAGTTAGTTTTTTCATTTTTATCCTACCACTCGCACACAAGGTAGTGATCGATAGGATAGAGCGATGCAGACTATAGAAAACGCCAAACAATTTAAAATTCGTTCTCTTACTAATAGTGTTTACCTTCCCACCATATTCATATCAATCGGTCAAGGATCAGTCCTGTCTTTTGTTCCACTTTTTGCTAAAGATTTGGGTGGATCCATAGCCATCGCAGGTTTGGTGTTCGCAATGCGTGGATTAGGAATTGTAGTTTTCGATATACCAGCAGGATTAATAATAGACAAAATAGGGCAACGGAAATCGCACTTGCTTTCNATTATTTTCATCACAATATCTGCCCTTTGTACCGCATTTAGCCAAAACATCCTTCATCTATCTATTTCAGTATTTATATTTGGNGCTGCAACTTCATTATGGATGTTGGCTCGACTAAGTTTTGTTTCAGCAATTACCCCAGTAGATCAACGTGGACGTGTAATCTCATTAATCGGAGGTTCGCATAGAATAGGCAATTTTGTTGGTCCAATATTGGGAGGATTTATTGCTCAATATTACAGTTTTGTTGAAGTAATGCTAGTTCTATTTGTCGGTGCCATTGGTGCATTAATCATGATNTTTCTATATCTCCCGCATGTAGAAAACACTCCAAAAACAATGATTGAAAAAGATGATAATAGTTTTGTAGCAGTATTTAGAGAATATAAATATATATTTCTAACAGCTGGCACAGCCATGCTTTTGTTACAAGTCTTACGGCAAACGCGTCTAGTCATGCTTCCGTTATGGAGTGATTCAATTGGTCTCGAACCAAAAGATATAGGCTTNATAATTGGCATAAGTTCTGCAGTTGATATGTCATTATTCCTTCCAGTAGGTGTAGCGATGGATCGATTTGGAAGAAGATGGGCAGCAGGAGCAAGTCTATTATTAATGTCTCTAAGTATGATACTTATAACTTCCACTAATGATTTTGGGTCGCTCATGTTGGTGGGTCTACTCTCTGGGTTCGCAAATGGCCTTGGTTCAGGGATAGGGATGACTCTAGGTGCAGACTTCGCACCTCAACGCCATCAAGGGCAATTTCTCGGNATATGGAGATTTGTTACAGACATAGGTACAAGTAGCGGTCCATTTATTGTCGCAGGTGTAGCAGGTCTTGCTACTTTAAGCATAGCATCCGTGAGTGTAGGTCTATCAGGATTAATAGGCGTCTTATTAGTTTGGAAAAAAGTTCCAGAAACTCTTCGAAAAAAAGGGGATGGAAATTGAGCTATGGAGACAACGATTCAACTGAAACTTCTTCTATTGGTGCAAAAGAAGTTATTTCGTCTTTAATTAATTCACCATCACCAACAACTGTTATCGTCATTAATGATGGATCAAGATATTGTTTCGCTATTTGCTGAATATCAGAAGGGTTTAAGGCTACAACATGTGCAATATAGTTTTTTGCCCAATTTTCATCTAAATTATGTAAATCCAAAAATGCCAATTGTCCTATAATAGCTCCAGGAGTTGTATACCTCATGACATAAGATCCTGAAACATAGTTTTTTATCCCGTTGAGCTCTTCCATTGAAGGTTCTGTATCACGAATAAGATCGATTTCTTTAAAAATTTCTTCTATAGAAGCACCTGTCACATTAGTCGTAACATCTGCAGTTTCAACCCAATATGCACTTGTTGGATGGGATGCAATCATACTTCTAGGTGAATATGTATAACCTTTATCTTCACGAATATTCAATGTAATTCGNGAATAAAAAGAGCCACCTAATAAAGAATTCATCACAACTAATGGCACATAATTTTTATCACTCGGCGTTATAACTGGTAAGCCAATGNCAAGGGTTGATTGTTCTGCATTTTTTCTATCGAGCAAGTGAATTTTCCGAGAACTTTCTGGCAGTGAACGTTCAGTATGATCACTTACATGACCAGTCCATTCCTTGAAAGTATCTTCAATTGCACTCTTAAGAGTTGATTTATCAAACATCCCTGCAACATAAAGTTTCGTTTCATTTGGATTAGCAAATTTCCTATAGGAATCACTTACATTTTGTGTAGAGAAAGTATCAATTATTTCAGGAGTAGATAATGAAAGCCCATATCCTGAATTACCATATAGTGCACGACGAAACGTAGCTGAAGCTAAAACACCAGGTTGTACTTTCATTAGCTCTAAGTCACGAAGCATATCATCTCTTAATCTTGCTAAAGATTCTGTAGGGAAACGTGGATTTTGAGCAATATCACCAANAAGTTTAATAAATTCTGCTGCAAATTCTGTTAGAACTGAGCCTGAAATAGTAAGAGTGTCATCATCAACATTGACATCAAATCTTCCACCTAATGACGCCGCNTTATCTGCGATTTGATTACCATCTAAATCAATTGTCCCTTCTTTAAGGTAGTCACTTATCAGGCGGTAAATCCATACCTGTGAATTAAGTTCATCAGCAGAGCCAAAGTTCATACTTAATAGAAAATACGCTTTAGGTATTATTCCTACTTCAACAAATTCTACTTTAAGACCGTTTGCTGTCTCCCATTTATCAACTTGAGGCAGTACAAAAGGTTCAGGAGATGCTATGGTCGGTTCTGGAATCATGATGTCTCCTGTGTTTGATTTGAAAGCTCAGGTACTATTTTCAAAATTGCACGTTTCGTAGGTAAAAGATATTCATTTGCTGCNTTATAAATATCATCCAAAGAAACCGATCTGAATAAAGAATCAATTTCATTTACACGTTCAGCATTTCCATCAATCATTGCAAATGATGCCAATAGATCAGCACGACCAAAACCAGGATAAGAACTTCCTGCGAAAATATCGTAAAACGAAGAACGGGTTTTTAGGATAATTCTTTCTAAAGCTACTGAAGAAATATGTTCATTTAATACATTCTCAAGTACCTGATCAAAGGCTTCTAATATTTCATCTGGGTTCGTTGTTTCGTCATAAATTAAAGATGATGTCCACAGTAAGGGAGTCCGGGCATTAAACATATGTCCTAAAAAGTTAATACCACCACCTATATGTCCCGTTAAGCCTTTTTTAATTACCAGCTCTTGATGAAGCAATGAATCATCACCTTGCAACAATAATTGATCTAAAAGACCCATTGCAAAATACAGTGGTGAATTACGTTGTGGTATCTGGTAAGAGATAGCTAAAGCTGGCTTAGTAGCTAATGCATCTTTTTTTTCAAAAACACGTTCTTCTGTCCATTCAGGCTCATCCATATTTGGAATTTCANGTGGCGTAACAGAAGGAATGTCAGAAAAATATTTTTCTGACATTCTAATAGCATCATCAACATCAAAATCCCCAACTACAACTAAAGCAGCATTCGATGGAGAATAATAGCTCTTAAAAAAAGCATTGACGTCTTCTAAATTAGCAGCATCTAAATCGACCATATCACCATATCCATTGTGGGAATTATGCCAATTACTCCAAGCCAAACCAGGCATATCAATCCATGGAAAACTACCATACGGACGATTAAGCACATTGACTCGTATTTCATTCTTCACAACATCTCTTTGGTTATCTAATTCAGCATCTGTAATTTTCGGNCCACGCATACGATCAGCTTCCATCCACAGAGCCAGTTCAAGAGTGTGTTTTGGAAGGACTTCCCAGTAGTTTGTAAAATCAGTTCGAGTTGATCCATTTAGTGTGCCACCATTTTCTTGCACACGCTTAACCAATTCCATTTTTTCCATTTGTGCTGAACCCTGAAACATTAAATGTTCAAATAAATGTGCAAAGCCAGTTCTGCCTTGAGGTTCTAATCTCATTCCAACATGATAATAAACAGCTACAGTAACAATTGGCGCCGTAGTATCAGGAGAAAGGATTATTTTTAAACCATTCTCTAGTGNGTGTTGTTGGATCGGGATTTTTAAATCTGATGACTTGTGAGACATAAAATATACTCTCTGTAACTATTTATTATTCCAGTTCTATTCTATCGCCATTAATTCTTGTCGAGCATCATGTACGGCATCAATAAGACCAAAAAGTAGAATCCTATCTCCTCGTGACAAAACTGTATTACCATGGGGTACTAAATCTTCACCTTGTCGTTGCAACAATAAAATTAGTACACTTTCAGGCAATCCTAAATCTCGTATCTTTCTTTTGTCTAATCCACTACCTATTGGAACATCGATAATCACTCTATCCCCAGTCCNTAAAGCTTCTGTTAATAACGGCGCGGCGATACGATCGAGCATAGCTTGTGAAAGTGCTACTTCAATATCTACAGTTTCAATTCTTGATTGCTCAAAAGCACTCACTACATCTGTACTAGTGGCATGAGCATATACTTTTGCGTCAGGACTTGCTGCACGTAAATATTGACAAAAAAGAAGATTTATTTCATCACTATCAGTTGTAGCGATTCCGATTGCAACATTCGATGCGCCTGCAGCATCAAGCATTTTTACATCTGTAATCTCAGCTTTGATTGTTTCAAGACCCTCTTTCTGTGCTTGCAAAACTAATTCAGAATTATTTTCGATAAGAGTAACGTCATACCCTTGATCGATTAACTGGTGTCCAACACGACAAGCGACAGGATTTGCTCCCGCAATTATAGCTTTCATTGCTTTCACTCCTAATAATTTTGCGACAATACCAGCATAAGTTGACTGTACGCCTACTGTAAGAAATACCGTTAGGAATACTAAAGCAGTCAAAGTATCACCATATTGTTCAGGTCCAAGAACTTCGCCTGCAAAAGCAGCTAAAGCTGCAGCCACAACACCTCTTGGACCAATAAGGCTAATATATGTTTTTTCACGAAATGATAAATCTGATTTAATTGCTGAAATGAAGACAGTTATAGGACGAATAACAAGCATAAGACATGCGCAAACTATAAACCCATAAGGCCATAAATCTCGAACCGCTTCCAAATCAACAGTGGCGACAGCAAGCACATAGACAGCACCAATAAGCATNTTGGATAAATCATCTTCAAATGAACGTACTTGTTCAGAATGCGGTATTTTTCTTGATGCAAGCACTATTCCCATTACAGCCATCGCNGCAAGACCCGAGTGAGCAAGTACACTTTCTGAAATAGCGAAAGTAGTAACGCTCATACCAAGAAGTAATAATGTGGTTTCAATTGGTTCAATGTCACGATAGATTTTCAATACCAAAAGTACGCTAACAGCTCCAAGTATCCCAATTAGCATTCCACCTAATAAACGAGTAGGGGCAAAAAACAATATTGTAGTTTCAGGACCAAACAAAACAATGTCCAATGCAACAATAGCAATGACTGCTCCAATGGGATCAACTAAAACTGCCTCACCCATCAACACAGCTCTAACACGATCATTAATCCGGACTTGTCTGACAAGTGGTGCAATAACTGTCGGTCCAGTGACAGCAACTAAAACGCCAAATAATGCAGCAATACGCCAAGGTAGAATTTCAAAATAACCTACCACCAAAGCACTTAAAGTAGCAGAGAGAATGAATCCAACAGTTAACAAGTTTCTTACAACGCCACCGACACGTCTTAAGTAGGGAACATCAATAGAAAATGCACCTTCAAAGACAATAATGGCGACAAGAATTTCAAGTCCAAATCGAAAAATTTCTTCAAATTCTGAAGGTGCTACAAGATTTAAAAATGAAGGCCCGGCAATTATTCCAATAATTAAGAAGATTAATACTGTCGGCAATTTGATTTTTCTNGAAAGAATAATCGTAATCGCAATAGCAAATCCAATAACACCAAAAGCAGATAACAGAGCGTGTTCCAATATTATTCTTTCTAGATACTAATAAATATTAGTTATCGATTATGGAAACTAANNAATATTANTANCAATTATGCATATTAGAGTGAAGAGGTTNGTTGAATATTCAGTTTAATTTAACATTCAGTTCACTTATCGCATAGTTATCTCGTGAGATAACTATGCGATATCCTGTCGGAATGTTTTACGCAGAGAATGTACTAAAAAGTTTTGATGGAAATGAAATCCTTTCGAGCGTTTCTTTTTCTATTGGTGATAATGAAAAAGTAGGTTTGGTAGGCCCTAATGGATCAGGAAAGTCAACACTACTAAGTATTCTTGCTGGAGAACAATTCACTGATAATGGAAATGCAGGTTTTCGAGGAAATGAAATTGGCTTCTTAAAACAAGAAACTATCACGAGTTCTGAAAAAACTATTTCTGAAGAATTATGGGAATCTTTCCCTGAAGCTTCTGAGATAGAATATAGACTTCAACAACTTTCAATTGAAATGTCTAAGGACAGCGAAAATTTAGATTCTTTAATCACCGAACAGGCAAAATTATTTGAACGTTTTGAACAACTAGATGGATACCGAATTGACAAACGAATAGGTCGCACTCTCGCAGGACTTGGCTTCCAAAATGATGCGCTCTCCCAAACATGTGGTTCTTTCTCTGGTGGTTGGCAAATGAGAATTGGATTAGCCAAAATTTTAGTTCGAAGACCAGATAATCTCATTCTCGATGAACCTACAAATCATCTCGACCAAAATTCACAAAATTGGCTTGCAGAAGAACTCACGACATACCCGGGAACAGTATTACTAGTAACTCATGATGGGGAATTTCATGATCGTGTAGTTAACAAAGTATTTGAACTGCGTAATGGGAAAATAAATGCGTACTCAGGNAATTATACTTCTTATCAAAAACAAAAAGCTGAACGATTAGCTGTCCAAAGTAGTGCCTTGAAACGACAAGAAAAAGAAATTAGTAAACAAGAAAAATTTATTGAACGATTCAGATCAAAAGCCACGAAAGCATCTCAAGTAAGAAGTCGTGAAAAGGCTTTGAACAAAATTATGCCTCTTGAAAAGCTAACCTCTGATTTAGAGGTTAGCTTTAAATTTGATACAGCAACTCGCACTGAACGAGACGTCTTAAAAGCGCAAAATATTGGCCATTCTTATAATGGCAACGAAATAGTACTTATTGATGCAAACCTTCAGGTCGAACGTGGTGATAAAGTAATGTTCATTGGACCAAACGGTGGTGGCAAATCAACACTGTTAAAGATACTTGCTGGTGAAATTACACCAACACACGGTGATATTTTCTGGGCAAATAGAGCTGAACTAGGTTACTACGACCAGCACCAAGATGAAGCATTAGATTACGATCTAACCGTTTTAGAAGAAGTACAAACTGTTAATAAAGAGCATGGTGATGGTGTATTAAGAAATATATTAGGAAATTTTTTATTCAGAGGAGATGACGTTTTTAAATCAGTTTCAGTCTTATCTGGAGGAGAAAGGAGCCGTTTAGCTTTGGCGAAATTTCTCATAAAACCTGGCAATGTTCTTCTTTTGGATGAGCCTACAAACCATCTTGATAGAACGACACAAAGAAAATTGATTTCAGCACTTGAGAACTATGAAGGAACCATCATTTGCGCCAGTCATGATAGAGAGTTGTTAGAGAAAGTTGCAACACGAGTAATAAAAGTAAATGATGGCGAATGTATTGAGCTCAATAACTGGCATAATATTTCAGAAGTACTAACATCCAATTAATTAAAATCTTAGAGAATATAATTCAACAGGGAAAACGACATGTCATTTGATCTACCTATTACTACGGGCTATGAACCTGCAATTATCGAAAAACGAATCCGTGAATATGAATCTTTCGGTAATCATCGCACAGGATGGCCGGCAGACGATCAAACATCAAAATGGTTAATCGAACAATTAAAGGAATTTGGTATATCTGCAGAAACTGAAAACTTTCGTTTCCCACGAGTTGAATATCGAGATTCTTCGTTGAATTTACCTGGCAACGAAAAAATAAAGGGGACTCCATTATATGACGGTGATTTTACTATCCCTGAGGGAATAGAAGCAGAAATGTGTGAGATCACTGATCCTGAATTATTTGGCAAATTCGTTATAGTTAACGCACGAAAGTTAGCACATGAAGATTTTCCAAACTATGTAGATGCTTTACATAAAAAAGGTGCTCTCGCAATAATTCTAGTCAATGGAGACCGCGATCGAAATATTGTCTTACAAAATGCCATGCATATTGACAAACCTTTTCCACTCCCAATTTTACAAGTGGCCTCGAGTGATAACAAACATCTCAAATCGACGATGATGATGGGTGGAGAAAGCCANCTCATTTTAGATGGAGAACGATTGCAATCGACAGCAACAAACGTAATAGCAAGTATTGAAGGGAGTCAATCTAATACCCCTGCAATAGGGATCGTAACTCCAAAATCAGGATGGTTTACATGTGCAGCTGAACGTGGTGGTGGAATAGCTATCTTTTTAGCTTTAGCAGAAAGCATCGCAGCACTACCTGAACCTCATCCGACTGTACATTTACTCGCAAGTTCGGGGCATGAATTAAATTTTTATGGCATACGCTCTTATGCCCGAACGCATCGAGACAATATTACTAAAGCTGCTGCTTGGTTACATTTAGGTGCTTCAATTGGGGCTCGTGAAGAACCCAATTCCATAGCGGCAACAAGTGATGAAGATTTGGANAAATTTGTCCGTCAATCATTGAGTGCATCGAATTTAGAACTTACAAACATTCGAAATCCTGGACCTGCTGTGGGAGGAGAAGCTCTCATTCTTAGTGACTTAGATACTCGCTATATTTCATTTCTTGGAGGACATGCATATTTTCATTCCCCTACAGATACTGTGGACAATGCATTTGATTCAACTAAGGTAAGTGAATGGGCTTTAGCCATAAAGTCAATAACTAGCAACCTATTATCGATTTAAAAGAGGTAACCAAATGACAGAATCAGAAGCCACAGAAATTCCTACAATTCCTGCCACAACTGGAACAAGACTATTAGATAAAAGAGCAATAATTACAGGTGCAGGATCACGAGCTTCTGGTATTGGAAATGGTCGTGCCGCTTCAATATTATTTGCACTAGAAGGAGCAAAGGTACTGCTAGTTGATAGTGATCTAGCTGCTGCAGAAGAAACAAAATCAATTATCTTATCTCTCAAACCGGATGCAAATGTCCTTACCATACAAGGCAACGTAACCGANGAGAAATCGTGTAAAGAGATTGTAACCACTATNTCCCATCAATGGGATGGCTTAGATATTTTACATAATAATGTAGGCATAGGTATGCCTCGAAGCAGTGTAGTTGATGCTGATATGGATGAATGGGATAAAGTTCAAGAAACGAATGTTCGAAGTATGGTACTTACATCTCGATACGCTATACCAGAAATGGAAAAATCGAGTGNCAGNGGGTCTATAATTAATGTTTCATCCATAGCAGCATTACGTCCACGAGGCATGACTGCATACTCCACTTCAAAAGGCGCTGTAATTGCCTTAACACAAGCTATGGCAGTTGATCATGCAGAACAAGGGATACGTGTCAACTGCATCGTGCCCGGTCCAGTGTATACACCTATGGTATATTCGCGTGGAATGGAACCTTCACTAAGAGAAAGGCGCAAAAATGCTTCTCTCTTAGGTATCGAAGGAAATGGATGGGATATAGGAGCAGCTGCAGTATTTTTAGCTTCGGATGAATCACGTTATATAACTGGAGTTATTCTTCCTGTCGATGGCGGTGTACACATCAAAGGACCTGATAGATAAAAAAAACAATTAGTGGAGATGTTCCAATGGATATAGGCATGTTTGGTATTTTCTCAAGTTATGGATGGGAAAAAGGAACCGATACCGAAATGTGGCAGGAAGAGCTGAAGTTATTCGACATAGCTGCAAATTCTGGCTTTGACTGCCTATGGTCAACAGAACATCATTTTAATGATTATTCTATGGTCCCGGACAATATACATCTCATGACACATCTGGCAACAAAATACCCAAATATAGATATCGGAACAGCTGCAATTATCTTGCCATGGCATGATCCTTTACGAGTAGCTGAAAACGCAGCCGTACTAGATTTACTGAGTAACGGGAGACTTCGGCTTGGATTCGGGCGAGGTTTAGCAAAACGTGAATTTGAAGCTTTCAGGTTAAGTATGGATGAATCAAGAGGACGTTTTGATGAAGCAGCCCCGATGATTGTCAATGCATTGAAAACAGGCTTTATTGAAGGTGATGGCAAATATTATAAACAACCGAAAATTGAATTAAGACCTCGTCCTGAATATTCATTTGACGGCAGAATCTATGCTGTAGCTTCGAGTGAAGATTCTGTAGTATCTGCGGCAAAATTGGGTGCACACATCATCATGTTTGCAGATCGCCCTTGGGAAATGCGCTTACCCACTATCGAAAAGGGAAGAACTCTACATAGAGAACTGCATGGTACAGAACCACCAGATCTCATGCTGACTGAGTTTGTTGTATGCGGTCCTGATCTTAATCAAACAGAGAAAGACGCAAAGTTATATCAAGGAAAATTTGTAGAGAGCAATTTTTATCACTATGAATTTTTAGGAGATCATTTTAGATCTGTAAAAGGGTATGATTCTTACCAAGAAAAAGCAGAAATAGCACGTTCTGCCGGTCACGAAGGTGCAGTAGAAGGCTTTATGAAGGCAGCCAGTTGGGGTACACCTGACAAAATTTTACGAGGCCTTGAGGAACGACATAAATTGCTTGGAAATTTTGAACTTAATGTAGCTTTTAGATTTGGTGGCATCCCTTATAAATTAGCCGAAGAAAGTCTGAAACTTTTCGCGAAAGAAGTTCTACCAGTATTGAAATCATGGTAAGAATCAATCATGCAAGCAATTACAAAAGGTGAATTATGAGAACTCTTTCTACATTAACGCATTTGGAGTGTTCGATATGTAACGAAAAACACGATCAAAATATAATTCAAACTATTTGCCAATTCTGTGGAAGAGCATTAGTAGCTCGTTATGACTTAAAGAAAGCAAAAAACACATTTACACGTGAAGAAATTTCAACCAGAGTGAGCTCCATGTGGCGTTACGAAGAATTAATGCCAGTCATCAATACTGCAAACATAATCTCTTTAGGTGAAGGAATGACGCAGCTTTTACCAGTTCCAAATTTGGGCAAAAAAGTTGGAGCAAACGATCTGTGGGTAAAAGATGAAGGTTCTAATCCAACAGGAACATTCAAAGCACGAGGAATTTCAGCAGCACTGTCAAAGGCAGTTGAATTAAATATAAAAGAAATAGGAATGCCTACTGCAGGAAATGCAGGTTCTGCTACGGCTGCTTATGCTGCACGTGCAGGAATAAAGGCACACGTAGCGATGCCTTCTGACACCCCAATTGCAATGATGGATGAAGTTCGAACTTACGGGGGAACTTTAAAGCTTATAGACGGGTTAATTTCAGATGCGGGAGCATGGATAGCCGAACAATCTAAACAAAATGGATGGTTTCCTATGGCAACTCTTAAAGAGCCCTATCGGGTAGAAGGAAAAAAAACTATGGGGTTCGAATTGTGGGAGCAATTCGATGGACAACTTCCAGACGCAATCTTATATCCAACGGGTGGAGGCACTGGGTTGATTGGAATGTGGAAAGCATTCAATGAGTTAGAATCTTTGGGATTAATAGGCAGCGAGAGACCTAGGATGATAGTAGTCCAGGCAGAAGGATGTGCACCTATAGTCAAAGCTTTT
The DNA here is from genome assembly GCA_002707835.1 of Chloroflexota bacterium. Classification (GTDB taxonomy): domain Bacteria; phylum Chloroflexota; class Dehalococcoidia; order UBA2979; family UBA2979; genus UBA6955. Next base: position 86,986 of record PANZ01000003.1, read on the forward strand.
GATGAAGGAGCACTACGTGCAGAACCATGGNAAAATGCTGCCACATTAGCTCCAGGAATTAGAGTGCCAGCTGCCTTTGCTGACGATCTGATATTGCAGTCTGTTCGTGAATCTAATGGTGATGCAATAACAGTTAATGATCATGAGATAACTACTGCAATCACTGAAATAACACAATCAGAAGGCATCGATGTCTGCCCTGAGGGTGCTGCAACATTTGCAGCACTGCGTAAATTGATCATGGAAAAAAGATTAAATAAAGATTCAAAAATAGTATTGTTCAACACTGGTACAGGATTGAAACATCCAGAACTAAGGACAACTTCATAGTTCGAACAGACAGGTAATAAAGTGCTAACTGCGTTTAAAGATGGCTTCACGGAACAATATTTTCCAAAAACACTCTATAACGGAATTCTCATTTGCATTTGTGGAGGTGTACTAGCATACATATCCTCATCAATTGCAGAAAATTATTTTGAGAGTGGCTTTTTTAATGCACTGGTTATTGCTCTCATTCTAGGCGTAATACTCCGAAACAGTTTAGGTACAAGTAAANTTGTTGACATAATAAACCCAGGATCAAAATGGGCTTCTTCAAAATTACTNGAGGTTGCAGTATTTCTACTTGGTGCAAGTATCAGTTTTGGTCAAATTATAGAAGCCGGTCCGAAAATTTTTATCTTAATCGCCGTCTCAGTAAGTGGAGGATTACTAATAACTTGGTTTATAGGCCATAGACTCTTTGGTTTAAGTTCGAGATTAGCTTTATTGATAGGTGTCGGTAATTCAATTTGTGGTAATTCAGCAGTAGCTGCAGTNGCTCCAGTATTAAAAGCAAATTCAAATGAAATTGCTGCAGCTATAGGTATTAGTGCAATAATGGGGCTCATTCAAATATTAGCATTACCATTTTTAGTACCATTGCTAGATCTTACCTATTACCAATATGGAATTATCACTGGAATAACTGTTTATGCTGTCCCACAGGTTGTAGCTGCTTCATTTTCAGTCTCAACGCTTTCAGGACAAGTAGCAACTTTTGTGAAATTAATCCGTATTTTATTTCTTGGTCCCATTATCGTAATTATTAGTATCTTAACTGAACGCAATTCAAATTCTGAAAAATCTGTAGTGAACAGAAAAAAAATACAAGGTTATGTTCCTTGGTTTGTTACTGGATTCATTGTTTTAGCAGTATTAAGAAGTGTTGAAATAATTAATGACCAAACTGGAGATTTAGCGAAAAATTTTAGTAGCATTTTCTTTATTGTTGCCATGGTTGGATTAGGATTCACATGCGATCTGAGTGAAGTAAAAAAAGTAGGAGCTCGTGTGGCAGTGACAATATTTTTTGCTCTAGGATTTATGCTTTTAATCTCGCTAATAGGAACTTCTTTACTTAACTTATCTGGCTCCGCGTAAAGTATTGTAGCTCTATGACAAAATCCAACCAAAATGACCATTTACCAAAACCACATAAAACTGATGCACGTATCACATTAACACCAAAAGGTACTGGATTCGCTTTATTTCTTTCGACTTTATGGGGAGGAAACGCAGTTGCATTGAAAGCAGGTCTTGTAGATGCGCCACCTCTTCGAATAGCTTCGATGCGTTTTTTGTTAGGTGGTATCGTAACCATAATCTGGGCAATTTGGACTAAACAAAAAGTTGTACCCAATAAAAAAGATATTAAACCCTTACTTGGTTTGATTGCGATATTTATTCCCCAAATAGCACTCATGAACCTCGGTCAAAATCTAACAAGCGCATCACATGCAGTAATTATTGCTGCAACATTCCCAATCTGGACAGGTGTCATAGCTCATTTCACAGTACCAGGAGATAAACTGTCGGTATTACGGATTTTAGGTACATGTGTTGCTTATATAGGAATCGTAGTTGTTTTTATGCAAGATTTCTCAGGCTCGGAAAGTACGTTGTTCGGTGATTTTTTATATTTAGGTTCTGCAATTTTACTTGGGCTTGGGCAAGTCTATAGATCCAACACATTACAACATGTTGATTTAGCAAAAGTATTAATGACGCAGCAAGTAATTGGGATCCTCGCATTTTTTTCTTTGGGGCTAATATTCGAATCTAATCCATGGGTAATAACAGAACGACTCATCTATTCCGTTATTTACCAAGGTGGAGTAATAGCTGGGTTTGGCTTCATAGGTAATTTATGGTTACTTCAAAAATATCGACCCTCTGGAGTTGCTGCCATATCGATGACTACACCAATTTGGGGAGTAATACTAGCAAATTTAGTATTAAATGAACCCTTACAAGCTATGCTATTCTTAGGCTTAGCATTAGTAATAGCTGGGTTATCTCTTTCACATTGGAGCACTAACCGATCAGTTTTAAAGACATAACAAGGAGATATCATGCAAGATTTAAACGGACAGGTAGTATGGATTACTGGTGCGGGCACTGGCATAGGAGAATCTGGTGCTCTCAAATTAGCTGATGCAGGTTGTCAAATAGTACTTTCTGGAAGAAGAAGTGAGCCATTAGAACTTGTCGCACAACAAATAGCTAATCGTGGCCATGCAAAACCTTTAATACAACCTCTAGATGTTTCTAACAAAACTGACGTACAAAACACTGTAAATAATATCCTTCAAAAATTAGGGAAAATAGATATTGCAGTATTTAGTGCGGGTATTAATGTACGCAATCGAAATTGGCCTGCAATCGAAACTGATGGATGGGATCAAGTTATAAACATAGATCTGAATGGGGCTTTTTACTGCTGCCATGCAGTATTACCAAGTATGCGCGCGAATGGGGGAGGATTGATAATAAATATTTCCTCGATGGCTGGAAAAGGAGTGAGCCCTCTCACAGGCCCTGCATATACTTCTGCTAAACATGCAATGAATGCCATGACGGCAAGTTTATTAATGGAGGAAAGAAATAACGGTATCCGTGCTACTGCTATTTGCCCAGGAGAAGTAGCAACGCCGATCCTTAATGATCGACCAGTACCGGTTAGCGATGAAGATAAAGCACGAATTCTTCAATCAGAAGATTTAGGAGATTTGATACTGTTCGTTGCACAACAACCACCTCATGTGACACTAAATGAAGTTTTGATTACTCCTACCTACAATCGATTTGCAGCGCCATAACTTCCAGTTAAGTATGTTAAAAATGGTAAGGAAAGCTTGAATAATNTTGATCACGCTTTTCTAAAAAAGCATCTCGCCCTTCTTGAGCTTCTTCTGTTGCATAGCCTAACCGAGTAGCTTCACCTGCAAATATTTGCTGTCCCACTAAACCATCATCAATCAAATTAAAAGCAAATTTCAACATTCGTTGTGCAGTAGGGCTTTTCGAATTAATTATCTTTGCCCATTCCAAAGCTACTGATTCCAAATCTTTATGTGGCACAGATTTATTCGCCATTCCCATAGCTACAGCTTCGTCTGCAGAGTATTCAAAACCAAGAAAAAACNCTTCCCTTGCACGTTTTTGACCCATTTGCCTAGCTAGATATGCACTGCCAAAACCAGCATCAAAACTTGCAACATCAGCATCTGTTTGCTTAAATATCGCAAATTCTTTTGATGCTATAGTCAAATCACAAACTACATGTAAACTATGTCCGCCTCCGGCAGCCCAGCCAGGAACTACTGCTATGACCACTTTCGGCATAAAACGAATCAGACGTTGAACTTCAAGAATATGTAATCGGCCCACTTTCGCAGGATTAATACTTTCTGCTGTTTCACCTTCTGCATATTTATAACCATCCTTCCCTCGGATACGTTGATCACCTCCCGAACAAAAAGCCCAACCGCCATCTTTTGGAGAAGGTCCATTACCAGTGAGAAGAATCGTCCCAATATCTGTCCACTGTCTGGCATGCTCTAAAGCCGTATATAGTTCATCTACAGTATGCGGTCGAAATGCATTACGTATTTCAGGGCGATTGAATGCAATACGAACTGTTCCCTGATCAACCGCTCTATGATAAGTAATGTCTGAGAAGTTAAAACCTTTTACTTCTGACCAACGAGCATCATCAAAAATCTCTGAAACCATATACTCCTCCAATCAAAATTACGAATCTACTGTACTACTGAAATGACATGAGTTTAACCATAGCTTCAAAAATGATATCTATTAATGTAAGACAGTAATAACTAGATTTACAGGTATCTCAGTATGCGTATAGGTTTAATTAGCGACACACATCTTCCGTCATTAATACATAGTTTGGATGAATTAGGGCCTGAAGTATCAAATTTTTTGGAAACAGTGGATCTTGTTCTTCATGGTGGAGATATAACACGCCCATCTGTTCTTGACTGGATCGAGCAATTCGCACCAGTACAAGCAGTTCGAGGTAATCATGATGTTTTTGAAGATCCGCGACTAGACGAAACATTATCACTCAATATTCACGGCCATTCTATAGCAATGGCACATGATCTTCGTCCAGAATCAAGGGCTATCTCTGAAATTATCGAACGTGATTTTACAGGGCAAAAACCAGACATCATTATTGGTGGAGACACACATGTCGAAAGACTCGAATACAGAGATAAAGTTTTACTTATAAATTCAGGTAGTCCTAACTTGCTACATCATAAAGAAACACGATTAGGTACAGTAGGCTTATTAGAAATAGAAAAAGAAAGAATTTTTGCTGAAATTATTATTTTGGGAGAAACTCCAAACTCACCTAATCCTGGTAAAGCCAGCTCGCTAGAAATAGTAAACGGGCAAATATCAGGTCAATAATCTTCACTTCATATTCGAAAGGATGAAAAGCATGCTTTTCCTAGTCGTAAGTACTCCTCACCCCACCAGACCTTCTGAAGTAAAGGAGTTAAGGAAACAATATTGGCCTTGGGCACAAGATAAATTGGATCGAAAATTAGCAATCTCATTTTATGCAAGAACGGGTAGGGGGGCTGTTGCAATTTTTGACGTACCTTCGAATACTGCCCTTCATCGATTAATCAATGAATGGTCTGATATAATTCCTGCTGAATTTGAAATTTATCCACTCGTCTCACCCGAAGAGGTGCAAGAATTCTTAAATGACTAAAGGTATTAGCAGGACAAGTAATACTATGACGGATGCATACAGATAGGTGTTTTTTATGCGATGTGTGCTGATGTAGAGCAATCATTGCAAGCGGCTACCAAAACAACGTGGGTATCCGATCTCTGATAACAATTTAACAAATCACGACTTTCTTACTCAACAAAATAGTGTATATTTATATCTTAACTCTATAAGATTTGTTAGGAGAGACGTTATTGAAAGTTTCATTCTATCGGAGTAAATCATGTCAAAAATATTTTCATTCCCACACCCAGTAAATGAATATGCAGCGCGTTCTGTTGCTGCATGTGTTTGTATTCTAACTATCGCTACAATTATTACTTCGTGGTTACCCTTGGCAATATTTCTCGCCTATGGATTTTGGGCAAGAGTTCTTACAGGCCCATCTTTGAGCCCTATCGGGCAGTTTTCCACACGTATTATTACAACAAAATTTATAAAATCTGATAGACCAGTTGCTGGCCCACCCAAGCGTTTTGCACAAGCGATCGGAGTTTGTTTTTCAACAGGAGCATTAATTTGTCTATTACTTGAAATTCCATCAATTGCACAAACATTACTGATTATTCTTGCAATTTTTGCGTTCCTCGAATCTGCCTTCGGTTTCTGTGCGGGATGCAAAACATTTTCATTACTAATGAAAATAGGATTAGTTCCTGCAGAAATATGTGAACGCTGCAATAACCTTTCATTCGATTAATTCTGGTGGAGACGGGGGAGAATTGAACTCCCCGTCCAGAGTACTTCTGCCAAAAATCTACTACGGGTGTAGTCAATGACTATTTTCTCGCTAACGCCTCATCATTAACAAAAGGCAATGCTAGCCAGCTACAGAAATCTTAGTTTTGTTTCCCTGTAGCACAGAAACAAAAAGCATCTCAGACAATATGTCGCGACTTCTCAATTCGCTGAGATTAAACCGAGAGTCACGCCACTGCGATATTACGCAGCGAGGGCGAGTTCACGTTCGCCAATTATCGTTTGCCACCTGTTTTACGAGGGTGGTAGCACCTCGACCCGCAATTCAAGTCCAGTTGCACCTGTCGATTCCTGTCGTCCCCAGGTCAGTAGACATAATACTTTGATTTGGAAAATTCCAAATCACATAGTTCAACGTTGGTTTTGTCGAACTGCACGTTGCATAGATCGATCGGATTCTCGTTTTTTAATTGCCTGTCGCTTATCATATTGGCGACGACCACGACCAATTCCGAGTTCAACCTTAATAAGTCCTCTATAAATGTACATCCGCAAGGGAATCACAGTTGTCCGAGGATTTTCTTTCATCGTCCGACGTAATCTATCTAGTTCACGACGGTGGAGAAGAAGCTTTCTAACTCGAGTACTCTCATGATTCTCACGTGCAGGCCCATATGGGGCAATATGTACATTATATAACCAAAGTTCATCATCTCGAAAGCCTGCATATGCCTCAGATAATGTTGCAGCACCTGCACGTATCGATTTCACTTCAGTTCCGAGCAATACAAGACCTGCATCATATTGAGCTATTATTTCATAGTCATAGCGAGCACGACGATGTGCTGAGACTGTCGAGCCTTTCACATCTTTCTTNGATTTCTTTGCTGCAGCCATAATAGAACTCCACATTTTGTGTTTTTTTCAAAAACTCACAAGATGTTTAACTACATAAGCCATTCAAGGTTAACGAAGAGTCAAAGATTGTCCATTGGATTTAGTAACAATTATTGAGTTGCAGCTTGTTTTTTCAAGACTTCTATAGCTTCTTCAGCTTGGACATCTTTCTGTGCATCAATATCTTCCATGGTGAATTTACGTTCGATATCGGGAATGACTCCTCTAGTTTCTATTTGATTTCTATCAGGGGTAAGCCATCTCGAAATTGAGACATANACTGCTCCACCATTTGANAATTCACGTACATGATTCACNGTACCTTTCCCAAATGAAGGTTCTCCCACGACTACAGCTCTTCCATTTTCTTGTAAAGCTGCAGCAAGCAATTCAGAACCGGAAGCTGAAGATTCATCTTGTATTATCACTACAGGCAAATCAGTCGATTTACCTGCGCTAGCAGAAATAATTTTCTCATTCCTATCACGATCCACTTCTATAACAATCACACCTTCGTCCAAAAACATATCAACTATTTCAGTAGTTTCAGTAAGTAGGCCGCCAGGATTACCTCGAACATCTAAAATAATACCAATATATTCACCAGCATTTATCTCTTTCAAGAGGGCNTCAATTTCAGTAGGAGTTCTTCTTGTAAATGAATAAATACGAATATAAGCAATGTTATCTACTGCATTACCTTCCTTATCTACTAATTGCCCTCCTGGAGGCATTGTCGAGACAGAAGGTAGCTTGATTTCATCACGCACTACAATAATTAGTTCTTCTGTACCATCAAGATGACGAATTAATAGCTCAACAGGAGAGCCTTGCGGGCCTCGAATTCTCAAGACGGCCTCTTCAACACTCCAACCCTTTGCAGAATCACCATCTACTTCAAGAATAATATCGCCAACCTGAACACCTGCAGCTTCTGCCGGAGAGTCAGGTAATGGTCGAACAATTTCAACGAAATCTGATCCTGCAGGTTTATTAACTGTAGCTCCAATTCCTTGAAAAGCTCCAAAAAAATCATCTCTCGATAAAGCAAAAGAACTGGGAGGAATATATGCTGTATGAGGATCATCAAGTGCCTCAAACATTCCATTAATTGCTGCGGAGTGCATATATTCAGATTCGATTCTTTCAGGTTCGATATAATCATCTTCTAGAATTAGAAGAATTTCACCTAAAATGCCAAAATCTACATCAGAAGCAGTAGATGTTAATAAATCAGAAGATGTTTGATCAATACCTGAAGGTGGAGTTGTATTAATTGCATCAGTTACAGNAGAGGGTTCAGTAACTACACGACCAAGAAAACCGATACTAATTAGCAAAAGGGCAATTACAACACTTAGTCCACCAATAAGAAATTTACTAGCAGTACNGGATTCGACTTCAACTGAATCGAAATTATTATCTTCTGTATTATTTAGCATAAATTATGTTCTACCCATTAATACANATATAAAATCCATATTTATCTATGGGGTAGTCTATCACGTCTATCCATATTTACCTCAAAATACAAAATTCTACCTAAACTAACATAACTATAATAGTGCGACGTTNTAGAGGTGCAATACGTGGGGAAGGGCATATTACTGGGCNCCTCAGGCTATTCAAACATAGAAAGCATAAAATATTGGAGATATTNCAGTATATTTAGAAATTCACTGCAATACAGGTATTATATATGGCATANCCAAAGCAAAACTAAANGGNAACAGAGCAAAGATATATCTATGTAAAGGCAAATACCNATATATACAGTGCAATTNCAGGGAACTGCTCTATCCAGCAGAATNAAAATANGCAAACTCATAGTAAATATGAAGAANTACATTATTATGTAAAGTATTAAGAAGATAGGGCTTTTAAGACTGCCANTGCATGATCTTCAGCGCGCGCGCGTTTCCAAACTTTAATAAGNNTGCCGTCNTCACCGATAATAAAGGTAGANCGCGTCATGCCAATCATTTTTTTACCGTATAGGACCTTTTCNCCCCATGAACCATATTCAGTTGATACAGATTTATCATCATCAACCAATAAAGGAAATGGCAATTCGTATTTAGCACGAAATTTTTCATGTGAAGCAGCATCATCAGTAGACACACCTAAAATTACAGCATCCATAGATTTAAATACGGCGAATTCATCGCGAAATGAACATGCTTCTTTAGTACACCCTGGCGTATCGTCTTTAGGATAAAAGTATAAAATAACTGTTTTTCCTCGATATTTCGATAGTGAATGCTCATTACCAAGGCTATCAAACAGCGTAAAATCAGGCGCAATATCACCAGCAGCAAGAGTAATAGACACTAAATATCTCCAATCAGATTACATCGATTCTACAATATGTCTTGTCTCATTTGTTATGTAAATATTACATCGTTATGGAGAAAATACCATGTTATGTCAAATAAGATGGAAAAACTACTAAGATTAGGTATTAATGGTAGTCTTTCGCAATGAAATTTCTCTTTTTCAAGAGTCAATCAAAGAGTAATGATGAAGGTTCTCGCTGGGGTGCGTTAGCCTATCCAAATTTTAGAAAATTTTGGCTTGCCACAGTAATGCGAGTATTTGCATTACAATTCAGAATAATTGGATTGCCATGGCTTGTTGGTGTTGATCTCGACAAATCGCCTGGATGGGTCGGTATAGTCGCGCTGTGCACTGCTCTGCCGACTATCATCCTAAGTTTACCGGCAGGAAGCCTTGCAGATCGCTTTGACAATCGCAAAATGATTCTATGGAGTAACACAGCAAGTGGATTTTTATATCTCATCCTTACATGTTTAGTCGTTTTTAATGTCGTTGAACTTTGGATGGTTATCGTTTGGGCACTAGTCAGTGGGACTCTTGCTGGCTTTGTCTCACCGGCACAACAAGCAATACTTCCTCAATTGATAGATATGAAGGCTATCGCCAGTGCTGTTGCATTAAATGGGCTTATTTGGAACGTAATGAGAATATTAGGTCCAGCTATAGCAGGTGTCATTATCGCACTTATAGGAGTTGGACCTTCATTTTTTGTTACAACAATAGGATATGCAATTGCTTCTTATTTACTAATAACACTTCACTTAGAATCGAAAGAAAAAATCCCTGGCAAAACTAAAGGGGCAATGCTCGAAGGAGTCAAATATGTGTTTTCACACGGTATTTTTATTTCTGTTATAGGGCTTTCATTTTTTACATCCGTATTTGGAGGTTCTTACCAAATACTACTCGTATATTTCGCAGAAGATATTTTAAGAGTGGGTGCCGTAGGTTTTGGGCTACTTGAGGCAGCTGCAGGAATAGGTGCCATCTTAGGTACGATAGTTAGTATCAAAGTCGGTTCAGGTAAATATCGAGGAGCTCTCATTTCAGGAGGAGCTGCAATTTTTGGTCTATGTATCGCGCTTTTTGCAGCAAGTGAATATATGCCTTTCTCGATGGCAACACTATTTGCAGGAGGCTTTGCAGCAGGGATTTATTTGAATTTGGGAATGGTCGCATTACAGACAGAAGTCCCAGACAGGCTGAGAGGTCGAGTTATGGGGATATGGTCAATTACATGGTTCCTAACTTCTGTAGGTGGCTTCTTTGCCGGTATAGTTGCGGAACTGATAGGCATCCAATTGACCGTAGCAATTGGAAGTTTATCAGTAACGTTATTTGCAATTACTGTGTACTTACTTTCAAAAGAATTACGATTACTAAAACCTCTTCAAATTTCAACTGACAGGAATAATGTTAGATCTTAAATATTTAACTCTATGCAAAAGCANTTTTTTTGAGATAATGGTTTGCGTACACATCGGTCATTGTTGGTGACTACGGGCCCCTNATANGGGGCCCTTTTATTTGTTATTAAAANTATTTNTGTATGAANTTTTTTAACGCACTCAAATAAATAAAGCCTGNATGAAATATCCAGGCTTTATTTCAATCATTNACAACGAATAGTTTTAGTCAGCTNTGCGAAGCGTTACTATACCCATCGCAAGCATTGTTAGAATCCACAATGGAAACACAACCATCATCAGTGAATTTTCATCACCGGTTCCGCCAATCCCAATAGCCAAAAATCCGAATACTCCAACTATGGATAAGAGTACAGACAAAATAGTTGGGAAAAATTTTACCAAATAATACCCAAGACCCATGAAGAATGTTCCGATGAACATTGTCGACCAGAGAAGTTGTCCGATCGTTTCCTGTGCGGCATTATCTCCCGCAGCTCCATAAGCGTCAGCTACCATACCACCACCATAGGCAATGACAGTAATTAGAACACCAATTTGAGCCATCTCTTTGCCTGTACCAGCAGTTATCGTATTTGTTGTACGCATATATGCAATCGGTACTGACAATAGCAACCAACTCGCAATCAACTCACTCTGTTGTGTCGTGATTACATCCAAACCATCCGGACTAAGCAGAATGTAGAATAGAACTGGTGATACGGCACCGATCACAAACAACAGACCTGTTAAGGTATTGGATTTCATATTTCTCCAACTTTCTCCCCCAGAGCCGCATAGAGNAATTTTATAGAAAACGTCACTCTTTGCATAGACTAAGCANGCAATCAAGGCTTGGGNAGTATATCCAATTGTGAATTTCTTATTCCTTCAATGAATCCAAAAGTCCTGGAGCGCGAGCTTCTATAAATTCTCGAACCGCATCGACGCGAGGCCCTCCNAGTCGTCTACATTTAGCAGCATCCATCGATGACTGATCCCAAAAAAGGACTGCTTGTAAAAGATCGCCTGCAGCATATTGACATTGTTCAAGGAAATTCCTATCAGATCCTCCATTAGCAGCGACTCCTACTAGTTCACCAGCCATGTTGACAACTGGACTTCCNCTAGAGCCAACTCCCACATCTACACCACTCGACTGAAACTCAGGACTTGGAACCTCCCACGATTCGGGATAATTCCACGCGGACACACGACCCCCATAGATGGCCCATTCCAAACCTTGCGGGTGACCAACCCCAACCACCAACTCCTCAAGAGATACACTGCTGGCAAGTGGAACCCAAGACTGGGCTTCCGATTGCACTTTCACCAAAGCGAGATCTGGCGTCCAATTTTCTGACACTGAACCTACAATCGTCCCTGTCAAAATTTGACCATCGAATGTTGTCACTTTGATCGTCTGTGCGTTTTCAACAACATGCGCATTGGTAATCAGATATCCGTCAGGTGAAACAAAAAAACCGGTGCCCGCCCAAAAAGTATCGGTAAAAACGTCCTCGGCAGTTTGCACTTCCAACATAACAACAGCAGGTTGAATCGACTGACCGACAGATCTAATTAAATCTCGTTCCTGAACAGTGATGTCATCTGGCTCTTGCATGCTATCCATCATTCTCTCTAGAAAGAGAAATTCTTGAAGTGGTGGGATATCAAGTACATATTCAGCTAGATCATAGTCTCTGTAATGAATACAGATCCTACAGAGATCTGAAGGGATAGTAGGTGTTACAAAATCTGGATTAACAGTGACAGCATTATTACGAGCTGTTCGGTTGGCTTGCACCAGACCTGGTACATATTTTTCAATAAATTCAACGACGACATCTACGCTTGGGCCATAACCATATGTATCAAGTAGAGATTTGAATTTAATAGCACTCCAAATAGGTTTACTTTGAAAAGTGGTGATGGTTGACCTAGGAAGTGAATTACCTATGACACCAGATACCAAACCTATTAAGTCGCCCTCAATACTGAGGACTGCACTCCCACTTCCCCCGGAACTACTAGGATTAGTGTAATTAATTATGTCAAATTCTTCTGACCGATCAATACCTGTAACAATCCCACCAGCACCTGCCCAAAGAAGTCGATCTGGATGACCGACATAGGTGGCAAGTTCACCCACAGAAGCTGTAAAGCCAATAGGAACAAATGGAAAATTGCCTCCGTCCACCTTTAAAATGGCAAGGTCAGGTGCAAACANTGCGTGATGGGCGATTAATGTCGCAGGAAACTCTTCACCCTCATAAGTTATGACACTGTGATCAAGAATTTCACTGACCACATGACCTGCAGTGATCACATAACCGTCAGACGAAATAAACGTGCCGGACCCTTGTGGCGAACCATCGACAACTATCTCAACAACTGCCCACTTAGCTCGTTCCACTAATGAGCGAACTGCCAAACGCTGTGCGTTCGTTATTCCCGAAGGTGATTGAGCATCAAAAAAATCGAGGATCTCTGCCCTCTTGTTTATTTGTTCATTGGTCAATCCCGGGGTGTTAGTCTCAGTTGGTATAGGTGGAACAACAGTTGGTATAGGTGGAACAACAGTTGGTATAGGTGGAACAACAGTTGGTATAGGTGGAACAACAGTTGG
>PANZ01000004.1 GCA_002707835.1 Chloroflexota bacterium
TCACATGCGAATATGAGATTTCGAGTGATTGTTGAAACACAAGAGGGATATGATGCTTGGGTGGCGAACCAAACCAATGATGCACTACCAGCTGTAGGAACTGAAGCTCAAGCTGGAGAAAAAATAGCCACTACACTTTGCGCTGCGTGCCATATGATTAGAGGTACCAGTACCAATACTGCTTTTGCTATTAAGGGACCCGATTTAACACATGTTGGAAGTAGGAATCATATTGCGGCTGTTACCATGGAAAATAATAGTGAAAATTTAGCACAATGGTTGAAAAACCCTCCAGGAGTCAAACCAGGATCGCGAATGCCAGTACTTGCATTAAGTGATGAGCAAATTAGTCAGTTAGTCGCATATTTGCAGGAGCTTCAGTAATTTATTGAAGTCATTTTAGTAAGGAAATATAGATGGCCACAGCCACAACTTCAATGTCACAGTCACACCAAAAATCTGGTGTTTGGGATTGGTTGACTACGGTTGATCATAAAAAAATTGGAGTTTTGTATGGTGTCAGTGGTTTCTCATTCTTACTTTTGGGCGGTATTGAAGCGTTATTGATTAGAACGCAACTTGCTGTTCCTAACGGAACAGTGCTAGATGCTGAATTGTATAATCAACTTTTCACCATGCATGCATTGACTATGATTTTCATGGCTATCATGCCAATGGGTGCTTCATTCTTTAATTATTTTATTCCGTTAATGATTGGTGCTCGTGATGTCGCTTTCCCTCGTCTAAATGCTTTGTCCTATTGGATATTTCTTTCAGGTGCTTTGATTCTTACGAGTAGTTTTATATTCGGTGGTGCTCCAGATGGCGGTTGGTTTGCATATGCTCCCTTAAGCTCTGAAGATTATGCTGTTGGACGAGCAATGGATTTCTATACTGTAGGTTTAGTTGTCTTAGGATTATCTTCATTAATGGCATCACTTAATTTTGCAGTGACCATAATAAATATGCGTGCTCCTGGTATGACGATGATGCGTTTGCCTGTTTTTATGTGGATGACGATTGTAGTAAATTTCTTACTGATACTTTCACTTCCGGTTATTACAGTTGCTTTAGCACAACTTTATTTTGACAGAAACTTCGCTACTAATTTCTTTTCTCCTGCACAGGGAGGCGATCCTATTTTATGGCAGCATTTATTCTGGGTCTTTGGTCACCCTGAAGTATATGTCTTAATTCTTCCATCTATGGGAATAATTTCAGAGGTTTTGCCTGTTTTTTCACGAAAACCTCTCTTTGGATATGCTGCTATCGTTTTTGCGGGAGTTGCTATTGCCGTTCTAGGATTCGCTGTTTGGAGCCATCACATGTTTACTACGGGGCTCGATACTGTTCCCAAGATTGTATTTTCTGCCAGTACTATGGCTATTGGAGTACCTACCGGTATTAAGATATTCAATTGGTTAGGAACTATGTATGGCGGGCAAATAAGATTTACTACAGCTATGTACTTCTCAGTATCTTTTATTGCACTTTTTACAATTGGAGGTATTTCTGGTGTGATGCACGGTTCTCCTCCAATTGATACACAACAACAAGATACATACTTCATTGTTGCACACCTTCACTATGTTCTCTTTGGTGGCGCGATAATGGGAATTTTCGCTGGTATATACTACTGGTTTCCTAAGATGACAGGTCGGTTTTTGAATGAAACTCTTGGCAAAATCAACTTTTGGTTGATGTTTTTCGGAATGAATTTAACTTTTTTCCCTATGCATTTTCTAGGTTTATCTGGCATGCCACGTAGAGTGTATACTTATGATTCTGGCTTTGGTTGGGATGCATGGAATATGGTCGCTACTATAGGTTCATATATTTTAGCTTTTGGCATTTTGATATTCCTTTTCAATTTTTTCAAGACTATGCGTCAAGAACCTACAGCGGGGAATAACCCGTGGGATGGAGCTACTCTAGAATGGGCAACATCTTCACCTCCTCCAGAGCATGACTTTGATGTAATTCCCGAAGTACGTGATCGTGATCCATTATGGTATGACCGAGATAACAATATTCAACAACCAGAGCCACCGGAGGAAAACCATATTCATTTGCCACCACCATCGTATATGCCATTGATTATGGGTTTTGGTGTCGCATTAATTGGGATCGGTGCGCTATCTCACCTTGCTATGACTGGTTTAGGTGTGGCGGTAGTGATTTATTCTATTTGGGGCTGGGTGTTAGAGCCCATTGATTAGTTGCGAAATAATTATTGTATAATTGATTGATAGATATAGGAGTAGTGAAGTGAGTGAAGCAGTAACACACGCAGAGCATCATACATCTACTGGTGTAGATAATCGTATGCTGATGATGTGGATATTTTTAGCTTCTGAATGTTTGTTCTTTGGATCTCTTATTTCTACATATCTTATATATCAAGGTGAGTCTTTAGTAGGTCCTCTCCCTGGTGAACTTTTAAATATACCTATTACATCTGCAAGTACTTTTGTTTTGTTGATGAGTTCAGTGACTATGGTGTTAGCAGTTTATGGCGCTCAACATAAAGAGTTCCTGATGATGAAGCTTAATTTACTGGCCACGATTATACTGGGCACAATTTTTCTTGGTTTCCAAGTTGTTGAATTTACAGAATTTGTTCACCATGGCCTTCTTTTGTCTACAAATCAATTTGGTTCGTCATTTTATTTATTGACTGGCTTGCATGGAACACATGTTGGTATAGGAGTTATATACCTGATTTCATTATTAATTGGTTCCTCAAGACGAAATGGATTAGGCAAAGATGCAGGACTTAATTTAGAAATTGCCGGTTTATACTGGCACTTTGTTGATATTGTATGGATTGTAATCTTTACGATTATTTACCTCATTCCGTCATAGTAAGGATGTAATTAACTATCATGTCGACTGAAGCTCAAACTACAGAATCACATGGATCTCCGCTTACTCCGAGAGATTACATAAAAATAGGATTGATTCTTACTGTAATTACTATTGTTGAATTAATTGCTTCTTATGTTGAATTGGGTGCTTTACTTATTCCGATACTGCTTTTCTTGTCCCTTGTTAAATTTGTGGCTGTAGTAGCACTGTTTATGCATCTTAAGTATGAGGCAAGAATACTGACTCAGATGTTTGTGATGGGTGCAGTATTAGCGACATGCATCTTAATTGGTTTGCTCTATTTATTTCGTAACGATCCAACAGATGCTTTAGGTGGAGTTGATCCAGCATCAGGCGGTCATGCCGCAAGAATTTGGATAGGGCACTACTTGCATATTTGATCGATTTCAATATTTTATTTTTCTTGTTTATTTTATGTTAATGGATATCATTTTTATCGATTTCTATTTAATGATGATTTTTTTAAGACTACCTGTATAAAATCAACTAAATGATCACCAAATTTAGGAAGGTCAGAATATGAAGCTGAAAGGAAAAGTAGCAATAGTGACAGGTGCTGCACAAGGGATCGGAAGATCTATAGCGCTTGAATTGGCATCTGCAGGTGCACATGTGCTTGTTTCGGATATACAAGATCAGAAAGTGTCTGAAGTCGCAAAAGAAATCACAAATATGGGGCAAAAATCTTTGCACATGTCGATAGATGTGACAATAGCTGAGCAAGTTATATATATGGCCAAAAGTGCAAAATCTGAATTTGGAAGGATAGATATTTTAGTTAATAATGCTGGTGGTAGTGGAAATATTGGAATTAAGGATATTGAAGAAATTCCTGAGAAAATATGGACTGATCAATTATCCTTGAATTTGAGTGCGACATTTCTCTGCTGTCAGGCCATTATTCCATATATGAAAGAACAAAATTCTGGACGAATTGTAAATTTATCATCCTTTACATCTAAAGGTACATTTGGTGATCTAACGACTACCGGAGCTCGTATTCCATATGCTGCCGCTAAATCAGGGATTCTCGGTCTTACATATCAATTAGCTAAAGACTTAGGTCCAAATGGGATATATGTTAATGCCGTGATGCCTGGTCTTATTGTTACTGAGCCCGGGGCCCGAGTTCGAGAACGCTATGATGTTTTGGATGAAGAAATGCAGAGAAATATGGATCAGTCTATTCCCTTAGGTAGAGCTGGAAGACCTGATGAAGTTGCTAAGGCTGTAGCTTTTTTAGCATCAGATGATGCTAGTTATATTACAGGTACTGTATTAGAGGTCACTGGAGGTAGTTGAGCTTAATTTAGACTATTAACTTGATTGCTATAAAGTTAATAATTTGGAGGCACATTATGAAAGTTATAAAAGGTGTAAAACTAATAGATGGTACTGGTGAAGAACCAATTGATGATTTAACGATTGTGATTAATGAAGATAAAATAGAATCAATAGGTACTGAACCAGAAATTTCAATTCCTCATAATGCTGAAATCATAAATGCCTCGGGAATGAGCCTTCTCCCAGGCTTGATTGATTGCCATGATCACTTAGCCTATTTTGGATATGACATTGCTGGAAGATGGGGGTTAGACGAGCGTCGTAGTCCCCGCCATATGCGGATAGCTTCTGTTCTCAACCAAACATTAATAAGTGGCTATACGACTGTAAGAGATGCTGGAGGGCTTGATGCTGGTTTTAGAGATGCTATTGATCAAAAGCTTATATCTGGTCCGCGACTACAAGTTTCGGTAAGCATCATTTCACCTACAGGTGGTGTAGGTGAAGAAACTAGTATTTCTGGGTATAAGAATCCTAGCTCCCCAGATCCTAGTGTTCCTTCAGGTGTAGCAAATGGAGTTGAAGGAATGCGTAAAAAAGTTAGAGAAATGATTCATGCAGGTGCTGATGTGATCAAATTTGCTACTACAGGAGGTGCAAGTTCAAAAGCAGGTCTTGGTCCAAAAGATATGGTCATTAGTCTTGATGAAATAAATGCATTAGTCGATGAAGCTCACCATCTTGGGAAGAGAGTCATGTGCCATGCTCTAGGTGGTCCTGGATTGCGGCATGCTATTGAGGCCGGCGTTGATTCGATAGAACATGGAGCTTATTTAGATGAAGATCCTGATCTTCTGGAAATTATGTTGCAGAAAGATATATTTTTTACTCCGACCTTTAGTGTATATACGTTCCATGAAAAATTCGGTACCCCTCATGGTAAAGAGCGCGCACTTGATATGAGGGAACATCATATTCGGAGTGTTCAAATGGCATTGGAAGCAGGTGTAAAAGTAGTTGCTGGGACTGATGCAGGAGGATGGGTTCACGGGAATAATGCACAAGAGATTACATGTCTTACTAGTGCTGGTATGAGTTCTTCTCAAGCTATAGTGGCTGCTACAAAAAATGCTGCTGAATGCATTGGGCTTGATGAAGAAATAGGAACCATAGAAGTTGGAAAAAAAGCTGATTTAATTTTGGTAGAAGGAAATCCTATTGATGATGTTAGTATTTTGGAAAAGGGCAGTTCAGTGAAATTCGTTATGAAAGATGGGCAAATATATCTAGATTACGTAAGTTAAGATTTATTGAAGAATTCTTACTTACAATTAATTTGTAAGTAAGAATTGACGAACTGTACACACATGGATACGCTATACTATATACTTTGTGTATATTATACACAAAGTTTTAATTGGGATGGAATTATGAAAAATCTCCGTGTTGGACTTGCTCAATTGAATACGACCGTTGGTGATTTTGATTCAAATATTAGACTTATTCTTGATGCTGCAACGAAGGCAAAAGAAAGTGATGCTGATGTAGTTATTTTCCCTGAATTAGCTATAACTGGTTACCCTCCCGAAGACTTACTGTTAAGACGTCCTTTTATTGATCAAGCTATGACAAAATTGAAATCCTTAGCCGAACAGGCTAAAAATTTGCCTCCCATAGTTGTGGGATGTCTCGATTTTGAACAGCATCTCTATAATTCTGCTGCTGTACTTTATGAAGGTAAAATTCAAGGAATTTATCACAAACAAATGCTCCCAAACTATGGAGTCTTTGATGAAGAAAGATATTTTCAATCAGGTGATTCAATTGAAATGTTTGAAATTGGAGGTGTATTGACTGGAGTAACCATCTGTGAAGATATGTGGTATCCAGAAGGTCCAGTTAGGCAATTATCTTTAGAAGGTGCCCAAATAATCTTGAATTTAAATGCATCTCCTTTTCATGCAGGAAAGACAGATTACCGTGAACGAATGATCTCTACACGTGCTACGGATAATACAGTAGCAATTGCATATGTTAATCAAGTTGGTGGACAAGATGATTTGGTTTTTGATGGCAATTCTATCGTAGTAGATGCAAAAGGAAATGTAATTGGTCGTGCTTCTTCGATGTGCGATGACCTATTAGTTGTTGATATTGCTGTAGATGAAATTGCTCAGCAACAATTACATGAATCTCGTTTACGTCGAGTTGTTACATCTACTTCTGTGAAACCACCAGTATTGATTTCTAGTAGTAAATCTGATCAAAAAAATGTATTAACTACATCATCAATAGATAGAAAAGAAGACGTAGCTGAAATTTATGATGCACTAGTTTTGGGGACTCGTGATTATGTGAAAAAAAGTGGTTTTAATAGTGTATGGGTCGCTCTTTCAGGTGGCATCGATTCAGCGTTGGTTGCAGCTATAGCCGTAGATGCCTTGGGACCATCATTTGTACAAGGTCTATCAATGCCATCAAGATATTCTTCAGGTGGATCTATTACAGATGCCGAAGAACTTGCGAACAATTTAAAGATTTCATTGTCCTCCATTCCGATAGAAAAGATTCATGAAAAAGCATTACTTAGTTTGGAAAATGAATTTAAAGATCTGCCTTCGAATACTGCAGAGGAAAATTTGCAATCTAGGATCAGAGGTATGTTAGTTATGGCTCTTTCTAACAAGCAATCAGGTTCATTGGTTTTGACAACTGGAAATAAATCTGAATATGCGTGTGGTTATGCAACATTATACGGAGATATGGTGGGGGGATTTGCTGTTATCAAGGATGTCCCTAAGACAATGGTTTGGGATCTTGCAAAATATCGAAACACACTAACTTATGTTATTCCACAGAATTCTATCGACAAACCACCATCTGCTGAGTTGAGACCAGATCAATTGGATACTGATTCATTGCCAGAATATGACATTTTAGATCCTATAATTGAGGCATATGTGGAAGAGGACCTTTCACTTGAGGCAATAGTCAGTAGAGGATTTGATGAAAAAATTGCTCGTAATGTAATTGATATGATTAATCGTAATGAGTATAAAAGGCGACAATCACCACCTGGAGTAAAAATTACACCTAGAGCTTTTGGTCGAGATCGTCGACTTCCCCTTGCAACCAGATATGCTGGTTATTAAATTATCGAAAGATAACAGTCTGATTCTCGTAAGCTATTGATGAGGCGATATCTATTAATCCCTTGAGTGTGGTGTCTTCATTTACTACAGGTCTCGTCACATCAATTTTTCGATCCCATCCACTCAAAGTCGTTATAATTTCGTCGATTAAATTAGAGGTTTCTTTTGAATGCATATAAATTTTCTTTAAATCTAGTGAATTAGCGATTTCAAATATTTTTTTACTTAATTGTTCTTGGTCTAAGGTAATTGCATGTTTGGAAGAGTTTTTTCCAAATTGAAAATAATCGCCTGGAAAATATAATCCACCAACCTTAATAGTTGATATACAAAATCCATCTTCAAAATATATGAATAGTGCGTCATTATTATCTTGGTTTTTATTTAAACCCGTGACTCTATGGAACATAGCTTGTACACGATCAAGTACTGCTATAGGAGTATCTATGTGACGTCGAATTGCATCAGTAATGTGGAAATCTTTGAATGTATTATTACCTCTGGAATCGAGAATAACACCGTTACTATTGTCTATAATTCCTGGACATCCTACAGCGATTGCAAGTGCATAATATGGTTTTTTATCTTGTATAAATGATGTAGCTATTCTTCCTCCAATTTCCCATGACCATTCATTCTCAGATTCTAATTTTGGGAGTTGCCATTCACCCTGGTATATGACCTTAAGTTCCATTGAAGTGAGGAGGATACTTAATTTTTCTTCAGTAAAATCTACAGCCATTAAAGATGGTATTAAATTTTTAGTATTGCCTTGCTTATCCATTATCTACTCTCTAATGGCTTTCTTATTTAATACTGGCGGCTTCAACTTTTTTAAGGCCACTTAAGATTTTTTCAATATCTTGATAATTCATTCCTCCATGTAGTGGTAATGCAATAGATTCTTTAGGTAATCTATTCGCTACTGGATATTCAGGCCTTGGAGAATCACCATTTTTTTCACTTAATCTATTCTTGTTGGAATCTTTAAAAGGTCTATAGGCAGCTTCACAATGAATACCTTCTGCTAAAAGTGCATTGACAGTATCTTCTAGATTTCGTTCCCACATAAGACTTCTAATTCTAAAAACATACTTATCATATGAATGTTTTATTCGACTCGAATGTTTCATTTTTTGAATACCTTTGAAAGTTCGAAGTTCTAGATCCAACTCCCAGGCAAGTTTTCTTCTATTAAGTAATTCAAATTCAGCATTTCTAAATTCGGCAAGTATGAGTTGTAAAGTTTTATTACTTGGTGCTTGAATTTTTGCATTTAATTTTTCTGCTACTGCTAAATCCTTGGCTACTAAGATTGCACCACTATCTCCTTCTGCATTTAAAAGATGGCTTTCTCCAAAACCAAAAATTGCAATATCACCGAATAAACCAGTTTTTATACGATTATAAGTTGCTCCCATACTGGCAGACGCATCTTCTATAATTAATGAGTTGTGAGATTTTGCGATCATTGATATTTCATCAAAATTGACCGGATGCCCAAAATTATGTCTACATATCATAACGTGTATATTTTCAGTGAATGAATTTGCAATTCCTCTAGCACTAATGTTTCCAGTATCTGCATCAGCTTCTCCAAGGTATAAATTGATATCAAAATTTCTGAATTCTCCAGATATCCGTTCTGCACCTATTGCAGGAACTAAAATATTATCGAGTTGTATATCGGAAGATTTAAGTACGCTGACTATCTCTTGACAGGCTAATTTGTATGATACAGCTGGTATTATTTTTTTAGGATCGATATTAAAATAACTGGATAATTCTTCTTGGATTGAAGTTTTAGGGTTTGCATCATTTTCTGGATTTATTTTCGGTCGAATAGGAAAAGGTTTTTTATATATTGGTTCTCCACCATCAATTGCGAGTTTTTTCATTTTTGTCCTTAGGTTACAGCTGAATTTCAGTGGAGATAGTTGTTAGAACAGAGATTATTACAGTTCTCAGTATAATAATAGTTTGAGGAGAAATTTAAGATGGCATTGAACAATATGTCACGTATTGGAATTATCGGAGCTGGTAGACTAGGAAGTGCGCTTGCTCATGCATTATTAGCTGCTGGTTATCCTTTAGAAATGATATCTAGTCGTCAACTTTCTGATGCAGAACGATTAGTCTCCTCATTACCTGCGGTATCGTCTGTAACTGTAGACAATCTAGTCCAAGAATGTGATTTTGTTTTTCTTGCAGTGCCAGATGAATATATTTCAGAGTTGGCATCCTCATTGCCATGGAGTTCCTCTCAGGCGGTTATTCACTCTAGTGGATCTTTAAATTTAGATGTTTTGTCAGTAGCTAAAAAAAAGGGTTCATTGACAGGATGTTTACACCCTGTCCAAACTTTTCTAAAAAGAGATTCACCTTTAGAATCCCGGGATCGATTTGCCAATATCGTTTGTGGTATCGAAGCAGATTCACCTTTGGATATTTGGTTAGTAGAGCTTGTAGAATCTTTAGGTGCCTACTCAATTCGTTTAGAAAATGCAGACAGAGCGCTGTATCATTCTGCCGCTGTTTTTGCCAGTAACTATGTAGTTGCTTTGTTATCAGCAGCAACTCGTATTTGGACCCTCTCAGGGCTGTCTGAGAGGGAGGGAAGAATGGCATTGCAACACATAATGAATGTAAGTGTAAATAATTTGGCGGACAGTACTTTTTCTGATGCTATGACAGGTCCTATCGCACGTGGAGATTGGCAGACAGTAAAAAAGCACTTAAGTGCTCTTGATTCTGAACCAGAGATGCAAAAATTATATTCTCGATTAGGTTTAGAATTACTATCAGCTTCCCAAATCGATTTAGATGTAAAAATTAAGATTACTAAATTATTAGAAAGTAATTAACAAAAATGGAATTAGTATTTCACGACAGGATTATTGACTGTACAAACCGGACAATATTGATGGGTATTCTTAATGTTTCAAATGATTCTCCCATTCATGAATCTATATTTCGGGAAGAAAAAATATTGGATCGAGCAATTCAATTGCACTCAGAAGGTGCGGATATAATTGATATAGGTGCTGTTTCTACTTCTTCTTTGGCTGAACAGCTAAGTACTTCTGAAGAAATAGATCGTGTATGTACTGCAATTTCTCAAATTTCAAAGGAAGGGATTCTCACCTCAATTGATACATGGAATCCTCAAGTTGCTGAAGCAGCTGTAAGTGCGGGCGTGCATTTGCTAAATGATGTTAGTGGTTTTAGGAAAAATGAGATGATCGCTGTCGCGGTTAAAAATTCTACTCCAGTTTGCGTAATGCACATGCGAGGTGAACCTCGTAAGCATTACGACGTTGACCAAGAGTATTATGATATCAATCATGAGGTAACTACATTCCTTGAAAATAAAGCATTAGAATTAGAAAATGCAGGAACTGGTCAAGTATGGATTGATCCTGGATTCGAATTTGGAAAATCTGTTTTAGATAATGTAAAGATGTTTGATGATCTGAAAAATTTATTGATTTTAGACAGGCCTGTTTTGATTTCAGCTTCGCGAAAAGGTTTTCTTGCTGAATTATTGGGTTATCAAAAACGTCAAGATATTCCTGAATTGCTAGATGCCACTCTTGCATTCAATGTGCTTTGTGCATTTGAAGGAGTACATATCGTCAGAGTACATGACGTTAAGACTGTCAACAGTGGAATTACTATAGTAAATGGAATACGTGAGCTTCTTGCAGAAAATTGAATCCCTAACGGCTTAACAATTCCTCTACGGCTTTCACTGCTTTACGTGCATTTTCTCTTGATTCTGCTCTACTAAGAAGCATGGGGGCAATAGATTCAACAGTTGCAGCTAATTCTGGGTCTGACGCGCGTAACAATCTATGAGCAGTGCCAGGGCTGTTACCATCTACCCAATGGGGCCTTAATGCTTCCATTACTAGTGCGCTTCCCAATAATTGGACTCGATCTTCACGGGATAATGAGACAGTATCAAAAATCACCGACAGTAGTTCTGCAACAGTTTCGGAGTCTACATTAGTAAAATCAATATCTAGAAATTGTTGGATGGTGTTTTTGGATGTTGAATCCTTGTAATCGGGATCAGTCATTAACTTCCTCAAATAGAAAAAAATGCATGAATGCTTATGCACATTAGCAATTATCGTATTTATGTTTGGAGCATACTTGTAGTTTTTTGCAAATGCAAGAGATCTACTTATTAATGCATTTTTGGATACAGAAGGTATTTATCTAGCACCACCACCAAGCGCAGGAATAAAAAATATTTGTGAATTTTCACTTACTTTTTCGAGTAGGCCATTTTCAGTTATTTCACTGTCTATTGCGATAGCAAGGTCAGATCTTATCGAACCATTAATTAATATTTCTTCTCCAAGATGAGGATTTTTTTGGATTAGAAGATCGATTACCTGACCGAGCTTTTCGCCAGGTATTTCAATGCTTACTGCCCCATTAGTTGCGTGTTGCATGTGTGCGGGAATATGAACCAGTGCCACCATAAACTCTATCTGAGGAAAAATCTAAATCTTTTAAGATATATTCAGCTAAAATCTTCCTTCACCAGTACCGTGTCCATTGCTAGACAAGTTCTCGGATTCTAATAATTCTTCAAGTAGCACTCGAGGTGAGACTGGCATCTGATAAATATGTAAGCCAGTTGCATCAGTTATTGCCTGTTGAATTGCCGGCATTGGTGGAACTATAGGAACCTCTCCTACACCTCTGACACCATATGGATGACCAGGATTCGGTACTTCTACAAGCTCAGTATCGATCATTGGCAAGTCAAGTGCGGTTGGCATACGATAGTCGAGGAAACTACTATTTACGAGGTGGCCATCATCGTCATAATAATATTCTTCTGTGAGAGCCATCCCTAGTCCTTGAGCTACTCCACCATGAATTTGCCCTTCAACATAAGAAGGATGGATAGCTGTCCCAACATCTTGGATAGCAGTGTATCTCAAGATCGTTACTTTCCCAGTATCCTTATCTACTTCTATATCAACGATATGACCAGCATAAGCTGGACCTTGACTAGTTTTATTTATACTTACCGTGGCAGATATTTGCCCACCGGTAGTAGCCATTTTTTTTGCTAATTCAGAGAATGTGAATGCTTTTTCCTCATCAGAATTAACTTTAATAATTGCATCATCTGTATATTCAACTTCTTCAATATCGATATCCCAGATATCTGCAGCACGCTGACGCATTTTTTCCCGTAATTCGACTCCTAGTTCATATGCTACCCATCCACCTGCGAAAGTCGTTCTACTTCCACCAGTTACATGCGTAAAAGGTACAGAATCAGTGTCCGCGACGTGGGGCTTGATTTGCTCATAGGTGAGTGCAAGAGTTTCAGCTAATTGCATTGCAAGTGATGCACGTGTACCACCAATATCAACTGATCCAACAGATAAGGAAACACTTCCATCTGAATTGATAGTTGCAGAAGATCCTGATTCTAATCCAGCATTATGCCAAAATCCCAAAGCAACACCACGACCTACATCATCTCCTTGAAGCTCAGAATTATAATGTGGATGATTTTTCACTGCATCCATAACTTCTTTAGCACCGATACGCGGGAATGGAGCCCCTGCAGAATTGGGCTTTCCTTCTGAAGTAGCATTTTTAATTCTTAATTCCATCGGGTCCATTTCAAGTCGTTCTGCTAATTCATTGATTGTGGACTCTACGGCATATTCAGAAGCTGGTGCCCCTGGTGCTCTATAGGCAGCACTTTTGGGAGAATTTGTTACAACATCGAACCCATCGATGAGTTGATTTTCAAAATAATATGGTCCGAATGCACAACTAACACCTGGATTAATAGGTGATCCAGGGAATGCGCCTGCTGCAAAAGCTAAATATGCTTGCGCTGCAATTATGGTTCCGTCATGCATTGCCCCAAGTTTGATTCTGTTATAAGTCGCTGAAGTTGGCCCTGTAGCTTGAAAAACGGCTTCTCTTGTCATTGTTAGGCGAACCGGTTGTGCTGTTACTTTTGATAAAACTGCTGCAATGGGTTCTAGATAGACAGAGATTTTCCCACCAAAGCCTCCCCCAATTTCTTGCGGTATAACTGTAATGTCTTGGGCAGTTAAATTTAACAATCGCGCAATGCTATCTCTTTGAACAAAAGGCCCTTGGCTACTATTCCAGATTGTAATTTGTCCATCATGGCTCCAGAAAGCGGTTGCACTGTGTGGTTCAATATAGCCTTGATGAAACCAGCTTGTTTCGAATTCTCGTTCTATTATTACATCTGAATTTTCGAATGCATTTTCTACATCACCGCGTTCTTGCCTCAGATGAAGTGCGATATTTGTTTCAATATCTGTTGCTGTGTCTACATTTGTTGCTTGTAAGCTTGTTCGAAGATCAGGATGAAGTATTGGTGCATCAGAGAGCATTGCTTCCCGGACATCAGTTACTGGAGTAAGTATCTCATATTCTACTTCGATTAGGTCTAATGCATCTTCAGCTATGTGGACATCAATAGCAGCAACTGCAGCAACTGCATGTCCGTGATAGAGTGCTTTGTTCGATGCAATGACATTATCGAGCAATTTTTGTGTGCTGTCGCTATCAGTATCGGGGAGATCTGCAGCTGTAATCACTGCCTTTACCCCAGGAAGTGCAAGTGCTTTGGATGCATCAATAGATTTAATCACTGCATGTGCATGAGGGCTTCTTAAAACTTGCGCATGTAGTAGGTTAGTCATTTGTGTATCGGCAGCATAAGCTGCACGGCCCGTGACCTTATCTGTTCCATCTGGACGTACAGGACGTGTTCCGATGACTTTGTATGTGTTTTTATTTTTTTCTGTTGCAACCATTTTCTACCCCTAAAATTATCTAATAGTGAAAAATTAATATCTTATGAAGAGGAGTTTATTCGCTGTGCACTGTCTTGCACTGCACGAATAATTTTGTCATACCCAGTGCATCTACAAAGGTTACCAGCTAACCACCATCGTATTTCTTCTTCACTTGGATCTGGATTTTCATCGAGCAGTGCTTTTGAAGCCATTAAGAACCCTGGGGTACAGATCCCACATTGTAAGGCAGCATTTTCAAGAAAAGCTTCTTGCAAAGGGTGTAATGAGTCTGCATCAGCTAGACCTTCAATTGTATTTAGCTCAGCACCTTCAATTTCAGCTGCCATTACACAACATGAATTAACTAGACGTCCGTCCATAATTACTGCACAAGCACCGCAGTTCCCATTATTACAACCTTCTTTCGCACCCATTAACCCTAGGCGTTCTCGAAGTGCTTCTAGTAAGCTATCTCTTTCATCTGCTAAAAATTCACGATTTTCACCATTAATGATTGTGTTAAGAACTATTTTTGCCATATTTTCCTCATTTCAATTGTATTTGTAAGTTAGGATTGAGCTCTTTCAGCAGCTATTGCAAGAGTTCGCTTTGTTAAAACTCCTGCAAGATGTTTTCTCTGCTTAACAGAACCTCGCATATCTTCAATTGGTGTAGCTGCTTCACTAGCTGCATCGGCTGCCATATCTATAATTTCGTCATTTAATGCTTGTCCGATTAAAATTTCTGAAATAGCTGGAACCATGATTGGTGTAGCTGCGACGGCACCTAATGCAACTCTCGCATTCGTCACAGAACCATTTTCCAGAGCGAGGTATGTTCCACAATTGACTACTGCAATATCCATTTCATTTCGTGGAATGAATCTTTGCCAAGCTCCACCTGTTCCTGATTGGTGAGGTGCGATATGGATATTTACTACAAATTCACCAGCTTCTAAAACATTACGGCCCGGTCCAGTAAAAAAATCCTCTACGGGGACATCACGTTCACCTTGTGGACCTGCAATATGCGCTATTGCATTGATGGCCATCATAGCTGTAAGTGAATCTCCTGCAGGTGAAGAGTTACAAAGATTCCCACCAAGGCTTGCTCGTCCTTGTATTGCAGTTCCTCCAATTACACTTGAAGCTTCTACGATAGAGGGGTAGTGCTCCTTTACGTCCTTATTTCCATACACTTGATAAAGCGGGGTTGCAGCACCAATAACTAATCCAGTATCGGGACTATAACTGACCCCAATTAATTCTGGGATATGTTTTACATCTACCAGAAGTGAAACATCTCTTTTACGCTCTCTTGCTTGAACGATTAGATCAGTTCCACCTGCTAGTACTCTAGCTGTATCTCCCCCATTTTGGAGTAAACTAACAGCTTCACCAATGCTTGTGGCTCTTTGATATGTTAGTGATTGCAATGTCGCCCGCCCATCTTTTAGTTGTACATAATTTTAGCATAGAGGGATGTTTTTCGCAGAGAAGTTGATTTAACTCACTTAAAAAGAAAAAATTAAATCACTTCAATGACAAAATTATAAAATACCCCCACCATCGAGTACCATCGTTTGTCCTGTAACAAAAGAACTTGCATCACTTGCTAAATAAACTGCCGCTCCAGCCATATCTTCAGGTAATCCAAAACGACTCAATGCTACACCTCCGTGTTGGATATCTTTTGCTTCATTACCATCCCATAATGCACGTGAAAAATCAGTTTTAATTAGCCCTGGAGCTATGCAATTGACCCGTATATTGTCATTTCCCCATTGTGCAGCTAAAACTTGAGTCATCATAATAATTGCTGCTTTTGATACTGAATATATTGGTAATTGTACTGAAGCTCTTAGTCCACCGACTGAACTAATATTAATTATCGAACCACCTTCACCATGCTGTTGTATTGCTTCACGAAACATTTTTGAGAGAAAAAAAGCAGATTTTACATTTGTATTCATTACAACGTCCCAAGCACGCTCATCAACATTGTCTACTGGTCCCATTAAAGGATTTGTCGCGGCATTATTGACGAGTATGTCGACTCGTCCTAATTGGCTTTGTGTTTCATCCACTAGTGATTGAATCGAGTCCATATCTCGAACATTAGTTGCTACACCGATAGCTTTTTGGCCAGTTTTTTCGACAGCTTGGACGGCTTCCTCCAATGATTCAGGTTTTCTTGCAGCGATACTGACATTTGCTCCAGCTTCAGCTAGGCCAATCGCGATTGCTCTTCCAATGCCCCTACTGCCTCCAGTTACGATAGCTACCTTACCTTCAAGCGAAAAATCCACGATAGGCATAAAATTTCCTTTCAATTCGTCAATTTAAATTAAACACTACACTAAATTAATTAATAGTCGTATGGAAATACTATTGTACCATCTATGCAGAGACTAAGGGATAAGTATGCGAATTGTTGCAAAATTACTTGAAGATTTTTCTGAAGATTGGCATTGGGTTGAGTTAGAAAATCCTCAAGAAATAGATCATGATGAAAGGGTTTTTGAGATTGATAGTGCAGAAACACTTTGCGGGATTCTTCTTAGTGGTCCTACTAGAACTCGATTACACGATACGGGGGCACCATCACAACCTGATTGCCCATCATGTTTAAAAATTGTTAAACCTTTGTCTGCAGAGCTTATTCAAGATATTTCAGAAGCACTTGGCGATTAGTTATTTGAAGTTCTTTGCAACTTCTTCCATAAATTGATCATATGCTTCAATTTGTTGATCCAGTGAAGAACCTAAGTTGAAGTTGGGCAGTATGAACTCTGATACTCCTGCGTCGAGGTAGTCTTGCATAATTTGACATAACTGTTCAGAATTTCCTGCAATCATTTGGCGTTCTGTATTTTCTAAGGCTTTTTCAATTATTTTCGGATCATCACTATGCACAACTAAGGCCTGCGCTGATCGTTGTATTTCATTTATATCGCGTCCTATTGTTGTTGCGTGTGCTTCTAAGATAGGGCCTTTTGCTGCTAGAACCGTAGGAGTTCCCCATACATTCCACTCATCTGCATATTGTGCAGCAATGCGCATTGTCACTTTTTCTCCACCTCCTCCGATGAGTAATGGTGGTCCATTTTGTTGTAGGGGTTTTGGTGAAAGTGGAGCTTCTTGTAGAGTATAGAATTCACCATCGAAATTAGTTCTTTCTTTCGAAAATAAGTTTTTTATTATTTGAACAGCTTCTTCGAGTCGGCGCATGCGCCCGCCTACAGTTGAATACTCGATCCCATAGGCACGGTGCTCGTTTTCTTGCCACCCTGCCCCTAGTCCAAAAACTAAACGTCCTTTGCTAATGATATCTACTTGTGCCGCCTGTTTCGCCAGTACTGCAGGATGTCGATATGTGTTGCCAGTAACCAAAGTTCCTAAACGTATCCTAGGTATTTTGACAGATAAAGCAGAAAGAATAGTCCATGCCTCGCCTGTGGGACCAGTATTATCGTCATCACGATTGGGCATGAAATGATCTGCAATCCACAAGCCATCCCATCCTGTTTTTTCTGCGTGTAGTGCTAGTTTTTCAATTTGATCGTAAGGTGCTGCAGAACCTGGCCAGATACTAAATTTCATTTATCTTCCTGTCATTTGCTATTAAATAAGTTTACTGAATTCAGTGCTATCATACTTACTATATAGAGGATAAGTAACATTTTGGCGTGGATTTTACTGGTCATAGCAATATCTGTTGAAGTTGGAGCCACTTTTTCTTTACGTGCTTCAGATGGATTTTCACGTCTTCCTTACACGATTACGACTTTAGTGGGTTATGCAATAGCTATTTCGTTAATGGCGATTATCGTTAAATCCTTACCAGTCGGTCTGGTTTATGCTATTTGGGCTTCTAGTGGCATTGCTCTTGTTGCAATAGGGAGTTACATCATATTTGGTGATGCACTTCCTCCCATGGCTATCCTTGGGATAGCGCTTATTATTACAGGAGTTGTGGTACTTAGGCTTTCATTATCTTCGGTATGAAATTTAAATTGCCTGAGCCGCATCTATATATGTAGGGACTTTTTCCTCTTCAAATATTTGATCAATTTGTGATCTAACTTCATCAGATAGACGCCAATCTGCAGCAGCAACATTTTCTTGTAATTCTTGTTTGTTTCTCATCCCAACTAACGCAACAGAAACTGCAGAATTACCTAATACCCAAGCAATTGCAAGTTGCGGTAGTGATTTACCATGTTCTGCAGCTAATTTTTTTAGTCTTTCTGATACACGTATTTCTTTCTCAAAATCATCAGGTTGAAAAAGTGGAAGTCCAAATGCAACACCACGACTTCTCCAATCCCAATCTACAAAACGAGTCTCAGTGGTGAAAGCACCAGATAACAACCCGAAACCAAGACTTCCATAGGCCATAAAGCCAGTGTTGCTTTCCTTACAATATGGAAGTACTGCTGATTCCATCCTGCGATCAAACATGTGGTATCCAACTTGATTTGCAGCAAGTGAGCCATTTTTTTCACATTCCTGCATCATTTCAACTGTGAAGTTTGAAACGCCGTAGTGACGAATTTTTCCAGATTTTTTTAGTTCTTCCAATCCTTGCATTGTTTCATCAAATGGGGTGTCATGATCGGGCCAATGGATTAACAATAGGTCAATGACGTCAGTTTGCAATCTATTTAAGCATGCCTCTGCTCGTTCAATAATATGTTCTTTTTTAGAGTTTCTACCAATATTTTTTGGGGTGTCGTCATATTCAAATCCAACTTTTGTAACTAAGGTAATATCTTTTCTTCTCGGTCCAAGTGCTTTTGCTAGCAATTCTTCAGAATGATAAGGTCCATATACTTCGGCCGTGTCAAACAATGTAATCCCTGCATCGATTGCTTGATTAACAGCTAAAGCAGCTTCATTAACGTCAATTTCTCCGTATGCAGTAGTGCTCATTTCCCAGGTTCCAAAACCTACTGCAGAAACAATTAAGTCGGTATTACCAATTTGTCGCTGTTCCATAAAATCCTCCCTAGCTAGGAGTGCATACTAACTAAAAATCCAAATTTTTAGTAGTTTGACTCAACCGTTACCTTAATCGATCCACTTTTTTTATTTCCTGCCAACTCTATACCTTTTGCCACGTCTTCCAAAGGTACACGGTGTGTAATCAATTTTGCCATTTTCTCTCTATGTGAACTGAGAAGCTGTGTAGCTATTTCATAGTCATGATGGAATCCTATATAGCCATAGAAAATTGTTCCTGCAATTCTGAGTTGTTTTGAGACAATTGATCTTGCTGGAAGGGGGTTATCTCCAGAGAAAACACCCAAAAGAAGAATTTTCCCTCCAATGCGCGAAATACGTGATGCTAATGTTGGTGTTTGTGCCGTTCCACCAACTGTTTCCATAACTAAGTCCACAGGATTTTGTTTTGACCAGTGTTCCAATCGCTCAGGACCATCTTCATCTGACGGGAAGACGTGTGTTGCTCCTAGCATTTTTGCGGCTTCGATTTGTTGAGGATATCTTGCTGTAACTGCAATATCTCCTGCACCAGCTTGTCTGGCATAAAAGACTGACATTAATCCAATCGGCCCTGCTCCAAGTATTACTACTCTTTCGCCGTGAGTTGTAGTCATAGGATCAAGTTGTGTTGCCACACGATGACCGTGAACAGCAACTGATAGAGGCTCGGCAAGAGCAGCAATTGCAAAATCTAAATCATCATCAACAGGAAATAGATTTACTTCTGGTACAACTAATGTCTCTCTAAAACCCCCAGGCAATTGCGTTCCATTGGTGAAAAATGTTGCACCGTGTAATCCTCCTGCATTTTGACATAATTCAGTTCGTCCACCTTGACATGATGAACAAATACCACAAAATAGACGAGGTTGAAACGCTACACGTTGACCTATTTTGACTCTGGTGACTTTGTCTCCAATTGATTCTACTTCCCCTGCTATTTCATGTCCCAATACTCGACCTGCAGTCCATTTTTCAGGTTCACGATATGCATGAAGATCTGAGCCACAAATTCCACTAGCTTTAATTTTAATCAATACTTCATTTGATTGTGGTTCTCGTTCATCGAATTCTACGATATCGAATGAAGATGGATTTTTTGTTGTTACAGCTTGTTTCATGCTAAATCTCCATATGTACGGGGGATTAATTTTCATAATACTGGTCAGATTACTGTATGAAGTCTATTCTCATTTCATCAGAATAACTAGGAGTGGGTTGATGCAGAAAAATTTTGAAGAAAAAATTGTAATTGTTACCGGTGCTGCGGGAGGAATTGGTTTTGCTGCATGTCAAAAATTTTTAGCGCTAGGAGCTAGAGTAGTCAGGGTTGATATGGACCAACAAGCCCTTGAAAATACTGCAAAACAACTAGGTCAATATGATGGAAGAGCTATTGAAATTGTTGCAGATATGACTCTTACTAATGATGTGGAGAAGATCGTTTCAACAACAGTTAGTACATTCGGAAGAATAGATTGTTTTTTTAATAATGCAGGGATTGAAGGTGTAATACAACCAATAACACAATACCCGGAAGAGATATTTGATAAAGTCATTGCGGTCAATGTTAAGGGTGTTTGGCTTGGATTAAAATATGTAGGCGAGGTGATGTTAAAACAACATTCTGGAGTGATTGTGAATACAGCTTCTACTGCAGGACTTGGTGCTACTGTTGATATGGTTGCTTATGGCGCAAGTAAACATGCTGTAGTAGGGATGACTAAATCAGCAGCAGTTGAATGGGGTCCCGAGGGTATTCGCGTAAATGCTGTAGCACCTGGTCCTACCGAAACTCGAATGATGAGATCAATTGAAAGACAAAGAAACCCTGATGATCCTGATGATGTACACGTGCAATACGCTGCCAGATCAGCATTAAAGCGTT
Source organism: Chloroflexota bacterium (assembly GCA_002707835.1). Classification (GTDB taxonomy): domain Bacteria; phylum Chloroflexota; class Dehalococcoidia; order UBA2979; family UBA2979; genus UBA6955. The sequence continues at coordinate 21,041 of PANZ01000004.1, forward strand.
ACGGAGATCCTGAAGAAATAGCAGATTTAGTGGTTTATCTATGCAGTGATGAAGCTTCATATATAACAGGTACAATAATTCCCGTAGACGGAGGAAGACGTGCTAATTAAGTCTATATCGAAAGGTAAAAGAGATGACAGCTGAACATGATGATAATCGTCGAATACTTGAACGTTTATCAAATGCACTGGGCCCAACAGGATTTGAAGGACCGGTACGAGAAATTGTGAGAGAAGAACTTGAATTAGTAGTCGATTCAATTGGAAATGATGGATTAGGATCAGTTATCTCAGAATTAAAAGGTGCTTCTTCTTCTCCACGCATCATGTTTGCTGCACATATGGATGAATTGGGGCTAATGGTTCGAAGAATTACCCCAGAAGGGTACATAAAAATTCAACCTTTAGGTGGTTGGTTAGATCAAGCATTGATTAACCAACGTTGGATTATACTCACACGTGAAGGTGAGGTTCCTGGTGTGAGTGGTATTAAAACTCCACATGTAATGTCTCAAGATGCACGATCGAAAATATTTAAGCGTGATGACATATTTATCGATGTGGGTGCAAGTTCAAAAGAAGATGCTGAAGATCGCTTAAATATTCGTCCTGGTGATGCAATCGCACCAGCATCATATTTTCAAGAAATGGAAGGTAATTGCCTATATATGGGCAAAGCTTGGGATGATCGTGCCGGAGTTGCAGTAATGCTGCAAACTATAAAAAGATTAAAGCAATTAGGTCATCCCAATACTGTTTATGGAGTTGCAACTGTACAAGAAGAAGTTGGACTAAGAGGTGCTCAGACAAGTGCATTTGCAGTATCTCCGGATATAGGTATCTCTCTTGAATCAGGTGTCGCTGGAGACTATCCAGGTATTACTGCTGATGAAGCTCAAGAATTAGTTGGAAGTGGCCCAGGTATTTTCCTTCATGACTCTTCGATGTTACCTAATAACCGCTTACGTGATTTAGTTGTGGATATCGCCCAAGATCTTAATATCCCTTTGCAGTTCAATGTTTTAAGTGGGTATGGGCAAGATGGTGCAGCTATACAGAAAACAGGTGCTGGTGTCCCTGCGATTAATGTGACAGTACCGACACGATATTTACATAGTCATACCGGAGTAATCCATCGAGATGACGTTGAAGGTGCTATACAACTTATGGTGGAGCTAGTCCGGCGTCTGGATGACATGACTGTTGAAAAAATAAAGCAATTTTAAATAAGAAATAACTAATTATTACCAAGTATCAATATAGGGTCTTTTCTTATTAGTCCGTTTTGGAACAGGTGGGAGACTACGTAACCCGTTGGCAATCCATCTCCGTGTATCTGCAGGATCAATAACATCATCGATACCAAAATAGATTGCTGTATTTACCGCTTTAGCATTTTCATATTTTTCAGCAACCATTCTTTCATAAGCATCTATTCTTTCATCAGGATTCTCTATGGCAGCAAGATCGTCGCGATATCCAAGTTTTACAGCCCCTTCAATATTCATTCCCGCAAATTCTGCGGTTGGCCATGCAACAGTGAAAAATGGCACTAAAGAGCTAGCTCCACACATCGCTTGCACTCCTAGTCCATATGATTTTCTTATTACGATACCAAACATGGGGACGGACAAATTAGCCCCAGTGTTAAACATTCGTGCACAGTGTCTGACTAAAGCCGTTCTTTCAACTTCAGGACCTACCATCATGCCTGGACAATCCATCAAACTAATAACAGGAAGATCGAAAGCGTCACATAATTGAAGGAATCTTGCTCCTTTATCTGCTCCGTCACTATCGATAGCACCTGCAAGATGATGAGGGTTGTTTGCGATTAACCCGAGAGGTTTTCCTTCTATGCGAATGAAACAAGTAATAATCCCTACACCAAAATTTTCTCTGATTTCAAGGACTGAATCTTTATCGGCTAATGTTTTTATTATTTCCCGCATGTTGTACATGCGTAGACGATTTTCAGGCACTATGTGTCGCATTGATCTTTGATCTGATTCCTCCCAATTTTCAATAGATCCTTGAAAGTATGATAAATATTTTTTTGCAACACTTGTGGCTTCAGTTTCATCTTTGACAAGAATATCGACAACTCCATTTGGAACTTGAAAAGACATAGGTCCAACTTCTTCCGGTGTATAAACACCTAAGTTGCCTCCTTCAATCATGGCTGGTCCGCCCATTGCAATAGTCGAGTTCTCTGTTGCGATAATTACATCACAGCAGGCAAGTAGTGCGGTGTTTCCAGCGAAACAGCGCCCTGAATTGACGCCTACTAAAGGCACTAAACCACTAAGTTTTGAAAATTGTGTGAATGTGTAGGTATCAACTGCAGCGCTACCTTCTCGTCCTGTATCACCAGGTCGTCCACCACCACCTTCAGAGTACAGAATCACAGGAAGCATGTATCGATGAGCAAGGTCGTACATACGGTCTTGTTTATAGTGGTTGCGATTACCTTGCGTTCCTGCAAAAACTGTGTAGTCATAATGCACTGCAATGGATCTCGCATTTTCTTTGCCAACTAAATCTTCATTGATTTGACCTGTCCCAGCCACTAAACCATCAGCAGGAGTTCGTTCACGTAGCCATTGTTCCGTCCTACGTGAACGCTGTGCTGCTACTACTAAAGGACCAAATTCAGTAAATGTATCTGCATCGAATAGATCACTTAAATTTTCCCGTGCTGTACGTTGTCCTTTTGAGTGTCTACGTTCAACTGCGTCAGGTCGATTTTCATCAAAAATATATGATCGACGTTCATTAAGTTCCTCCAAATCGGAACGAATGAAATCGAGGTCGATATTATCATTAGAACCTTCATATTCATCTGTGCTGTCTATTTCCTCCACGTAAATTAGTGCAAAACCTTCTCGAATGACATCTCCTATTGATATATGTACTTCTCGTACAATACCTGAACAACTTGCTTCGATGACATGTTCCATTTTCATAGCTTCCATTACTGCTATGGGTTGTCCTTTTAAGACTCGATCTCCCTCTGCAACATTAATTTCTAAAATGGTTCCTTGAATTGGCGCAAATATTCCTTCAACACCTTCAGTATCAATTGACTGACTTGTGTTCTGTTGTACTTCATTTGTTTGCAGATTTTGTGAATGTTTTACAGCTGCATCGTGTGCAAAAAGCGCTAGGGGATCTTTGCTTTCAATTTGTGCTCCCGCAAATCCAGTATCATTCTCGACCTTTGCAGTTGTATTGATTGAATATCGTTGTTCGATCAATGCTGAATTTTCAACTAATTCCTTTATGTTTTCATCAATAAAGCGTGTGTAGAAATTACCAGTTATAAAATCTTGGTGTTTTAGGATTGTTTGTAAAAATTGAATATTGGTGGTGATTCCTTCTATTCGAAATTCATTGAGTGCTCTAAGTGATTTTGCTGCTGCTTTTTCAAATTGTGAGGATTTCGAATGGATGATTAGCTTTGCTAGTAGAGAGTCAAAAGATGGACTTGTTTCATAACCTGTGTAACCAAAACCATCTACTCTAATTCCCGGTCCCCCTGGTATGTCGTAGGCAGTTAGTACTCCACCTGATGGTCGAATATTTCCATTATTATCGAATGCTTCCATATTGACTCGAGTTTGAATAGAGTATCCCGTCGTAGTGATATTTTTTTGTTCATCCAAGCCAAGATCCTTGAGGCTTACGCCCTGTGCAATATGAAGTTGCGATTGGACAATATCTACACCAGTGACTTCTTCAGTGACAGTATGTTCGACTTGAAGACGTGCATTAGCCTCTATAAAAACGAAGGGCTCTCCTCCTTCATCAGAATTAGTATTTACCAAAAATTCAAAAGTTCCTAAACTTTGGTAATTCACTTTTTTTGCAAACTGTACAGCGGCGGTACTAATTTTTTCTCTTAATGCTTCAGGAAGATATGGTGCCGGTGCGATTTCAATTAATTTTTGGTGGCGTCGTTGCACACTACATTCTCGTTCACCTAGATGTATTATTTTACCAGTATGGTCACCAATGATTTGTACTTCTATGTGTCGAGCCCTAGGTAAAAATTCTTCGATATATAAGTCTTCATTTCCAAAAGCAATTCTTGCCTCAACTTGACAGCTCTTAAATGCACTTTCAAGCTCAGCTAAATCAGTTACTGCACGACTCCCTCGCCCTCCTCCTCCAGCCATTGCTTTGATCATTACAGCAGGATTTGATCCTAATGATTGAAAAAATTCAGAAGCTTCTTCTAATGTTATTGAGTGACTGATTCCATTTAGGGTGGGGATGCCAATTTCTTTGGCTGCAGCAATTGCCTGACCTTTATTACCAAACAATTCTAAATTCTCAATTGAAGGCCCTACAAAAACTAGACCTTCTTCTTTACAGCGTTGTGCGAACAGAGAATTTTCAGACAAAAACCCATAACCTGGATGAATTGCATCACATCCATTAATTTTTGCTTGTTCAATGATGTTTTCAATATTGAGATAAGCAGTGGCCCCTTTTTCTTCTAATGAAATTGAGTTATCAGCAGCTTGAGTATGTATTGAATTAGCGTCATCAGTCGAAAAGATTGCTGTAGTTTTTATTCCTATGTCTTCAGCTGCACGGATTATTCGAATAGCTATTTCACCACGATTTGCGACTAGTAGATTTGAAAGCACCATAGAAATTTCCTTATATTATTTTCTTAATTTTCCTGAGAAGTTTCATATAACGTCCCGGTAATTCTATCTTTGACTAATTCCTTATACCTTTGTATCCCGATATCTAATTCTTGTAAAAAAACCTCTTGACTATGTTCTCCAACACAGGGTGATGGTCTAATACCTGGATTAGGTGAATGTGATAATTTCCAAGGTCGTAAAGGTAAATAAGTTGGACCTGTCTCAGGATGGTCGATTTCTTTGATAAACCCTCTGTCTAGAGAGGATTTACTTGGACTACTATAAACTTCATATAAAGGGACCACACGCGCGGCAGCAATTCCAAGTTCACATAGATTATTCTCTAAGATTTTAGCATCTTGTTGAATAGTCCAATTCTCGATTAACAAATCTAAGCTCTTTTCATTTTTTTTACGATTTCGCATGCTGTTAAATTCAAGGTTTTTCAAATGAGGTATATCGGTGAATTGTACAAATTTTTCCCAAACATTGTCCGATTCAATTGCTATTGCGATCCATTCATTATTCGTTGTTGGGTAAATATTATGAGGAGATATTCGAGGGTGGTGGTTGCCTTGGGGTTTTGCAATCGATCCTAACCCATCATATTCAGCTACGGCATCTCCACATACTGTAATCATTGCTTCCAACATCGATAGTTCAATTCTTTGAGGTTTATTAATTATATCGCGCTGATATAAAGCTCCTATCACTGAACCTGCAAAATAGTAGGCAGCTACTGAATCTGGGTAGAGCCCTCCTGTATTCATACCGGCCTCATTTTCATATCCATGAATAGATGACAAACCGGACATGGGCTCAATAGTGGTACCTATACCAGGGAAATCTTTATAAGGGCCATATGCTCCATATGATGAAATTGAAGCATAAATAATTTTGGGGCAAACTTCCTCAAGTTTTTCTAATGTAATACCCCAGCGTTCCATTACATTTGGTCTAAAATTATCTGCGAGAATGTCGAATTTTGGTAACATCTGCCAGAACATCGACAGACCTTCTTCTTGTGATAAGTCAAGAGTAATTGCTCGTTTGTTCAGGTTTACAGAATTATAAAGACCTTGAGTATTTAGAGTGTGTTGTTTTTTGGCAGGATCTTTTATACCAGCCGGAATTGTGTCACGAGTACGCCGCCATACATCTTGTCGGTCGACTGTTTCAATTTGGATAACATCTGCACCAAGTAGTCCTAGTAGTTCAGTTCCAAAAGTACCCGACCATGCCTGTCCAAAGCTAAGTACACGAACTCCATGCAAGGGACCTTCTGAATGTGATGCGTTTTTTACTGTTTGAGTTTTTTTTGAATTATTCGGGGATACACGTTTGAATGTCGAAGTATGTTGCCCGTGTTGAGGTGCTGATTTCTTCAGCTCCCAACTTACAGGAGTTGATTTTGTCCAGGCTCCTGGCATACGAATAGATTTGTCTAGTATAGAAGTTGTTCTTAAGAAATCACGTTGTTCTAGGTGCGGATTCTCAATGATATCTTTCATATCTTGTACAACTCCTGAAACACATCTAAGTTCTGACAGGGCATGAAATAAGGGCCAACGTTCTAAATTGAAGAGCTCACGCGCTGCACCGGCTCGAACTGGGTCCAAATCTTTTGCATGTCGTCCTATATCTGGCACTAAATCAGGATGATCTGCGAATTCAGGAAGATTAAGTATATCCATTGCCTTTTGCCAATGATGCCAATCACCAAATGCTAAGGCTATCTGTCCGTCTGATGTTGAAAATAATGGATGAGGCTCTCCTCTTTGTCGTCCACCAGCGGGTCCATAAGTTGATCCAATACCTTGATATACCGCTGCTACTCCCCAAGGATGGACGGTAAGTGAGAATGCATCAAATTCACTGACATCTGCTAATTCATATGTTGGTGATTGATCCTTTCGAAGTAATGCAGCGCTCGCTACCATGAAGCCGGCTATTCCAGCTATGTATCCGCTTTGTCTATTAGGCATCTGCAAAGGTGACTCATCTAGGTAGCCGTTGATATAGGCCCATCCAGTTCGTGCACTGTGAGTAAGATTATTACCAGAGACAGATGATAATTCTCCTTCGAGTCCGTGCGGTGTAATCGAAAGATGGATGGCGTTACTTTTTAATGATGCAATTAAATTTTGTAATTCTAAACTGATGGGGCTTGCCGTAGTAATAAGTATATCTGTTTGTGAAACGAGTTCGTTAATTTCATCAAGTCGCTCGTAAATTAAGGATGATTTGTTCCAATTAACATAGTTATGTAGAAGGCTATTTTCTTTTCCAGCTTCATTGTTTATGAATGGAGGTTCATGTCTTAATGAATGTCCGAAATTTGATTCAGCTAAAATTACATCTGCACCGAGATCCCCAAACATTCTTGCAGCATAAGCTCCTGAGAGTCGGTCAGATAAATCTACGACACGTATATTTGTGTAAATAGTTATAATCCTGTCAAAAGTTAATATATTATGTCTTTTTATAGCAAAACTGAGAGAAATGTATAAGGGTTTGCTTGTTTTGCAGAAGATTTGGTGGTGACATAAAGTGCGAATCCATAACGTACAAGTTAATCGTGTTGTTGATTTTCCTATGATTACTCCAAGTAGCGATTCTAGTATTGGTACTAATATACAAGGCCCTTCAGTAATAAAGGTTCCTGAATGGATTAAGAATCCTTTAGGTGCCTATTATCTTTACTTTGCAGATCATAAAGGGAGTTATATTAGGCTGGCTTATGCAGATAATCCTTTGGGACCGTGGGCAATTTATTCTCCCGGCAGCCTTCAGCTCTCTGAATCTTGTTTCCTTACAGAGGCACCAGAAATTTCTCCAGAAATGCTCAAGGAATATGAACTGCGCAGACAAGGTGCAGCGATATCTCATGATTTGTTAACGGAAATAAGTACCCCGCATATTGCATCACCAGATGTGATTGTGGATTCTTCAAATAAACTAATCCTAATGTATTTTCATGGGTTAGAATCTGCTGGTAATCAAGTATCACGCTTAGCATTTTCGGATGATGGGATTTCATTTCGTGCGAGATCAGCGATCCTTGGACGTACTTATATGCGAATTTTTAAGTATGAAGGTGAAACTTACGCTCTTTCTATGCCCGGACAGGTGTATAAATCAGCTAACGGTCAGGATGATTTTAAAGAAGGCCCTTTGTTATTTAATCCTAATATGCGTCATTCTGCTGTTTTAGTACGTGATAACGTTCTTTTGGTTTTTTGGACTCAAGTAGGTGATATTCCTGAAAGTATACTGTTAAGTCGTATAGACCTAACGAACCATTGGATGGACTGGCAAGCAGAAGATGCTATTGAATTACTTCATCCTGAATTTGATTGGGAAGGAGCTAATGCTCCTTTAGTTCCATCGGTGCGAAGTACAGCTTACGGGCATGTCAATCAATTGAGAGATCCAGCTATCTTGGTAAATAATGATGAAGTCTTTTTATACTATGCAATCGCAGGTGAAAGTGGAATCGCTGTAGTTAAGATAGAAATTGACTAATGCCTTATAAAGGCTCTCCCCAAACTCCAAGAGATGTGACTTCAGCAAGCGGTTTCCTTTGTACAGGTCCAAAATTTCCTTTTGGATATCCTATTGGCACACAATAAACAATCTGTACATTTTCTGGCATGTTGAACATAGATTTTACTTGATCTTCTACAGATGGATGAAGTGTTGTAATTGTACCTCCTATACCCAATGAACGTGCAGTTAGTAGTAAGTTCTGCACTGCAGGAATTACTGATCCCATAGGACCAGAACCTTGTGCGGTTGCACAAATAAGAATAATGGCAGGTGCTGTTGCGATCTCATCAGAAAGTTTCATGGCAGACAGAGTGGTTTTATTGTTTTCTGCGATATCTTCAGGTTTATATATCCCTTGGTCTGCACGTTTTGCCCACCATGCCTGATGATATAACTCTGCGAATTCTTGTTTCTGCTTTTTATCTTTGATAACTAGAAAATGCCAAGGTTGTGAGTTTCCACCTGAGGGTGCTTGGGTGGCAGAAAGTAAAATGTCCTTAATGATTTCATTGTCAATAGGTTCATTTTTGAAACGTCGAATTGCTCTTAAAGTGAAAATGGCTTCTCCCAAGCTAATTGGAAATCGTTCGTTAGGGTTCATCATGTTTCCTTAATTATCTTCCATGATTGGTGGGTTTGAATAACTTTCAGATGGGTTCTTTTTGGAAAGAATAGGGTTTTGCATTTCTATAATGTGTTCCGTCCTGTTCTTAATTCTATTGAGAGGTACATCTTCAGTGAGAATCCAAAATTGTTCATCTTGGATAGCTTGCATTACCTGCTTTGCAACTATTTCAGGAGGGAGACCATGGCTAAAATGTTTATCTCCTTGTCTAATTTGTTCATCTATCATTTTTAGTGTTGGTTTTTCACTATTTTCCCACATGCTATCTGGCCTATTTCGACCAGATGAGAAAATGCGCGTATTAATAATACCTGGGCATAGTACAGATGCTTTGATAGGAGAATCAATTTCCTCTAATTGAAAGAAAAGTGCTTCTGAGATCCGAACTACAGCATGTTTTGTTGCTCCATAAATTCCTGAAGTAGATCCTCCAAGTAGGCCAGCCATTGAAGCTGTATTGACTATATGTCCAGGTTCATTTTGTTTTAACATTGAAGGAAGGAATTCTTTTATTCCATTAAGTACTCCTGAGACATTGACACCAAATGTCCAATCCCAGAGAGAAGATGATTGTTCCCAAAGTGGTTTGTTCCGTTGCCCGACAAAGTCCAGATCTCCAGCCACACCTGCATTGTTGCAAAGTATATGGACCTTACCGAAATGGTCGATGGTTTTTTTGTATAAATTTGCAACATCTTTTTGATTGCTGACATCTGTAATTATTCCAATTACATCAATATCATGTGATTGAAGTTCATTCACAGCATTATCAAGCGAATTTTCCTCTATGTCAGCTATGACTACTTTCATTCCTTCTGTACCAAATTGATATGCAAATGCTTTACCAATTCCTGATGCACCGCCAGTTATGACTGCTACTTGATCTTTAAAAATGTGCATAAATCATCACCTTCTATGTCAATCCATCTTGATTATCTAGCGTAGCGAGTAAATTGTATGCCCACCCGGCCATCAGCGTAGAATCTTCTTCATCATTCCAATCGAATGCATTATGCAGAACGGAATCTTCAGGTTTTGCTAAATCTGTTAAGGAGGTTAGCGGGATGTCATCAAATGATGACACTCGCATAGTTTCTTTAAGTATATTTAGTTCTTCGAAGGCATCGTGTAAATCGATTGCACCAGGAAAAGGCATTAGAATTCCTTGTTGTGGAACAATTTGTGATGATGTGAGAGGTACATCATTAAAATTTTGCTGAGGGAAAGTCAGAATTTGATTAATAGAAGGTATGATGTGCATTTCTAGTGCTTCTGCAAGTGATTCAAAACTTGCAGAAAGTGCATTTAGCTTTTCTTCTAGAGCATTTATTTTCTGTTCAAGTTCTTCGTGATTATGAATTTCCGTCATGATGTCCCCTGTATAAAAAGATCACTAACAACAAGATAGACTCCGATACCTCCTGTAAAAACAATCCATAACCAGCTATCTCCAACTAGAAAGATTGATGGTCTAGTTTCGTTTGGATCACGCTGTCTTTTTCTGTACGTTTGTATTCCAGCCACAAAAATGCACAATAACCCGACTAGCAGTTCGTAGGACATAATACCCCCAGTTATAGTATTACCTTTCAGTATAGAGTAACTGGTTTTTCGGAGCACTCCTAGTGATGTAATTTTACAGAGGTGTGGTAGTTTAGTTGATGATAGTAAGGAGTTACTAATGACGATTCGAGTTTTTAATGGTGGTCGACCACTTTCTGACCCTACATTTTTTACAGCACACGGTTTTGAATTAGTTGAGCAATCAGTTAATGCACGTACTTCGAAAGAAGAATATATAGATCTATTAAGAGATGTTGATGGTGCTATGGTTGGCACATTACCTTTAACGGATGCAGAAGTACTTCGATCTTGCCCGAAGTTGAAAGTACTTAGCAGATCTGGAGTTGGAGTAGACTCCATAGACTTAGATACAGCCACTGAATTGGGTATATTAGCTTGCAATACACCTGGTGTTAATACTACTGAAGTGGCAGATCACGCGATGGGTCTTTTATTAGCTTTAACCAGATTGATTCGCGAATTTGATGGAGAGGTAAAATCTGGGAATTGGAGTTCTAATCCAGCACTTGTTCGTGAAAAAGTTAGTGATCTTCGTCGTATAGCTGGAAGTACAGTAGGCATAGTAGGTTTTGGAAATATTGGAAAAGCATTTGCGACACGCGTACGTGGTTTTGGTCCCTTCAAAATCCTTGCGTATGACCCTTATATTGCTCAAACGACAGCAGATTTATTTGGGGTTCAACTGGTTGAATTCAAGGAACTGTTAACAGAATCTGATTTTATTAGTGTTCACGCCCCTTCAACAACTGAGACAAACCATCTATTCAATCCCGAAGCATTCAGAACGATGAAAACTTCTAGTATTCTTGTCAATACTGCTAGAGGTCCGATAGTAGATGGGAGCGCACTGTATGAAGCACTAGTAAATTCTGAAATTAGTGCTGCAGCTTTGGACGTGACAGAGATAGAACCTATTGATGCTCAAGATCCTTTGCTTAATTTAGATAACTTGATTATTACTCCTCACATTGCCACTGGGTCACCTGTGTCTGCGCGTGAAATGAGTCGTAAACAGGCAGAAAATATTGTTCGTGTATTGACAGGCGTTGCGCCACATGGCATTGGTAATCCTGAAGCAATTAAGACTATTGCTATAATGAGACAAAATGGAGACGTTCGTTGGGAGGGAATTCCCGATTTCTCCACAGCTTTGGCACTATAAATTGTTCTTATCCGGAGTGTACCTTTGAAGGCCGATACCATATTGATATATGTGCGTCATATAGTTTCATTTCTTGTGGGAATTGGTTTTATTTATATTGGTGTCGATCATTTTCTCGATCCAAATTGGTTTAAACCGATCGTTCCAAATATTATTGGATTCCCTATGTTTTGGGTGTTGTTGAGTGGGTTGTGTGAAGTAATTTTAGGATTTTTATTGATATTGCCTAAATCACGACGATTGGCTGCTTTGGGACTGGTATTACTGTTAATTGTGTTGTACTCAGCAAATTTAAATATGTGGATCAATAATATTGCATTGGATGGAATATACCTAAGCCACACATGGCATACTGTTAGAGCTGTGATTCAAATTCTATTAATCTTTATTGCACTTTGGCTAGGTGAATTTATTCCATTTACCAGAGGTAAAAAAAGGTAAATCCAACTTTCGATGTATTAGATCCCTAAACCTGGTTTTCCAACCATTGTGAGTGCCATATTGATTTGTCCATAATGATTATTACCGTGATTTATAATAACCTGCCCAATAATATCTTTTTTGGCAAGATTACCATTCGGCTTGATATCGATGCGCTCTAATAAATATTCATCACTCATTGCTCCTATTCGTGGAACAATGGCAGTTGAAACGTCACGTGAATATTGGGCGAGTTGCGCTGCACCTGGGAATCGAAGTGCATATGCCTCCTCTGGTGTCATGCCAGTTCCTTGGTCCGCCTTAGGAAGCCCCCATTTTTCATTTAGTCCTTGCACAATCCAAATAGGCATTTCTCGTTCAAAAGCAAAGTGAATGAGATTATCTGCTGTTCTAATAATGTGCCATGCATCGAACGCGATTGAATTACACGGGCCATCAGGTCGGTAGTGTAATTCCTCTAGATTAAGATCTTCAATAGCAGTGGCAGTCTGCTTAAGCAAATTTTCTGTATATTTTGCAAGGTAGTTTTGTAGATTCACTGTATCGCTCATTATGCCTCTATCTCTAATATTTATCTAATATACCATGATTTGCATCAAGATATTTTCTTCAGTTTTTGATATGATGCCGCTAAATAGCACTGCTTTTTAGCTGAGAGAGAATTTGATGACTACTACTACGAAGAGCAATTTTACGGATAGTGCCAATAATCTGTATGCATCTCTTGAAGAAAAAGTTATGGATCGTGATCAAGTTGGTGCTAGTAATGTTTTCTATGAATTATTGAGGCAAGGACGTCCATTAAATGAGATGATTCGTGAAACTGTTCGTATCCACGCTCCGTATACTCATACACCCTTCCATCAACGTATTGATAATGGCGTTGTCAGATTTGTTAATAATGATCATTGTTTACTTAGCGCTCGTGCAAGTTGGCGTATGCCAGATTTCTTACCAGAGCGATTAAAATTTCTACCGATGGCACAGACGATTTGGTATGTACCAACTGGTCTTGATGTATGGAATCAATTACTCGGACGTGCACCTGGCCATTATGGCCGACGAGTCTATGATGAAGCGAAATTTCCTGAACCTCCTCTTCCTGAAGCGCACTGGGAGGACAGTGATGCTATGGATATAGAGGGATCACTTGATGAACGCCTTAATTATTGGTTGACATTGGTTCAATACAGCAAAGCTGAAGAGTCTTACGCTGTTTTCCGTGGTTTATTAAAAAATGAAAAAGATCGTCCACAAGTATTCGCTCATCTTATGTTTGCTGGACTTATCGATGTCCAAGATCGCATTTTGTATAACCGTAGTTACACCACAGGGCATAAGTCGTATCGAGCACGTGCCACAATTGAATTATCTAGTGCAGTTGGCTGGGAAAAAGCACACGACGTAATATATGCTGGAGTTCCTGATATTGCTGTTGGTCCACACTGGTACTCTGCTTATGAAATGGCATGTGAGGTTGAGAAAAATTTTCTTGAACTGAATCCTCCAACTTCATCGTTGGCTCCTACACTTGTTACTACTACTGATAGTAATCTTTTTGCGCAAGAAACAGATTTGTCACATGCGGAACAAGCAATGTTAATGCGTTCATTGTTAGAAGAAGTAGAACCTTCATACATTGAAGCTATTATCGGATTGTTGAAATCTGGAAAGTCCCCACAAAAAATACTCGATGCAATTCAAATTGCTGCTGCAGAAATTGTGCTTCGATGTGGGACACCACAAAGCTTTTCAATGCCTCAGCATGGTTATGAATATACGAATACTCTTTCTTGGTTTTATGCTAATTTCCAGCATCCTCACAAAACAAAATTACTTTTTGTGGCGGGGTCTTTTATCAATCAGTGTGCGATGTTAATAAAGAACACTCCTGGTAATGGTCGTCCAACTTTTACTCCTCCTCAAGCAGCAGATGCTCTGTCCAAAGAAAAACTGTTGTCACAACTTGATGCTGCAATCACAGCACTACAACCTGATGAAGCAGCGTCCTGGACACAAGCTTACTTAGATGCCGGACACGAAAGAAGATCTTTGGTTGCGACCCTTACTTTTGCAGCTGCTAAGCAGGGCAATGATCCACATAATCAAGAAATTGGATTATGCATGATTGAAGATTATGCCCGTACCAGTTCTCCTTTACGAGATCGATTGTTATTGGCTTGTGCAAAACATACTGCTGGTCATATTAAATATGGCAATCCTATGGAATCGTACAGTCGTTTTGCTAGTGAATTTGATCTGCCTTCGACTACAGATGTAAACGGTCAGGCTGAGCCTTTCGAAGCGCTACTAGACGAATTGGAGGAAGTTCCATTGGAAGATATTGAATCTACACCTCCAAGGATACAGTTATAAAAATATGAATGAAAAATACGTTGATATAGCAAACCTCAAAGTTGCTGAACCACTGTACCAGTTAGTTGATGAAACTATTCTTCCTGGGTTAGAAATTTCAAGTAATCAAGTTTGGAAATTACTTAGCCAGCTTGTCACAGATTTAGGGCCTCGTAATCAAGATCACTTAGATTTACGTGATGATCTTCAAAATCAAATTGATGAATGGTTAAAAATCTCTGCCGATAATAAGTTCTCTGAAGAAGACTCGTTGACATTTCTTCAATCAATAGGATATTTGGTTCCTGAGGGTCCAGATTTTCAAGTTGTAACTACTAATGTCGACACAGAAATTGCCCATTTGGCAGGACCACAACTTGTTGTTCCTGTTGATAATGCTCGTTATGCATTGAATGCAGCTAATGCTCGTTGGGGGAGCTTATTCGATGCACTATATGGCACTAATATTATTTCTGAAAATAATGGAGCTGAAAAAACCTCTGGGTATAATCCAGTGCGAGGCGAACAGGTAATTACATACGTTAATATTTTGTTGGATGATATTATTCCAATACAAAATGCCCTATGGAATGATGTGCGTTCATTTGCAGTGCAAGATTCCAAACTTTCTTTCGTAATGTCCGATGGATCGCTTGCCAGTTTAGTTGATCCTGAAAATTTTGTTGGCTATACAGGAGATCTTAGTAACTTATCAAGTGTTTTATTTCAACATAATGATTTACATATTGATTTGCTTATCGATCCTCATGACCCTGTAGGGGCCCAGCATTCTGCATCAATTAAAGATGTGATGTTGGAAGCTGCAGTAACTACAATTATGGATTGCGAAGATGCTGTTGCTGCAGTTGATGCAGAAGATAAAGTTAATGTCTATGCAAACTGGTTAGGTTTAATGAAAGGGACTCTAGAGACAACTTTTATCAAAGCGGATGAAGAAATTATCCGAACGCTGAATGATGATCGAAGTTATACAGCCAGCGATGGTTCTGAAATAACACTTTCCGCTAGAAGCCTCATGTTAATTCGACATGTCGGAGCTCACATTTATACAGATGTAGTCACTACTGAATCTGGTGCATTGATCCCTGAAACTTTCTTAGATGCTGTCATTACTATTTTGGCATCTATACATGACATCAATAATCAGGGATTTTTGAAGAATAGTCTTCAGAAGAGTGTCTATGTTGTAAAACCAAAACAACATGGTCCTGATGAAATTGCCTTATCTGTAGAATTGTTTGAACGTATTGAAGAAGCTTTTGGTATTGAAAGCGGGACTGTAAAAATTGGGATAATGGATGAAGAACGTCGAACTACTTTAAATCTTAAAGAATGTATTCGTGCTGCAAAAGATCGAGTAATTTTCATTAATACTGGTTTTCTCGATAGAACAGGCGATGAAATACATACACATATGCATGCAGGCGCAATGATTCCAAAACCTGACATTAAATCTGCACGTTGGATGGTTGCATATGAAGATTGGAATGTGGATATAGGGATTGCGACAGGACTTGCAGGAAATGCTCAGATAGGGAAGGGTATGTGGGCTCAACCTGATGAAATGTTAGCGATGCTTGAAACTAAACATGGGCATCCCTATGCAGGTGCTAGTTGTGCATGGGTTCCATCTCCAACTGCAGCTACTTTACATTCTATTCACTATCACCAAACCTATGTCCGTGAAAGGCAACGTATTATTGCAGATCGTACTCACGCTTCAATAAATGATTTACTTTCTCCGCCTTTACTAAAAGATCAAATACTTAGTTCTGAAGATATTCAAAATGAGTTGGAGAACAACTTACAAGGAATTTTAGGATATGTTGCTCGTTGGGTAGAACAAGGTATTGGATGTTCTAAAGTTCCTGATATTAATGACGTAGGATTAATGGAAGATCGCGCAACTTTACGTATATCAAGTCAGCATGTGAGTAATTGGTTGTTACATGGGCTTATTGATGAAAATCAAGTATTGAAAACTATGGAAAAAATGGCAGAAGTTGTCGATCGACAAAATATTGATGATGCAGGATACACACCAATGGCCTCTGATTTTGAGAATAGCTTTGCCTTTCAAGCTGCTGTGGCATTAATTTTTGAAGGTAGAGAACAGCCGAATGGATATACAGAACTTTTGTTATGGAAGTATCGAAAAGCATATAAAGCTAATACCTTAATTGATTAAGATTTTTTAACGGGTTGCCCTAAAGTTTCCATTAATCTGTTCGCCCAACAAAAAATTGCTGCAGATAATGTGAGATCAAGGATTTCAAGATCCGTCAAATTTTCGATTTCGAGTGCGTTCAATTCTGATGTGGATGCATTAGAAGGAGTCTCTGATAAAGCTATCGAATAATTAAATATTGCTTGTTCTCTAGATGGTAAATCGGCATTAGATTCTTGTTCAAAAATTTCATCGATGACTTCTGTTTGAGTTGTTAAATCAATATACCTACTGGCATGAACTGCGGTGCAATAAATACATTTGTTGAATTCTGATGCACCTATCGCACCAAGTTCTCGATCAGATCTGGAAAGACCTCCAGGTCCTCCATACATGATCGTGTTAAACAGTGGATTACGATGGATGAGTGATTCAGGATCATGTGCTAGTACCAAAACATAATCTGAGATTTTTGTATTTGAAGGAGTTACTTCTAATGCTTCTAACTGTAATGCTGTAGCATTTTCAAGATCAATTGGTTCTAAATGGGGACTCCATTTAGGCACTTGAGTTGTGAATTCATTGACTATTTCTGTCATTTATTTTCCTTATTACTTTTATTAACTAAAAGTCGTATTCCTTGAATTAGTCTGACTTGATAGTTCACAAATCCAACCAGTTGCGTAATGCGTACTATGTCTGCTTCTGCTACGCCAGCGGTTTTTAATTCGTCGATACTAGCTTTAGTAGCCATTT
Organism: Chloroflexota bacterium; assembly: GCA_002707835.1. Classification (GTDB taxonomy): domain Bacteria; phylum Chloroflexota; class Dehalococcoidia; order UBA2979; family UBA2979; genus UBA6955. The sequence continues at coordinate 38,358 of PANZ01000004.1, forward strand.
GAGGAGAATGTGTCAGTAAATCAACATGATTGATAATAGTGCGCAGCCAATCATTCGTTTCTGCGTTAGGGAGAATGTGAGGATCACAGAATATTCCTACCATGTCTAATGATTCGTCTGAATCTTCCAGAAGTTTTAAGTAATGCGATTGTAATTCATCTTCATGGATTGCTGAGATTCGTGTGGCAATTACAGCACGTAACGCATATGAGATTCCTCCGACATCATGCGGATGCAGCACTGCATCATGTGAATTTTCAGTCAATTGGAGAATCTCTGAACGCTGTTCTAACACTGATAGGACAGAAGAATTTTCCTTGACTCCAGCAATCCGAAGTGTGACAGAATTAATGTTCACTAGCAATATTGCCCTTCAAAAATATCAATGGCCAACTGAACTGAGTGGATTCACAGTTACTCTGCCTAATGTTTCTGATCCGGTATTGGTGAAATGATGTTCACTATTCGGGGGGACGAGAACCGCATCACCTTGCTTAATGTCATATTCCACACCTTCGACCCAGAGTATCCCTGATCCCTTAACTATGTAAGCTTCATGTTCCCATGGATGTGTGTGATGCTGGCTGGACTCACCAGGAAGATGTTCTATATACAACATGACATAGTTTGGAACACCATCTTCAAAACTTAGGATAGGGTTTTTATTATCGCTACTGTTCTTAATTACTGGTTTCATAAAACTCCTTCTATACGCATTATTTGAATGATAGCGGATCGTTTGCTGTTACTCCAAGTGCGGCTAACTCTGTTATCTCTTCTTCAGACATACCTGCTACTTCACGTAATACTTCTTCAGTATGTTCACCTAAAAGTGGTGCAGGTAATTGTGTTGCTCCTGGTGTTTTCGAAAATTGAAATGGTCGACTTAAGTAGGGGCGTGAATCAGATGGTCCACGTCCGCTATATTCCCAAAACCCACTACTTACTAATTGTGGATCATGTACTAATTGCTCTCCGGAGTTCACCACTCCTGCAGGAACGTTTGCAAGTTGCAGGATTTCCATAGCAATAAACGCATCCTTTTGACTTGTCCATTGAGCTATATGTTGATCAATTTCATCATGATGCTCACGTCTTCCTTCTGTATTAGTAAAACGTGGGTCATTTTCTAATACTGAATTGTCCATACATTGAGTAAGTGCTTTCCAATCGTCGTTATTTTCCACGCTTATGGATATCCACTTGTCATCTCCAAGACATGGATAGATACCTTGTGGAGCAAATGTTCGATGACGGTTCCCTATAGGCACTTGAATATTATTGTTCATCGTATAGTCCATGACCATGTCACCAAGAATGGATGATGTCATTTCACGTTGTGAAAAATCGATATAAACACCCTTACCAGTTTCTCGATGTTGGCGAATTGCACTAAGAACTATTCCTACCGATGCTACCGCTACAAGAGGATCAGGGAACAATACTCCAGAAGTACTTGGATCACCCCCCAGATATCCTGTAATTGAAGCTACTCCAGCTGTTTGCTCCAACGTTACTCCAAAGGATCCATATGCTACTTCTGGGCCAGTTGCACCTTGACTACCTAAAGTCACCATAATTATGTCCGGCTTAATTTGCCGGAGATCTTCATAACTTAAACCAAATCGTGCCATTACACCTTGTCTATAATTTTCGATGACAACATCTGAATTCATTGCTAAGCGTTTAAATGCGTCGACACCTCGTTCGTGGGTGAGATCGAGACATATATTCCGCTTGCTACGATTTCGATCTAAATATCTTCCTGTTCGGTCCCAAGGCTTATCAGTGGGTTCATTATCGAGATACATTCCTTGGTCTATCTGTGGGTTATGTGCATCACCACGTGCAATATCCATACGCCTAGCAGATTCTACTTTAATGATGTCAGCACCTAAGTCACCTAAAATTTTCGTACATGTAGGGCCTGCCCAGACTTGGGATGGGTCAAGTATGCGTATGCCTTCAAGTGGTAAGTTCATTTGTTCCTTCTTTAAATTAAAACTATTAGACTATGCCGCTATTTTTCATTTGATTAATTTTCTCGTTGTCCCATCCCAAAAGGGAACCATACACTTCCTCATTATGCTGTCCCAGTGTAGGTGCTGGTTTAAGATCCCATTGATCACCTCCCCATTTCATTGGTAATCCTGGGTAGGTTAATTTTCCTGCAATGGGATGTTCGAGTTCTACAAAGTATTCTCTATGTTGATATTGAGGGGATTCAATCAAGTCTTTCGCATCACATATATAACCCCATGTCATACCTCTTTCTTGTGAAGCATGGTAGAGGTCCTGTTTTTTCTTATCACTTGCCCATTCTGCTATAAGTGCTGTGATTTCATCTTGGTTTTTTTCACGTGCATCCATATCTTTGAATTTTTCATCATGTTCAAGTTCTGGTCTTCCAATCATTTCACATACTCCTGGCCAGTCTGTTTGGCGGAGCGTGATTCCAACTTGCCCATCGGCAGTTTTATAGAGTGGGGAGGATGCTAGTCGGCGACCACGTTCTTTTCCAGTTAGGATGTAAGAGAGTCCTGAATACATTTGTGCCACACCTATACCAGCTTGCGCTGATACATCAACATGTTGTCCAACACCGCTGATTTCCTTATAGGTTGAGGCTACTAATGCTCCTGAGAAGCCTGATAATCCACAAAAATATTCTGCTGGTTCGCCACCTATTTGTAGTGGTTCCCTCGAAGGATCTCCAGTTACAAAGGCCAATCCTCCTAAAGATTGTGCAGTTATATCATTCCCTCGGTAACCTTTATAAGGTCCAGTTTGACCAAAAGGCGAAAGTGAGACAAGGATTTTAGCAGGGTTAATTTGCTCAATTGCGGAATATCCAATGCCCCATTCATCCATTTTTCCTGGAAGAAAATTTTCGACAATAATATCCGCCCATTCAATCAATTGAGTGGCTATATCAATTCCTGTTTCATTATCGAGGGATAGTGTGATTCCTTTTTTGTTCATATTGAGATATAAGAATTGGCCACTTTTTTCTGGATGTGGAATATTGTCGATGAATGGTCCTCGTGAACGTGAAATATCTCCAGATTGAGGTGATTCAATTTTTATGACTTCTGCTCCCATTACAGCAAGCATTTTTGTTGCGATTCCTCCAGAGATGCCCTGTGAGAAGTCGAGTACTTTAATGCCATCTAAAGGTGAAGCTACGTTTGACAAGGTTTTTCCTTCCGTAAAATCATTAATTTTGGGCATCATAGCTGATGTTTATCAATCTGTCTTGAGTTAAGCTAATCAAATGAGATTTCAATATTATTTCACTAGATAATTTAGTGAAATAAATAGACTCAATTTATTTATGGTATGGGGATAAACTAATGCACAAAACGCTGTTTCAAGTATCCATATTTTCTCTATTACTAACTACTTTGTTAAGTTTGGCGTGTGCTGATCAAAATTCATCAGAAGTGGTTCTTGAGAAGAATGGGATAGAAATTTCCTCTCCTTACATATTTGAAAGTGCTAGTAATACATCCGCTGCATATTTCCACATTAATAATAAAACTTCAGTTTCTGAAATACTCATGTCAGTAGACTCGAATTCTGGGACAGCAATGTTGCATGAAACTATTACTAGCAATGGGATGGTACAAATGCGATACCTTGCTGAAGGTATAGAGATTGCCCCAGAATCTCATTTACATCTTGAACCAGGAAGTTTTCATGTGATGTTGAACAATTTACCCAGTAATTTATCATTTGGAGATAAAATTGAATTGATTTTAGAATTCAAAAATAGCGGCCAACTGGCTATTGAAGTTCCTGTAATCAAATCCACTGAGCACGCTGGACACACCCATTGAATTTATTGTTTATATAGCAATCTAGGCTGTGAAGTTGTTTTTGATAATGGACTTCAGTAGACTGTCGTGATGGTAGAACAATTACCAAGCTATTTCCCTCCGTTAGGTGAATGGGCACGTTTAGAACCCGAAACTGTTGGCTTTAATAAAAGTGCACTTGATGCTGCTATTCAATACGCAATTGATACAGAGATCGATTGGCCTGAGGAAGTAGGTTTGATGGTAGGGCGTAATGACTTACCTCCCTATAATTCAACTCTTGGTCCTACAAAAACCAGAGGACCTGCAGCTGGTGTAGTAATTAAAAATGGATATTTAGTAGCTGAATGGGGTGATCCTGATCGAGTTGATATGACATTTAGTGCCACGAAAAGTTATCTATCGACGATGGTTGGACTAGCTCGTGATCGTGAAATGCTTGATTCGATGAATGAGTTAGTAAATGTACGAATTCAGGATGGCGGATTTGATTCTGAACATAATGCTGCTATTACCTGGGAACATTTGTTACAACAAACCAGCGAATGGCAGGGCACGCTTTTTGATCGTCCTGATTCTGTTGATCACAATCGCTCGGTTGCCAATAATGCGAGTATGTCGGACTCAACGAATGATGCTCCTGCAAAAGGAGTGCTTCGTGAATTAAATCCTCCAGGTACATTCTATGAATATAACGACGTTCGGGTAAATCGATTAGGTCTATGCGCTTTGCGGATATGGAAAGAACCATTACCTGATGTCTTAAGACGTGAAATTATGGATCCAATCGGTGCTTCTGATAAATGGATTTGGCATGGCTATATCAATTCTTGGGTTGATGTAGAAGGAAAACAGATGCCTTCTGTTGCAGGAGGAGCTCATTGGGGTGGCGGGTTATGGATTAGCGCATATGATCATGCTCGTTTCGGATTATTGATGTTAAACCGTGGGAAATGGGATGGTCAGCAACTGATTTCTGAAGATTGGATTAATGATGCTCTTACTCCATGTGACGTAAATGAAAATTATGGGTATATGTGGTGGCTTAATACTAATCAAGAACTTTACTCTAATGCTCCAGCATCCTCATTTGCTGCTCAAGGTGCAGGTGGGAATATAGTATATATCGATCCAGAAAATGATTTAGTTGTAGTTACACGGTGGTCTGGTGAACGCTCTGAAGTTGTCAATCGTGTTATTGCAGCCATTAAGACTTAATTTATTTTATCTAAAGTAAATTAAGTCGATGTACAATGCCGTCATGGATCCTATTAAAGCAATGACACTAAGAGCAAAACATGAAGCTAGTCATGCAATTTATGCATACCATTTAAAATGTTCATTACCTGACCTTACAATTGAAGATGACGCTTGTACTTTTATTGAGAGAATGGGATTTGATTTGCATCCTGATTTTGCTGTGAAAATTTCTATTGGCGGTCAAGTTATAGTTCCAGATGGTGACTGCATGGATATCGCTCAACAGCTGGCATTGGATATATCTAGCGGGATGAATGACTTAGCAGAAGCATTAGTAAAAGGATATTTTGTAGAAGCGCAAGAAGTACTTGTGGGTGTTTCTGAAGAAGGTAGTGGTATGTATATGTCACAACTTGATTTGCTTGCTTCACGTTTGCAGCAAGATACAGATATTTCTGCTATTGAGGCAACTTTCCTTATAGAAAACACTGATAGCTAATTTGCTATGAATGGATCTGCGAATGCTATCTAAACCTTTTTTAGTTTTATACTTTTCAGTACTTGTCGCTACTATGGGAATTTCACTAGTTAGCCCAATACTTCCTATTTTTGCAAAAGACCTCGGGGCAACTGGAATTTTAATTGGTCTAACTTTTGGAGTATTTGCAATTACATCAATGATTATCAGTCCTTTCGTTGGGATGTGGTCTGATCGATATGGCCAAAAACCATTTATTATTTTAGGACTTTTGGTGTATCTGATTGCCGCCTTTGGATACTTAATTTCCGATCAACTTTGGCAGGTAATAGCATTTCGAGCTTTTAGTGGTGTTGGGGGTAGTCTAATTTTTTCGGTCGCAAGGGCGTACCTTGGTTTAATTACACCTGAAGGCTATGAAGGGCGATGGACCGGAGTTTTTTCTTCTGCAGATATTATCGGATTTGGTACAGGTCCCCTAATTGCTGGATGGATTCGCCAGCAGTCTGGCTTTGATTTGGTTTTTATGTCTATGGCCGTACTGATGGGATTTGCTGCTCTTGCTGTATTATTATTCTTGCCTTCTAAGCCCAAAAATCGATCAATAACTCTTATCGATGGCATAGTTTTTTTACCTATAAAAAAAGCATTACAACATCGAATTGTTTTAGCATTAACTTTGAATTGGGCGATCATTTCTTTGACGTGGGGGACAGTCTTATCTTTTCTTGGTTTGCGTTTAGAAAACTTAGGTGTAAGTGCAACTGCTATTGGGTTGGTCTTTGCGTTAGAGTCATTTTCAAGTGCACTTACACAACCTTTTTTCGGTATTGTGGTCGATCGTGTCAGTCGCCGTTATCTCAATATGATAGGAATATTGTTGGTCATAGTATTTTTCATCGCGCTAGGTTTCACAGAAAATCTTTTTTGGATTTATATAATGATGATTGCAGTAGGAGCATCACTTGGTCTTGCAGTGGTTTCACTTACTGCAATGCAGGTCGATGTTGGTAGAAAACTTGGTATGGGAACTGTGATCGGTATCAATCAAGCAGGAATGTCTGCTGGTGTTTTGTTTGGTGCTTTATTCTCAGGATTGGTAGTTGATCTTACTGGTAGGGATAATACTTTTTTCTTCTTTGCTGCTTTTTTAATGTTTATCGGCCTAATAATTTTTTATTTCTTGAGTCGCACACCAGTTGGAAATGTTGTATTAAAATAGGTTCTAAATTTCAGTCATTTGTAATGGAAATTTTATAGTTATCAAAGTTCCGTGTTCGATTGCATCTTGTATGTTGATTGTACCGGCATGTATATCAACCTGCTGAGTTACTAATGCAAGACCTAGTCCTGCTCCCAAATGAGCATCAGTTTTACCTCGTTCGAATCGTTTGAATATACGTTGGTGATCTTCCTGTGCGATACCTTCACCATTATCTTGTATTTGGAGAGTCCATGAATTTTCATCATGTGTAATTGTGATTATTACTTCTAAATGTTCTTGTGGGGGTGGCTTTGCGTGTAGGAGGGCATTACGTAAAAGATTATCAATTAAGATCTTCATTCCTTCTGGCCAAATATTTACTTGAGGTAACTCATCACTAAATTCTAATTGTGGAACAGTTGGCCATGAAGAGTTTGTATATCTTGCGACTACTTCTTCTACGAGTTCAGTAAGATTAACTATTTGAAATAGATCAGCAGTCGCAAGATTACCTCGAGTTAACAATCTTAACCCTTCTAATAAGTTCACTAATTGCTGGTGTTCTAATTGGAGTTCATCGAGTATTTGTTTTTTTTCATCGAAGGGTATGTCCTGATTATTTTGCAAAATATCTAAATTCATCTTCAAACTCGTCAGTGGTGTTCTTAATTCATGGACGATATTACTTGCGAAATCTCTTGAAGTTTCAAGTGCAAGCTGGGTTTCATTCGCTCCATCTTCAATACGTTCTAACATCGTATTAAGGGAATTTGCCAGTTGATCAATTTCTTTAGTTCCCTGGGATGTTGGAATTCTGACTGAAAGATCAACTGTTTCTGTTACTTGTTCGGCTTCTCTACGTAGATTGAAAAGAGGACGCATAGCTACAGATCCTATGCACCAACCTGCTACGCCAGCACCAATAACTGCGAATGAGCCTAGTAAGAGAATAAGCTGTTGTAAATCTTTGATTTGTGAGTTAATTCCTGAAGTCGAAACTGCTATCTGAAGAAAGAAATCATCAAATCTTGATCTTCGGGTGAGGATAAGCCAATTTTCTTCATTGTTACTTACTAAGCTGGATCCAGTATTTTCTGTGGGGGGAATATCGGGGAAATCATAGGTTGCAAAAGATATTTTGCCATTTTCGACAATTCTAATTTTCAATGCTAAATCACGACGAATGATGTTTTTTTGAATGTTTGGATTAAAATAACGTTGTGTGAGAATGCTCGTATTACCTCTACCACCTCTTTGAAATTCGATATTTGCTGCTTCCAATGTTGTGTTTAATGCTGATCTTTCTGAGCGTTCATATAGCGAAAGTAAAGTTAGACTTAAGATAGTTACAACTATAAGTGTTGCAATCATTGATGCAAAAGCTATCCGTACTCTTAAGCTCATTTGCGTAACACAAACCCAATGCCACGTACTGTCTGTATTAAATCAGGGTGATCATTATTATTTAGTTTTTTTCTTAAGTAACCTATAAAGACATCAACAACATTACTCTCAACTTCGAAATCATATCCCCATACTTTTTCCAATAATTCGAATCGTGATTGAACGATACCTTCATTCAATGCGAGTACCATTAAGAGGTCAAATTCACGTTTCGTCAATTCGACCTCTTGTGATCCTATATATGTTTGTCGACTTGCAGGATCTATTTTTATGTTGTCAATACTTATTACATCTGTTGCTTCATCCATAGGGTTTTTAACTCGACGTAATAAAGCATGTAAACGCGCAATCAATTCCGGTAATGCAAAAGGTTTTACCATATAATCATCAGCACCAGCTTCAAGACCTAAAACACGGTCAGCAATTTCATCNTTNGCNGATAANATACAAATNGGCCATTCNTANCCTGAANNACGTAATATTCTAGTNACACTAACACCATCCAGGTCAGGCATGTTNATGTCTAAAACCATNACATCTGGAGANTCAGTCTCTACTTCTTTNAAAGCATCAACTCCNCCCATAGCNGTACGCACATTAAATCCTTCNTAAAGNAATGCTCNNTTNAGNGCAGTTANNATNCCTTGNTCNTCNTCAACTATGAGTACATTTGNCATNTTAATGTCTATCTTNGGNNNNGTTTNTGNTNGCGCATATTNTTGTNTCTCANNNTTNTCTTTGTCGTTTGTTTGTTTTCTNTTAGCGAATCTTTTTGACTAGTTTTGGATTTATTATCTTCCAGATANTCATGGAGTAAAGCTNTAAATGTTTCNCGATTTTNTGGAGTCNATTATTGTNTTTANTTCATTATATTCNTNNGNAGTAANGGCACCTGTNNCTAGTAAATTTTCCATTTTTTGNTTCATTGTNTTTNTAGNAGNTATTATTTTNCTNTTCATTTTTTCTNTAGTAGNACTANTNTTTTTNAACATTTTAGGNTTCTTATNATTTTTNNTTNGTNATATTTTNTGNTTCATACTTCTGTCTTGGTGNTTNNTTGATGNATTGTGNCGGTGTAAATTTNNACTTTGTTTAANNCTATGNCTTNNTAAATNNGAATTTGCTACATTTNTTTTAGAGATATNTAAANTTTTTGTTTGTTGNTTTNGAGTTTGCGTAGTNTCTGAAATATTATTTTCGGATATTCCAAATCCNANCATCAATGCTCCACCAATNATGANTGCACTGATNGTTCCACCTATAACACTAGATAAAATGNNNTTTGGATTTATTTTTTTACTCATAACATCTCCTCCTTGTTGNGATTCATTGATTAGAGGATGTAATTCTTTTCTAAGAATACTCTAAAAATTTTCTAAATGTTTATTAAGATTTAATGTGAGTTCATATTCTATTTTGTATATATTTTAGTGATGAAAAGTTTTCGATGGCATGNAATACCAGTTAATATTCCTGATACTGATAATGAATGGCGATTTATAAAAACGATATTATTTTTTGAAATTGTAGTAATAATTGTAGTAATCAGTGCATTGTATTTTTAAAAAATCTGTGGATGCATCATAAATTTGTTTGTTCATTATAAATTGAGTTTATTTTTTTTGCTTGTTAATGGTCGGGGAGGCCGGATTTGAACCGACGACCACTGGTCCCCCAGACCAGTGCGCTACCAGACTGCGCCACTCCCCGTGGTGTAAGAATAAAAGGTGAGCTCAGAATTCGAAAAAAATCTTTCATATATTTATATTAGTTCTAAATTTTGNGCAAGAACCATTAGTGTTAATCCTGACACTGTAGTCAAAGCGTANTGTATGATAATTCGTCTTTTGAGATTGCCGATTTGATAGTTTAATAGCAATCCTGCAATAACAAAAAACACTAACAACAACATTAGCCCAGCAGCATAGCCTCCAAAAGACATATAGTGAGATAACCATCTAAATTCTGCAAGAATTATGCCTACAGTAATGGATAGCAATAATGTTTCCCAATGGTTTGCTTGGCGCTCGCGAAAAACCTCCATTCCCAACATAAAACCTACTAATCCAGTAATAAATATTATTTGACCCAATGCTAGGTTCAAAAGATATGTAAGAGAAAAGAAAGTGAAACCAGTGAGGTAAACACCGAAAGTTGAAATAATTCTTGCTAAGTAATAATTAGGAGCCCTTTTATTAACAGATATACTAGATGCACCTATAATTGTTGTAAAAAAAACCCCTCCTACAACGGCCATCAGTATTGCATAGTATCCTCTCAAGTTGTGTTCAATTATTAATGGTATTGCCAATGCAATAATACTGGGTAAAAAAAGATAAGGTGTTGTTTCGATTAAGTTATTTCTATTTTTGAAAACTTCAGGCCAATTATTCCGTAGAACACCATCTCCTCCTAAAATTGCCACAACTCCTGCAAGTAATAAAAGCCATCTTGGAGTGGGCTCAATTGCGATATACATTAGGTATACGGCAGTCATAATTATGCCAAATATGAATAATGTAGTTGAGAAATGAAAATTAAAAAGAGCTAATTTAATCAGGCTATTACCTTTTTGTATGCTGAAGATGCTGTGCACTGAGGCGTTCCTTACTGGATGAGANGATGTGGATAGAATTAATCTGTAGCAAAAGAAGGCTCTACTTCCCCGAAAATTTCTGCAGCATTTTGGTAGCGAATTCGGTTTTTTTCCACATCACTTAATTGTAATTTTTCAAAAATATTTTCTAAGTTAGATACATGTTCAGATATCTCTTCATTTCCACAATCTGATCCCCATGTAATTTTCTCTACACCAATTTCTTTTCCAATTAATCCTCGTTCTACAGCNTGTCGTTCAATCGTATCTCCCCCTGATAAATCTAGATAAACATTATGCCTCCAACGTGTGACTGATGCTGCCTCATCATAATTTCCTGTCCCTCCCATATGCGCACCAATCAACTTTAGACGTGGGAAATTATTAGCAATTGTGTCCATGTGAAATGGTCTCATGCGTGTTGCAGAAACATCACGACTTTGTGTNCCTCTGCCATTATTACTGATCATGGAAAGATATTTTTTTGCTGCCTCAGGGTCTTTACTTGGATGTGTAATCGAGTAATCAATACCGCCACCTATAACTCCCATGTGTAACAGAATAGGCATATTTAAATCTTCAGCAGCCTGATATAAACCAAAATAGGAATAATCATCATAACTCTTCCGAATACCTATCATCTTTAATCCACGGTAGCCCATCTCTTGTAGACGTTTTATATCTGTATAGCCTATCTCTTCAGGGTCAACTACTGCTGAAGGGACAAACAAATCTGAGTGGCGTTTTGCATAGTTTAAAGATTGTTCATAGGAGAGTCCGAATCTCCCTCCAGACAATAATGAAGCTTTAACAATTCCAGCTTCACGAAGTGCATCTGCACGAGCATCGATTTCTTTTTCATTGTCAAAATCATCTGGATTTTGCCAATTACGGGGAAAATGACAGTGAACATCCCAAATCACTTAGAAGTCCTCTCCTTGTACTATTGGAGTAATAATACTACTTTCATGCTAGGGCTTTCGTCCAGTTTGTAAATATTGAACTTGGAAACCAAGATTTTTCCAAAATTTCGTAGCAGGTTCGTTATTGACTAAGATATCCGCCTCAACGAGAGCAGTTCCTCGTTCACGATGATCGTCAAGAAGCAAACTTATTGCTGCAGTTCCTATCCCTGAACGTCTGGAAGTTGGTTCGATATAGAATTCAGCTATTGAAGCAATAGTTTTTTTGGAATCAGGCCAATCTGGCAAAATACGTATTACGGTGAATCCCACATTTTTATTATTATAGGTAATCCACAATAATTCTCGATATTCAATATCTTCAAAAAGTGCTGGCCAATATAGATCGAAATAAATATCTATATCTTCCGGGTGAGACTCGTAAGAATTAATCTCTAAAAAGTAGCGGTGCATCATTTCATGTAGAATGTCATATTCAGCATCTGTGATTGGTGTGAGTTTGATTTGGCGCATAACTATCTCAATTCATCGAGAGAGTAGATTACAGGTATTAAAGTATTTGTCCGATTAACTTTATTCTCACGATCTATGAGTATTGGACTTAACCCAACTTGCTTTGATCCCATAACGTCATTGCTATAAGAATCTCCAATAAAGGCTATATCCGAAGGGGTTTCACCACTTAGTTCTACAGCATGTGTAAAAATTTGCGGGTGTGGTTTACGAAATCCTACTCGTGCACTGGTTATAATATGAGTGAAGTATGAATCTATTTTTAAGTCCGAAATAATCTTGGGTAATTGCCAAACATGATTGGATACAAGCAGTAATTGAAATCCTTCTTTTTTCAAAAATTCAAGACATCTTGTAGTGTCAGAGTAGAGTTGGTAATTATTTGAATCATATTCCATCTCCACTATTCTTCTTGTAATTAAGTTTAATTTTTCGTCCGAGCTCTCTACTCCTGCCTCATGAAGCCTATGAGCTGCTATTGCTTGTCGTATTTTTGAATATTCAATTTCACTATTAGAGTGTTGAGAGTGATCTACTCCTTGTTTGGTCATCCAGTTATTCCAAGCGTTATTAAGTGGTTTTTCATGAAGTCTCTCTTCAGAAACTTCGATTCCAAATTCTAGAGCTGCTTTTGTATATATCCCATAATGTGAATTGATAAACCCTATAGTTTTATCAAAATCAAAAAATATTGCATGTTTGTTACGGTACATCATTTTTCTCCAGTATAAAGAATCATACTATAGCTGGATTTTTTCTAAATACGTTTCAATTATTTCAGGCCACTCTTCTTCAATTTTAGCTGTATCAATATGCAACTGTGTATTTCCAATTCTTATTGGAAAATTTACAGTTGGTAGGGCTCTTTTGTTGAAAGGTCTTTTTTCAGATATTAGAAGGATATGATTGTTATCATAACTTACTCGATTAATTTTCCCATGAAACGCTGCGATGCGGATTCTGACGAGTTGAAATAACTGGATAAGAGGATTAGGAATATTACCATATCTATCTAAGATCTCACTCTCTAACATTACCGCTTCTTCTTTTGTTGTTAACATTGAAATACGTTGGTACAGTGCTAATCTCTCATCGATCTCAGGCATATACGACTCAGGTATAAATGTTCCAAGTGGAATATCGATCATAATTGATCGCATTTCATTATATTGTTCATGGGGCAAGGGCTGAGGACTTCGCTTTTCCTGTTTTGATTTAAGTTGTTCAATTTCTTCTGCAAGCATCTGGGTGTATAAGTCGAATCCTACTGAAGCAATACTCCCGCTTTGTTCCGCCCCTAATAAATTACCTGCACCGCGTATTTCTAAATCTCTAAGTGCAATTTGAAAACCTGATCCAAGTTCACTAGCTTCAAAAATACTACTAAGTCGTTGTTGAGCTGTATTTGTTAGTATTTTATCTGTGGGATACATTAGATAGGCATACGCTTGATTTATTGATCTACCTACACGCCCTCTTAGTTGGTACATCTGTGCAAGGCCTAATTGATCGGCTCGTTCAACGATCAATGTATTAACATTAGGTATATCAATTCCTGATTCAATTATAGTTGTACAGATCAATACATCAAAATCACCATCAGCAAATTTTTTCATTACGGATTGCAGTACTGATTGAGGCATTTGTCCATGCGCAATTGCAATTTTTGATTCAGNGACTAAATCTTGTATTTTTTGACAGAATAGATTAATAGTCTGTACACGATTATGAATTAAATATATCTGACCTCCTCGTTCAATTTCATGAAGGATAGCCTCTCTTATAATATTCCGATCCCATTCAGTTACATTTGTTTTTATGGCCTGCCTGTTTTCTGGGGCGGTTTGAATAATTGAAGTATCACGTATCCCACTTAAGGCCATATGCATGGTCCTAGGAATTGGAGTTGCAGACAAAGTTAATACATCAACTTCTAAACGCATTCGTTTTAAGCGTTCTTTATGCGAAACTCCAAATCTTTGTTCTTCGTCGATAATTACCAATCCTAAATTACTAAATTGAATTTTTGGATCTAATAAACGATGTGTTCCTATGAGGATGTCGATTTCACCTATATTTGCCTCGGAGATTATATTTTTTGCTTCTTTTACCGANTTGAACCTCGAGATTACATTGATATTAATAGGAAANCCTGACATTCTTTCCTCGAATGTGCGTAAGTGTTGTTGTGCTAATACAGTGGTCGGGACAAGTACAGCGACTTGAAATCCATCTTGAACAGCTTTAAATGCAGCCCGAATAGCTACTTCAGTTTTACCAAATCCCACATCACCGCAAATCAATCTGTCCATAGGTAATGGGGATTCCATATCTTTTTTAACTTCTATGATTGCTTCTAGTTGATCAGATGTTTCCTCATACGGAAATGATGTTTCTAATTCATTTTGCCAAGGGGTGTCTTTGTTGAATGCATGACCTTGTAACATTTGTCTTGCTGCATAAAGCCTGACAAGATCTGCAGCTACAATTGTCACAGCGTCACGTACTTTTGATCGTGCTCGATTCCATTCTGATGTTCCTAAACGTGTCAGACGTGGATTTTGTCCTGATGGACCAACATACTTTGAGACCCTATCTACTTGTTCAATGGGGATATANAGTTTGTCATCTGCTGCGTAGGCGAGTTGAATGTAATCACGTTCTTTANCTTCAATAGGTCGTCGGACAATTCCAGAAAATTGTGCTATTCCATGATCTACATGAACAACATAATCACCTGGTTTTATATCAGATAAAAATTGTGATTTTGTAATGAATTTTTTTCTAGGATTATGGCGTATTTTGGTGAAACCAAATAATTCTTTATCAGAAATTAGTTCTAATTGAGAGGTAGGTAACGTTAGAGTCCATCCCGAAGGAAGTGTATTTTGGATAATTGTCGGGTACTCAAATAAATTTGAGAGATTGAGATGTTCAGACAAATAATTGTCAACNCCATGCTCTCTTAAAATCTCAGAATAACGTTGTGCTTGTTCAGTAATTACTAATGAATGATTTTTTTCGCTATTGCGAGTGGATAAATCTTGAGCTGATATATTTAATTTACCCGAATAAGATTTACTTTGCGAAAAAGGCAAATCAATATATTTTTTGTTAGTTTTTTGTGACCATCGATTTAATTCAATTATTTTAGAATGTCCTTTTATTTTATCCATTAATTTAGTTTTATTCATATGGGGTTTGGATATCTTAGGATCGATCTCTCCATTTTGAATGAGTAATGAATTCCTCTCTGAGGAGAGTTCATCTTGTTCAGATGCAGTTAGCTCTATTTCATGCATTTCATCAATGATNAGTAAAGAATTAGAAGGAACATGGTCTAAAAGTGTTGTTTTTGTAAGTAATGGTCCATATAAGGAAGGTGTTATGAGGTGACCATTTTTTAAATTTGCAAGTTCCTCCAAAGACTTTTCTGTAGATACATCATTGAATTTATTGGCAAAATTTTGTACTTCTAAAGAAGAGGGGATCCATTCGCTTGCCGGACCGACAACAAATTTTGTTTCGTGTCTAATGGTTCTTTGATTTACAGGATCAAATGTACGTATAGATTCAATTGTGTCACCAAAAAATTCAATTCGTATAGGATGAATTGCTAATGGTGGGAATAGATCAACTATTCCTCCACGATGTGCAAATTCACCAAAATTTGTAACTACTGATTCTTGTGTATATCCAATAGAAATTAATGTTTGAATAAAAAACTCTAGTTTCACCTCTTGGTCGACACTAATTTGAGTATATGCTCTTTGGAAATCTACTTTTGCTAATGTATGACTCATTATCGATTGGGTTGAGGTAATGATGAGTGGCGATTTTTGGATTTTTGGCTGGTTTAACTTTGAAATNGTGGCTAGGCGTTGCTGTGATATGGAAGGATCTATTTCTTTACGTTCGTAAGGTAAAATACTATGTGATGAGTAAATATTGACTTCAGTNGCAGTCCATATTTTAAGTTGTTCAAAGTAGTCATGTACATCATTTTCGCGTGGGACTACTACAACTACTGGGGATTCTGAGTATTTCCAGAGTGTAGCGATGGTTACAACTTTTGCTTCATTAGGAACACCTAGAACTAGATCCATATCATTTTCTAGGCACGGTAAAACTTCTGCCAACCCTTTAGCAGATGCTATAAGAGGAAGAGCGGAACTCAAAACCATGATCCGCAATCCTTAATCCGCAACAGAGTCTTCAGCTCCGTCAACTAAACTAGTCTATAGGCATATTTTTTCTATATCTAGTTCAAAAATGTCATGGCATTTTCAAAATCGGACTCAGCAATGATCTGAATCGAGTCTGCTATTTTTGCTATTGTTAGTCGTATCTCTTTCAATTCTACATCATTAGGTGCTGATAAAACCCAGTTTGCAATTTCCTCTGAAGATCTGATCGGATTGCCATTATTATATGGACGATCAATACCAATACGTATGCGGCAAAATTCAGTATTTCCTAATGCTGAGATGATTGACCTGAGGCCATTGTGCCCTCCATGACCTCCGGACTTTCTTAATCTTAATGATGCATTTGGCAGATCGATATCATCGCATATGACGAGTAAATTTTTTGAAGATAGCTTTAACTGAGACAATTGTGAAACTATGGGAGGGCCACTTTCATTAAGATATGTTGTTGTTTTTACTAGGTAGACTGTGGTATCCGATATTTTTATTATACCTATTTTTAATTTTCCTTTTGATACAAGCTTTACTTTGTATTTTTTGCTTAGTGTGTCAATAACCCAACTACCTACGTTATGCCGTGTTTTTGCATAACGCGTTCCAGGATTACCTAATCCGACAATTAGTAAGGTTTTGTTATTTTTCATTTCATTTAGATTAGCTGTAGAGAGAGAGGTGTCATTTTCTCCAACACTTTTTTTGAATGCACTAAAAATATTTTTCAGAGACATGTATTCGTGTCCAATTTTCTAGATTTAATAGTTTTTTGTATACATATCAAAGTTTTTTTTGATTAATCCACAATAAATTATATTTTTTTTCATATTTTGTTTGTTTCTCTGTGGGTAACTACATGTACAGACTACATTATATGAATATTATATGACTATGCCTTGGCGGGGGTAATTCAATATCCGGTCTGCAGNGAAATTGGATTGGCAGACACCGAGAAGGCTTAAGAGGCGCTTACTCCGACGTACGGGAGCAGGCGTCTCTGTTTTTATGGTAACTTACACGAATTCAGTCTAGACTCAATAGAACTATTTTTGCTAATACAATATTTTTAATGGAGTTCCTATGAATCAAATAATTTCAGCAGCATTGGATAAAGGTCGTGCTCAACTCAACGAAGTTGAAGCCAAGNAATTATTAGCATCTGCAGGTGTCCCAGTCGCAGAAACACAATTAGCTATAACTGCAGATGAAGCAGTGAATGCTGCCGAAGAGATTGGATATCCTGTAGTAATGAAAATTGTCTCTCCTGAAATCGCACACAAATCAGATGTCGGTGGTGTCGTGGTTGGTGTAGAGAATAGTGATGATGTTCGCTCTATCTTTGAAGAGATAAATCGATCTGTTGCTGATAAGGCTCCGCAGGCTGAAATAGATGGAGTCGCGATTCAAGCGATGGTTCCTCAAGGTACAGAAATAATTGTTGGTTCCACTACTGATGAACAATTTGGGCCAGTTATGATGTTCGGATTAGGTGGAGTGTTTGTTGAAATTTTGGAAGATGTGGCATTTCGCATTGTTCCACTTGAGCCAAAAGATGCTAGTGATATCGTTAGAGAAATAAAAGGATTCCCGTTGTTAGATGGTGCACGTGGTCGTGAAAAAGCAGATCTTGATTCACTCGAAAATCTTATACTGAAAGTATCTAATCTTGTTGATGAAAATCCTCAGATTGCAGAACTCGATTTAAATCCTGTGTTTGCATATTCTGATGGGGTAGTTGCTGTTGATGCACACATCGTACTAGATACAAAATCATAAATATTATCAGTCAGCCTTATTATAAATGTTAAACTCGGTTTACATTTATGTGTTTAATTAGGTATCTTTGTATAAGCAGTTCAACAATTAAAACGTTACATTTGCCAACTACTGCTAAGGCAGTAAATGTTGCGTTGTGAATATAAGGATATTAATGTGTCAGACTCCCCATTTGATAATTATCTTGATTTAGTTGAAGCATCCCGAGTATTAGGGATTCATCCTCAAAGTTTACGTAGGCTAATTAAGCAAGGACGTGTTCCTGCTACATTATTTGCTGGGAAATATCTTTTAGAAAGAGACAAACTTGATATTTTTAAATCNAGTTATGATCCTCGTCCAGGAAGAAAGCCAATAAGGCGGCTGCTCTAATTTATTCCCCCAATCCCAAAAATTTTATTTATCTCTTGTTTGCAGGATTTCTTATGGGTGCAGCCGATCTGGTACCTGGTGTATCAGGTGGTACTGTAGCCTTTTCACTTGGTTTATATAGAAAAATACTTAATTCTATTAATACTGTCAGAAAATTTTTGGCTAGTTTAATCCGGTTTGATATTACTTCTGCAAAGCTTTTCTTTTCTGAACTTGATTGGGTTTTGATTATTACTTTGTCATTGGGTGTTTTAACAGGAATATTTCTGTTAGGTAATGTTATAAAAAAACAATTGGAATTAAATCCTATTTTAATAGCAGCATTATTTAATGGTCTCGTATGTGCAGCNGTTGTTTTTACCTATCGTGCAGTGGGTTATCAAAATAAAATTCAGATCTTACTCATACTTAGTACTGCCATTTTAGTCTTTATAGGTTTGGGGATATTNGATACTCAAAAAATAGTAGTAAATGAAAATATTGCGATATGGCTATTTTTTGTTGCAGGAATTATTGCTATTTGTGCGATGTTACTTCCCGGTATTAGTGGTTCTTTAATGCTAATCATTATGGGACTTTATGAATCAGTATTAGATGCTCTCGTTGATTTTGANATTTCAATAATTTTTACATTTCTTCTAGGAGTTGTCGTGGGGATTTTCAGTTTTGCGAAACTGATTAATTGGACATTAAATAAATATTATTTTTATGTGATGTCAATTCTAATAGGATTTACTGCGGGCTCTCTCAGGATACTTTGGCCCTGGCCTAATGGAGTGGATAACGCAATGATTGTGCTGCCAGAAAGTGATATTTTGTTTTCAATTCTTTTTTGGCTGATTGGCTTTATGACTATTGCTATCATGAACTATATATCGTATGAAATTTATCAAAAAGGTAACTAAAATTGCTCTTACCCCATTTTTTCAGCGTCTAAGTAATCTTGTGTTTTTCGGAAGTCTACGTCGTTTATTTTTTTATTTGCATGCAAATATTTGATGATAACATCCAATGTTAAGATGGAATGTAACTTAATGCCGATTTGTTTTAGCTTCTCCTTCGCACCTTGTTCTCTATCAATAAGTACTATGGCATCATTTACTAATAGTCCTGCGTCACGTAGTCTACTAGCTGTTCCAATTAATGAACTTCCTCCTGTTGCAAGATCGTCAACTAGTACGGCAGTTTGGCCGGGAATATATCTTCCTTCTATATGTGATGCATTTTCGGAAATATCTGCAATTGTTGGTCTTACATAAAGAAGAGGCACATTAATTTCTAAAGATAATGCAGTGGCAATATGTAATCCACCAATTGGCACACCTGCAATCGCATTAAATATTTTAATTTGTTGCTTACGTTTTGTTTGACCTGTTTTAATTTCATCCGAAATAATTTGGGCGCTGAGTTGTAAAGCTGCAGGTTTAGAAATCAGTAATTTTGCATCAATATATATTGGTGAATTTCTGACAGTTTTACCTAGAGTGAAGTTACCGAACTGTATNGCACCAGTATCCCAAAAAATGTCAGCTAACCATAACTTGCCATGATTTAAGTTATTACTTGCCAATTAAGACTCCACAGTTTTGATATAGATAGATTATAGGCATTGCCTTCATAGTGATATAACAAGTATCCTTTCACGGAAGGTTATTAATTGTTAAATTTGAGCTTACATAGTGTTCATAGTTTTTCCTAGGAACAATAAAGAAACTTGGAGTATATATGGCTGTAAAAAATGAAGGCGAACCATTCACACGAATAGATGTCCATGAAGCAAAAGAAATGATAGATAATGAAGATGTACAAGTAGTTGATTCCCGTGAAATGCATGAACATGCAGAGGGACATGTTCCNGGATCTATCAATATATCTCATATGGCTACTTTGGTTCGTGCTGATGAACTCGTATCAGATAAACCGATACTATTTATTTGCAAATCAGGACAGAGGTCTGCAGTTGCAGCTGAATTTGCAGCTTCTTTAGGACATAATGACCTTTATAATGTAGAAGGTGGTCACGATGACTGGGAAGCAGCAGGCTATCAGATGGAAACTGATAACTAATTAAGTCGTTCATTTCCGCCAAAACGTAAAGATATAGCTATTTGTGCTTCTTGATGTGCGGCTTCTATGGCAGGTGTAATTATTTCATTGGCTTTTGTGGCTCGGTTATAAATATCGAACGACTCAATAATGGATTGTAGCTTTTCGTTTTCAACTATACCTATCGCAGATGAGGCGATTTTATCAGCTAAAAGCCCTAAGTTTTTTGGGGGCATAATTTCTCTTTCGAAGCTTCCTTCGATCATATATCTGAAAGAACGAATTTGTTTATATCCTTCTTGCAAATCACTAACCAAGTTTTCTGGAAGTTCTCTTATTTCATCGACAGGGTAGTCTACTTTACCAATTAAGAAAGGTTCTTTTTGCGTAAGTTCTAATAGTCGGAATCTTTTTTCTCCACGACTAGAGATCAAGATTGTTCCATCTTGTTGAGGAAGTGAATCAGTGATTCGNGCGGTACATCCAACTGAATAGAGGTCTTCATTTTTTTCATCAGTATCAAGGCCATTTCGCAATAGAAGAACTCCAAAAGGCTCTTCATTATTAATACATTCAGTAATCAATTTTCTATACCGCTCTTGAAAAATACTCAAAGGAATAGTCATTCCTGGGAATAGAACGGTATTTAACGGAAAAAGTCTAAGATTACTGTCCATAGAAATCCTTATAAAATAATTATAAGGTAACTAAACGGACTGAGGCAGCTTTAATTTTGCTTTTACTGGAAAGCTCATTTCCAAAGGTAAGATTCGCATTAACGCGCCTCCGTCATAGTATTGGGGAATATACACAGAACCAGATGCAATGCCATCATCGAATTGAACAGGAATATGCAACTCATTATCGTTTACATCAATAATTGCGGTATCACCTGATTTTAGTCCTAATGGTTCTGCATCATTCGGATGTACGAGCATGAATAACTCACGTCCTAGTTTATCTGCATCCTCAGCTCTGATTGATGCACCATTCCAGGAAGTATATAGAGATTTTCCACTAAGAATGGCCAATCCATCTACTTTTGTTTGTGTGATTAAATTTAGTTGTGTTCTATTGGTTGTCGATGAAGTCTCTTCAAGTGCACGAATTTTGCCAGGATTTTTTGCNAGCTCCTGATAACTAACATATCCAGGAATTTCAGAAGCAATAGCGTCCATTATTTCGGATTCAGAATCTACACTGATATCAGTACCTAGTAATTTTGCTAGTTCTGTAATCCAATAAATTCCTGATTGTTCTTCATATTGATTAATCGCAGCAGGTTTATGTCGAATAATTCGATGATCTGCCGTTGTCAGAGTCCCATTTTTTGCATGAAAAGGTAATTCCGCAAGAACTATCGAAGCCTTTTGTGCTGCGGTAGAAAGAATAGAATCAATTATTATTAAGACTTCGAGGCTATCTAANGCTTTTTCAATTTGCTGTGCACCGGGCGAACTTAATAATGGGTTGTCTGCGTGGATTATCATAGCATGTATAGATCCGTTGAGTACGCCTTGGATTATCTCTGTGAATTTTCGTCCATTAATTCCTGGGGCTAAATTAACATCACTCAGNCCGTTAACATTTGCTTCTGTAGGTAGATAATAAATATTATCTGCAGCATATTTATCTTGAAGTAGAATAGATAAATTGGCAATTGATTCTGCTTCGATCCCTGCAAAATTTTCCCCATAAATTGCAGTGGGTGCATAAATTAAGGATACAATTTCCTCAGAGTTGGATTGAATTCCCCTGAGAATTGAAACAGCTTCTTCAAACTGTTTTTCATTAATATAAGTACCTTTTTCGATGTGGTCACCTTCTAGAGCTTTGGTAATAGCATTAATTGTTTGATGCTCAAAACCTGCNTGCGGTTGTAACCAAACCTCTGCAAAACGTACGAGTTCACTCCAAAGATTCGAAATTAATATTAACTTAGCACCATTTTTAGTGACNGCATCCTTAATTCTCAAAGATACTATCTGATGTGATTCTTCGATATTGCCGCCAACGACCACAATCGTTTTTGCATTTTCGATATTGCTTAAATCTGCATGGAGCTTCTGTATTCCGAATGCCTTTTCCCATTTTTGCGCTATTGTTCTGTGAACAGCACCATGGGAGAAATCTAAATTGTCAGTTGCTAAAACTTCACTAGCTAACTTTTGAAGTAGATAAGATTCTTCGGTTGTATTAAGAGGTGAACCTAAAACTGCTATTGATTCAGGACCATATTTTTCTTGGATCTCTTTTAGAGAAGTTGCTGCTTGATTTAAAGCTTTATCAGGTGATGATGGAATTAACTTATTCTGTTCTCTTACTAAAGACCTTGTAAGACGATCTCTATCACTAACATCTGTATATCCAAACCTAGCTTTTACACATATTTGGTCTCGGCTAACTGGATTTATACGATCAGGTTTTACAATTACAGGTTTTTCATTTGAAAGACCATAAGTGATTGTGCATCCTACTGAACAGCCATTACATGCTGAATTTGTCCANTCTTCTGCTAGACCTTTCCATTTATTGGGTTTTTCCATCAGTGTGGCTGTTGGACAGACATCGATACATGATCCACAAAAATTACAATCTGATTCGTGAATCTGTGTTCCTGTTCCAAATGCAATTTGCGTAGTATGACCTTTACCACTTAAAGTAACAGCACCAGTGTGACGTAATTCGTCACATGCNCGCACACAACGAGTGCAGATTATACACATTTGNGGATCGAATTCTAGATATGGATTACCTCTATCTGGTTCTGGTGGAGGGGTTTCGTAATATGATCGGCTTTCTCCTACCCAAGGTTCATCGAAGTCTCCCATATCTACTATTTCNCATGATGTTTGGAGTTCACATCTATAATTTTTTGAGCATGTTAGACATCGATGTGTAACTATATCGTCACGTAGGCATATATCTCCTGGCATGCAATGTACACGTCTATGGCAAGTTAGACATCGATCTGGATGGTTAGCCAAAATCATGGACATGANNCTTTGGCGAGTTTGTTTTATTTCTTCACTATCTGTATTAACTACCATTCCATCAGTTGTTACAGCNGTGCAAGACAGCTGTAATGGAGTGGGTCGTCCTCCTTCAATTTCAACTATACATGTACGACATCCTGCGTAAGGTTCTAATCCATCGATATAACAAAGGTTCGTGATAGTAATACCTTGTTCTTTGATGACTTCAACCAGTGGCCGTCCTTCATCAACAGTAACTACAGATCCATTTAATGTTATGCTAGGCACTTAAATCCCCTTTTTGTTCGGAATCATTATGGCTACTTTTGTTTTTTTCTAATAGGGAGTCGTTGAGGACCTATTGGCACATCAACGCCGGCAGTATTCACACGAGAGCGTGCAGTAGGTGTAGCAGTAATTAAGGGGTTATCTTCTTGTGTTTGTCCATTAGGATATTCTCCATCGGTAGACTTTAGATATTCTTTGGCTTCATTAGTTAAGCTTTCTTTATTGCGATACATATTTTCGAAAATGTATTGGGCGTCATTATATCGACCACCTGCTTGAATAGCTTGGTACGGGCAAGCTTCCGTACATAATCCACAATACATGCAGATACGAAAATCTATTTCATATCTTTCAATTTCTAGAGTTCCATCTTCACGAGGTGATGTTTGTACTAAAATACAACCATCAGGACAAGCCTGGGCACAAGTNGAGCAACCTGTACATCGTTCTTCAAACCATAGAAGGTTAGTTCGTGCACGAACAGGAATATCACGTTCGTATTCTGGATAATTAACTGTAATAGGCGGTTTAAAAACATGTTGAAGTGTAAGTAACATTCCCTTAACAACACCTAAGCCGTAAGCCATAACTCCCACTCTCATTACAAAAATCTACCATCTGGATACTAGCACAAGCTGACCTGATAGCCGAATATTATTACAATATGAAATATATCGTAGTAACTAGTATCGGGAAATTAAAATGGTGAAAAAATCTAAAAATCCACTTTATTGGAACAAAGGTGATGAAATCGTATTAAGGTATATCACTCGAGATGGACGNCCTGGCATGACATGGCCAGCCACTGTAATTATCGATGAAGTTGAATTAGTAGCTTTATATATTCCTAAAGGGACTATCTATAAGCAATTTCAACGTGTCAAACCTGTAGATTCTAATATTGTTGGTTACCAGAGAGTATTAAAAGATACTGAGTGGCGAAGAGATGTTTTGCGATTGATGTATCCTGGTCAATTTTTTTCTATTTGGGTATTTTGGGAATATAACGATAATGGTCGAGAACATACTTCCTATTATGTAAATATGGAAGAACCATTTAGGAGAAGTGAGATTGGATTTGATACAAATGATCATACTTTAGATATTGTAGTGATGCCTGATTTATCTTGGTACTGGAAAGATCTAGATGAATTATCTGAACGTGTGACAGCTGGGGTTTACCCTATTGACTTCGCAGAATTTGTAAAATCTGAAGCAGATAAAATTGTGNTTAGTATTGAAAAAAAATTGCCACCATTTAATGAAGGATGGGACAAATGGCAACCACCCAAAAATTATAAAATACCTGCGTTGCGATCTGATTGGGAATCTGCACCCGTTACATTGTGGGAAGATCGACATTGGGCATACGGTGAAGTAGCCAAGTATACTTAATTTTTNCCGCAGATATTTCACATTATTGAAAAATATTAAACATTTTTTTTGCAGGTTCTATGGTTTCAGTAGTATTCAAATCTAACCTTACTATTGGTTCATTGTTCATTNGAATTTGTAAAGATGGAAATCTACTCATTATTTCTCTAATTCCTTGATTTTCATCCTTCAATTTAAGTAGTGAAGGTATTAAATCACTACTTAAAGCTAAGGGGTGACCTCCGTGCCCTTGATAAGAGGGTTGAACAATTTTCGAATCTGATTTTGTGAGTTCTTTCAAAAGTCTGCAGATGATCTCTGGTCGAGTTGGCTGATCTACATTTTGAATTATAATTGATTCAAGTGAAGTCATNTCATCACAAATNAATTTCTTGATACCAGTAATTACAGAAGTTGCTCTTCCTTTTTNCCAATTAGGATTAACTACACAATATTTTTTTGCAAACCCTAAAGATTCTTTAATTAAATCTTCTTTGTTTCCAAGTACGACTACAATATTGGAGATCCCAGAATTNTTCATTTGATTAATTTCCCAGTTGAGAAGTGGTATACCTCCCCAATCAATTAAAGCTTTTGGGTAGCCCATCCTACTTGATGCACCTGCGGCGAGTAGGATTCCTGCACTATGATTAAGTTTACCTGTGACGTTCATCTATTTTGATTACGCTTCCATTTTGAAATAGCATTGCGTATGGCTGCTGCAGCGATTACAGAACACTGGATTTTTGATGGAGGTAACCCTCCTACTTTTTCTACGAGTTCATATCTTGTAATTTTTTCTGCTTCAAATAATGTCATCCCTATAATTAAATCTGTAGCGACTGACGCTGTTGCTATGGAAGCTGGCCCTCCGGAAGTTAAGAAAGATGCTTGCGTAATTTTTTCATTTTCGATTGATAAAAATAGATGTAAAGAATCTCCTGAGATAGGATTTTTGACTTGATATTCAATACTTGGATTACTCATCCTGCCAACGTTATGTGGATTCTTAAAATGTTCGAGCACTGTTTCTGAATAGTGAGTTGACTGATATTGATCTGACATATTGTTTTAAGCATATAACATCTGGCACAAATATTTCAGTGTTTGCCGGCACTCATATTTTCGTAATGATAGGCTGAAGGCATTCTAATCGGCTTAAGTTCGCTTCCTTAGCTAGTGTTAGTATACGAGTCCTTCCCAGTCCCTCTAAGTTGGTAAGATTTTCTGCTGCTTTTCTTTCACTAACAAATTTTGCAAAATCTTTAGCTGCACGCGCTGCCGATGATTGCATTATTTTCGGTAATCCTAATGATGTTAGTGCTTCAGCTTGTGAAACTGTTTCTGCTCTATTGAAATTATATTTTAATGCTGAATTCGCTAAAGTTGTAAAATCGACATGTGCAGTAAGGTCTTGTCTACCGGGATTGGCTAATATATTTTGTTGTGGATTGTGGTTTTTGAAGGCCATCAAAGTTCCTTGATAACGCCAACTAGCAAAAAGTGTAGGGGCTTCATAACCGTAATCAATAGTAAATATATATCCTCTTTTTAGCTTTTTCGCAAATTGTTCCATAAGCATCGCACCAACTAATCCAACTTCTGCATTACACTCATTTCCGGGGATAATTCCTATGTTATTGAAATATATATTTATTGCGGTATCGCTTATTTCACCTTCAATTAATTTTAGAACTCCATCAACATTTTTGACATAGAATTCTCTTAATTCACCATTTACATTCTTAACGAGATGCACTGGTAGTGAATCAAAAAATTCATTGCTTATCATTACTCCTGTGACAGTTTTACCTTCATTCAACCAATCATCTAATAATAGATGATTGGTTGAATGACCATGACTTTCAAGCAGCTGTTTTTGTTCATTTATCCGATTTGTATTTCCGTCGAGACATGTAACTTCTAAGGCNTTTAAACAATCAGGTTTTTTTGCTTTCATCCAGGTAAGGATAGCTAATATGAATTTTCCAGAGCCACCTCCAATTTCAATTAGTGAAAATTTTTTTGGCCGATCTAGTTCATGCCAGCATTGAAAAATTTGTTTTGCCCATAAGTATCCATACATTGGATGTATTTCTGGAGATGTCTCATAATCACCTGATGGCCCCCATTGTAAATTTTGCTGAGAATAATAACCAAAATTCGGGTCAGAATTAGCGAGGTCCATAAATTTTGCGAATGTAATTTGTCCGTTTGAATTCTCTATTTCTTGGCAAATTAC
The DNA here is from genome assembly GCA_002707835.1 of Chloroflexota bacterium. Classification (GTDB taxonomy): domain Bacteria; phylum Chloroflexota; class Dehalococcoidia; order UBA2979; family UBA2979; genus UBA6955. The sequence continues at coordinate 65,769 of PANZ01000004.1, forward strand.
ATCATAAAGAGGTGTCATTGTGTCAGTAATTANCAGATCATCAAAATCTTTATCATGATGTGTATTTTTCATCTGATTCCTAGGGATTAATTGAGATCTTTAAAATTTGGACTATGTATTTGCAGAGATTTCAATACTTTTTTGACCATATCGATATCACGTGCTTCAGAGCGATGAGCCACATATTGTTGAAGATCTTGTATTGCCAATTCATTCTGTCCTAAACGTTCATAAATCATACCTCGATCACGAATTTCATCCAGATCCCAGTAGAACATTGATAATTTTAGTTGAATTATACGAAGTGCATCTTCGTCATTACCTTGGCGAAGGTAAGTAGTCTTTAAGTTTAATAGTATGCGCATTAGAATTTGTCGTGACGTGAGGCTTGAAAGATAATGTGGTAACAAATCTTTTTTTGCTCCAAATGTATTCTTTATAATGACATTACAATCTCTTTCGCTTATAACTCTGCCATTGTTAAAAACGTCGATTAATAATGTTGATTTAGTTGTTGTATTTTTATCAGAATAATAGTTATATCGACAAATGACGTGCCCTGGTAGCCCGATAACTTGAACATCCAACCCAACTCTATTACAAATTTCACTGTATATTAATGCAAGACTGATTGGAATTCCTTTTCGTTCATCTATTACATTGTTGATATATAAGTTTTGTGGATTCTCATATGTATTGACATCACCTTTAAAATTGAGTTCGTTAAAAAAAACTCCATTTATCAATGTAACTAAATTAGCGGGCACAACATTACCTATATTTTGGGGTAGTGAATTTTCTAAAGTTTCCGCAAAATATTCAATCTGGCGTTCATATTTTTCNATATTTAGATTTCGGTAATTACTTTTTGCAATAATTGCCGCTGCGCTTAATGTATCGATTTCATTGTCTACCATGTTGGTTGCAGAACTAAATTCATCGTAGATAGTGTCAAGGAAGGTCATTAACTGATCCTAGAATGTGACGGGGAGAATCCTTCGAACTTGATTATTTTAACTGCTGCAATAGTCTCAAGTAAAACAATTCCAACAATGATCGTATCAGGCATAGAGAGAATGTAGGCTATTCCAGGGACTAGAATGAGTCCTATAATGCCTCCTAACCTTCTGGAGCCAGTAATAATCGACAAAAGAGCAGCCATTACCAATGCAGGAATTGCTGCATTGATTGCTAAGGCACAGATTCCCCCGACTGCCGTGGCCATTCCATTTCCGCCTCGTAAACGTAGGAAAATTGAATAGTCATGTCCGATAACAGCAATTAATGCAGCAATAATTTCTGTACTTACTCCCAGTCCAAAAATTTTCGCAATAAATACAGCTAATGCGCCTTTGCCTATATCTAATATGCCCACCCATATTGCTGGGCGAACTCCTATATTATCTAAAACATTCATCATTCCTGGATTACCATTACCAAAATTTCGAATGTTCTGGCCTGTCCATTTATAAGATACCAACGTTGATGAAGGGAATGATCCAACTACGTATGCAAGAAGTGTTACGATAATTAATTCCATTTACTCTCCGTTAGTAATTTGCCTGTTTTTTTATTTATTTGTAAATAGAATTTTGTTGTGCATACTTTTTCCTATTTATCGATCGGTTATAGTCGAGGGAAATAATTTGTTGAATGCCATCAACAAACCATACATCTCTTTTAATAGATGTAAAAGGGGTTAGTGTTGAGTATTAATAAAAAAATCAATCGGTTTCCTTGGTTTTATGGTTGGACAGTTGTAGGAACAGTTTGCCTAACTAATTTTACTGCAGTAGTGTTTTTTAACCCAATATTAGGAGTTTTTTCCTCTGATTTAGAATATGAATTTGGATGGTCACGGGCATCAGTTGCAGCTGCAATTTCTATTGGGAGTGTGGCAGCGGCTGCGGCATCACCAATTACAGGTTGGATGGTAGATCGTTGGGGAGGGAGATGGGTCTTAACTGCTGCCAGCCTATTGATTTCATTTGTTTTGTTTTACCTAATAGATCTTAAATATCTTTGGCAACTTTATCTTGCTTATGCTATTGGACGAGGCTTATCAATGGCAGCAGTTAGCAATGTTGGTTTTGTAGTAGTTAATAATTGGTTTATCGCAAAGCGTTCAACTGCTGTTGGTGTAGTTGCTGTGTCGCAACGAATAGGTATGGCGTTACTACCTTTATATATTGCAACTGTAATTACTATTACTGGAAATTGGAGAACTGGGTGGCTTGCTTTGGGGTTAGTTGTTTTACTTTTTGGAGTTTTTCCTCCTGCTGTGTTTGTAAAAAGAAGACCTGAAGATATTGGTTTAGTCGCTGACGGAGTTGCGCATAATGAAAGCACCCAAGATCAAGCAAAAAATTTGTTGGATCGAGACTTTTCATTAANTGATGCAGTGCATACTCGTGCATATTGGCTAATAGGGATGACTATTGCGATTGCAATGTTTACCGGTGGCTCAATTAATTTCCATCAAATTCCCTATTTGATGGATAAAGGATTTTCTAGTACCGCAGCTGCATTAGTAGTTATGGTTTATTCTTTTGTAGGAGCTATAGGTGCAATATTGGGTGGTTATATTGCTGACAAGATTACTGCGCGAAAGACAATGGTTATATCTTTTTTGGTAATGTCGGTAGGACCTTTACTACTTCTAAACACTGACAGTTTAAGTTTCGCAATGATATATGCAGTTGTTTATGGTTTGTTTTTCGGGTCTAGTTTTGCACTGAGTCAGGCAATTTACGCTGACTATTTTGGACGCACCTCTTTAGGAGTAATACGAGGTTCTTTTCAACCAGTCCAGTTGATTTTGAATGCAGCAGGACCGTTCTTTACAGGTCTCTGGGTCGATTATTTCGGATCCTATACTGTGCCATTTTTTATATTTAGTGGCTGTATGTTATTAGCAGCTTTTCTATTGCTGATTGCAACATATCCACAACAACGCGTTTAATTTACATAGTCAATTTACCTGCAAAGTTGATTTATTTCATGTACAGGATTTTCTATTCCATAATCCCATGTCTCTTTGTGAAAAGTTTCTAAAGTAGTTAAAAATGCTTCTGTTTCTGCACAAGCAGTTCCTGAGACCTCTCCTTTTTGGAGTGCAGATAAATATATACCAGCCGCAAGTCCATGGATGGAATTAGAAAGATTGGTATTAACTGAATCTAGGAGGTTAAGTGTTTCTGCAGCATTTCCTGTACGTAGTTCTACTATCGCAGCTCTAAATAGTGAGTAAGCTTGAAGTTCTATTCTGCCAGCTCTTTTACCTTGTTCTTCTTTCCAATCTTTTAATTCTGTATCGTTTGCAGCCTTTTTATATAGTTCTTTTGCTTTTTCAAGATCTCCAGATTGGTACGCTGTATCTGCATCCACAACTAAATGAAAAAGATATTCAGGCTCTGCAGGAATTATGTTGGATCGAAGTCTCAAACCAGTCCATGAAATCACAGTAGTTATATCACGTTGTGGGCCAGTAATATTTTCGCTGATAGGAGTTGGAGTTGCGGGTGTGTTGGGATCGGGAGTAACAGTAGTTTCAGGATTTACTTCAGTGTTGATAACGGCATCATCATTTATTTTAGTTTGCTCTTGGAGGACTATATCGGGTATATCATCGTCGGTCACATCTTCAAAAGTAATATTGTGTATAGATCTCAATGATAAATTTTTTGGAGACAAATTTTCTATATCAAATCCGCGATGTGCACTAGCAATAATAAGTTTTTGAGTACATAATTCACCGTTGCAGTTTTCACTCGAAATTATAGCTTCAGGGTAATTGTCTCCTGTGATATCGCTTAAGCCTTCGATTTTAAGGTTTGAAAGTATTTCGTTTGCTACTGCACGAGCGGAAGTAAATAACCTATAGGCAGATTGTGAATCATCAAAAAACCAAACATCCCCAGGATTTGCCGATTCACCTTCTACTGAAACCAGATATATTATTTCATCTAAATCGTCACCATCCACGTCACCTATAAGGCAGCGATCATTTTCTATATTGAGTAATTTCCAATCTTCAATAAGTTCTGGCAAGCAGTCATCTATGTTGGCCAATCCTCCTGCTAAGTATTCTGCAACAAGCAAACCTCCACCGATAGGGTTGCTTGGCGCAAATGGCAGTACTACCCCTTCGTCATTTTGTGACTGTACTGTGGTGGGGCTAGTTTGCTCCATAGTTGATATTTGGTTTTCATCTTGTGGAATTACAGGACTAGGAACTGCTCGGATAGTTACACCTGGTTCACTACGCGTACATGCAGAAATAAAAATTGTGATAAACAAAATTACGATCATTAAGATGTTGAATGTTGATAAAGAATTGTTTATGCGTATTGACATTTTAGCTAAAAACTGTTTCCATACTAATCTACTGATGATTTATTTTTTGTACAGACATTGATGAATCATATTATTCAGACCACCATACTGCCGAACAAACCCCCGCCGCACGGCAGGTGTTGGTAAGGAGCGAGCCATTTTGGTTCGCTCCTTCTTGTTTATGTGACTATTTACTAATTCCTGTAGATCCATGGCCACCTAGTCCTCTTTCTGTTTCATTCAATTTTTCAACTTCATTCCACATAATTGTAGTTAAAGTCGATACCACTAATTGTGCAATACGATCTCCGTTTGAAATTATAAATTTTCCTAAATCTGGGAGACAATATAAAGCAACATATAATTCACCACGATAATCTGCATCAATTGTGCCTATTGTGCCTATCACACCTTTTAAAAACAGTCCTGACCTAGGACGAATTTGCAAGTCAATATCTGGTGGTGTTGCAACTGCAATTCCTGTTGGGATTAATTGTGGCAGTGTGTTTAATTCGATAGGAGTATCAATGCATGCATGAAGATCATAGCCACTTGCTAATTCAGTTTGTTTTGCAGGGAGTAGGGCATTGCTACGTAATCGTTGCCAATGAATTTTGACAGGATCCATCTAGATTATTCCTGTTCTAGTTAAATATATTTTTGTGGGATCGAAAAAGAAATTGACTAAGCGTTAGCTGTGGTTCGGTTGAGTCCCTTACCTTTTTTTGGAGTAAGAATTTCAACCGGATAAATATCTTTTTTGAGTAATTCACGCGGAGGGTCAATATATATTGCACTCCAGCCACATGCTTCTTCACATAATCTACACCCAACACATTTTTTATCGTCAACAGTAGCCATTCCATAGTAGTCATGGTGATTTGGTGTGTCCTCAAGTGTAAGTGCTTCGAAAGGACAAATATTTATACACAACTCACATCCTGAACCTATACAGTTTTCCTCGGTCACTTTAGCGAGAGGTAATTCACGTCTAGGAAATGTTCTAGCTAAATCTCCAAATTCATCAAGAATAGCTTCAGGTGGACACACTGCACCACAAGCTCCACAGTCAATGCATAACTCTGCATCTATAATATGGAGTTGATTACGTAGTCCAGTAATTGCTTCTACAGGACACTTTTTTGTACATGCTGTGCAACCAATACAAGTCTCTATGATGCTATACGCCAAAGCGGACACCTTTCTAAGTAGTTAACAACAATCTACCATTGCTAAAGATCGTCAGCAAGGTAGTCTTTTGATATTAATAAATTAGTTAGAATCAGACCTGTACAATTTTTCAATTTTTATTTGTTCGTCCGAAGATGCTTCGATGCATAAATTGCACAGTGTGCATTCGTCTAAGTTTTCCTCAATTGTTTTTAATTGAGAGTTTTCAGAAATTTCAAAGATGTCAACTGGGCACATTGAAACTAAACGATTGCAAAGGTCTTGATCTTTGTGAACAGATTTATCGATTTCGATTGTAATAAACATCGCTGGCATAAGATCTCCTTTTAACTGATCCTTTGTTTTAAAAGAGCAGGAATGTCTTCGATTTTTTCCGCTACAGAAATTCCACTTTCTGAAAGTTTTACAATTTTTTCACTAGTGGTATCTGCTTTTCCTTCTACAATGGTCCCTGCATGTCCAAAACGCATGCCTGGCATCTCGTCCATAAATCTACCTGCCATAAAAGCTACGACTGGAAGTTTTGAACCAGTTGACTCCATGTATTCTGCTAATTCATATTCAGCACGGCCACCTGGTTCACTATAGATTGCAATTCCTTTTGTTTCAGGGTCTTGATCAAATAATGGCATTAATTCTGCATATGTTGACCCAATAATCGCATCTCCTCCAATTGATATGGCAGTACTGATACCTAATCCAGACTCAGAAAGTGAATTTGCTATCTCAGTTGTCATACCTCCAGATCTTGACATAACACCAATTGAACCTGGTTGGAAGGCCTGTTTGCATGACTCGAGTGCACCCCCAACACCACCTAACTTTGACTTTCCTGGCGATATAATCCCTAAACAATTTGGACCGATTAAGCGAACGTCTTCTTGCTCAGCATATTCTACAAATTGAGCTACTTGTTTTCTTGGTATTCTTTCAGTAACAACAACTAGCAATTTAATTCCTGCTTCTATTGCCTCATTCACTGCATCAGCTGCAAAAGCTGGGGGAACTGAGATGACAGAGGCATCTATAGGTTGATTATCTGTAAAAGCTCGCACAGTATCTTCTACAGGTACTCCGTGAACTTCACGCCCTTTTCTCCCAGGTGTAACTCCGCCAACAAGTTTTGAACCATAGTCTAGAAGTTCTTTTGCCATGGTGACAGCTTCTCTACCTGTGATTCCCTGAATTATAAATTTTGTATTTTCATCGATGAGAATAGACATTAGATCCCCTTCATTTTTTGAACTGCACGTTGAGCTGCCTCATGCATTGAAACAGATCTATCCACGTAATCAACTCCATACCTTTCGAGCAAAGCAAAACCTTCTTCTTCCCATGAACCAGGAATTCGAAAAATAGCAATCTTTTCCGCTGGATCAAAACCAGCCTCGATACAACCTTTTATGACACCTCTAGCAACGATATCGACTCTAGTATTAGAGACAACATTCATCATTACTGCGACCTTATCAACTTTAGGTTGTGAACAAATTAGCTTAGTTAAATTTGCTGCTTTGGCTACTGAAGGATTCCCTCCGATTTCACAGTAATTCGCCGGGTTACCTCCAGCAGCTCTTACAGCATCGAAAAGTGTTAATGATCCTCCACCAGCTCCAATAATTAGTCCTAAATTTCCGTCAAATTCGGTTAGATTTCCAGCTACTCCACGTGTATCTGCAGCATCAACATTCGCTGCATCAATTTCGAATTGAGTAGGAGGTCGCGCCTGACGATTGTCTTCCTCAGGCACTCCTATTTCTGTAAGGAAAGCACTGTGAGTATTTCTAGCTTCAGATTCCATATCTAAGTGACAATCTAAAGCAATAATAGAACCATCTTCTAATTTTCCTATCGGATTGATTTCTGCCAGTGTCAGATCACGTTCTAAAAATAACTTACATAGATTTGTAACGATACCAGATAGTTGATTGAGCTCTCTTCCAGTAACACCGACAGCTGAAACTGCATTTTTTGCAGTAAAAGGGGAGAATGGCTTTGCAGCAGAGAAGTGTGTTCTTGAGAGATGATCTGGGTGAGAATTAGCAACCTCTTCAATATCTATTCCGCCCATATCACTGAAAATAATAACTGGTTTTTTCGCTCGTCCATCATAAGTTACAGCAGCAAAATACTCTTGAACCACATTCTTTTTTTCTTCAATTAGAACTCCCACAGGATGTAAGCCATTGATATCTAATTCTAGTATAGTCTGTGACTTTATCTTGACTTCTTCTGGTGAATTAGCAAAATCAATACCACCAGCTTTCATTCGACCACCACTCAGAACTTGCGATTTAATTACTACGTCTGTAGATAAATCCGTAGCAGCATTGAATGCAGAATCGCTATTTTGAACAAACAGACTATTCGGCAAAGGGATGGAATATTTTTTCAGTACTTGTTTTGCTTCGTATTCGTAAAATCTCAATTTATTACTCCCAAGTGTTGTCTTTATACACATTTAATCCAGTGAATACAACGATGCATATTCAGGGTCTTTATTTGCTATGAGGCGTGCGTAATTTACCATGACGGCTGCTTGTTTCCAAGTAGCATCATCTTGCATTTTACCGTCGACCATTGCAACTCCACTTCCATCAGGAATGGCTTTCAGAATTTTTTGCGCTATTTGTACTTCTTGAGGGTCAGGGCTGAATACTTTTCTCGCAATTTCGATTTGGTTTGGATGTAATGTCCAAGCGCCAACACAACCAAGTATAAATGCTGATCTGAATTGATCCTCACAACCTACAGGATCGCTAATATCCCCAAATGGTCCATAGAATGGAAGTGCTCCAGCATTTACACATGCATCAACCATGCGTGATATTGAATAATGCCAAAGGTCTTGCTGTGTACTTGTTCTTTCTTTTTCAGGATCTTGAGGATCGGGATCTCCTCTCACTACATATCCAGGATGTCCTCCACCTACACGAGTAGTTTTCATTCTTCTTGAGGCAGCTAAATCTGCAGGGCCGAAGCTCATTCCTTGTAATCTGGGGCTTGCTAATGCAATTTGATCTACCTGAGCTACTCCTCCTCCTGTTTCCAATAATGCATGAACAAGGATAGGCTTAGCCACTTGGTGTTTTGCTTCTAATTGAGCAAGTAATTGATCAACAAAACTTATATCTTGTGGACCAAGGACCTTAGGGATCATTAGTACATCGAGTTCATTACCAATTTCAGCTACAATTTCATTTATATCATCTAGAAACCAAGGACTATCAAGACTGTTGATACGTATCCAGCACCCAGTATTCGAAAAGTTATATTTTTTTACTGCTTGTATAAAACCTCGACGTGCATCAATTTTATCTGCAGCTGGTACGGCGTCTTCAAGATTTCCACATAATATATCAACTTGTTTTAAGATGTCTGGTATTCTTGCCGCCATTTTACTATTGCCTGCATTAATAAAATGAACCATTCTACTTGGTGTAACTGGTATTTCCATCAGCGGGTTGGGAGCACCAATCGCAAGTGGTTTGAAAAAATTTTTGGGATTTTGGTACATTATCGCCTCTCGATACTTAGATAAAACATTTTTATTAACACTGACTTAATTCTTATTGTCTGGTCTATCAATTACTTGTGCTTCATGTATTTCTTTAGATGGTATTTTTCTTAAGGTTTGTTCTGCTAAAAATGACAATGTTAACAATATCATTCCTGCTAACCCGAGTGTGATCGTATTTTGCACAGGTGCTTTAAACAATATATTTACTATCTCTTGAATGTCATTGGTTAGAGCAAGTTGATTAGAAAGCAAAGCGGCAAGTAAGTACTTAATTGCTAATGTAGCTATTAGGACTAGCAGAGAAGCAATTAATGCCGATATGCCCAATGACCAGAACTTTTTAGTCCCTCTTCCTAGTAATAAAATTAGAAAAGTTGAGGCGCATACTAACATAACAAGATTTGATTCATAATTTGATAAGTTTTGATGTTGTTTATATGTGAATAAATCAATAAATAATTTTACTCCACCTGCCCCAGAGAAGAATTTTGTTTCTATAGTACGATTGTTCTCACTAAAGGCACTAACACCGTTTGTATACAGATCGAAAGCAGAGCGCTCTAACAGTATTTTTCTTAATTGATCTGAATCAAGCTGTTCAAATTCACTTTTTGACACAGCTGTATTCGGCAATGGGTAAAGTANATTCAATTCATTACTAGTAATCTCGCTTATATTACCGTCAATTAGTTGATCGACTTCTATCACCGTACGTATTAACTCTGTCTGCATAGCAAGTGCAACTTTTGGACTAGTTAAATGCAATGCAGATGTTAATGTAATCCAAAGCATTAGAGAGATTGTGAGAATTGTACTAGATATCCAGAATAGAACTGAACGTAAATTAAACTTTCTCTTTTTAAATTTTTTTACGTCTGTATTAGGTGGTATGGGTAAATTACCAAAAATACCTTGATCGGTTACGACAGGAGCTGTATTTTCTGACATTAAAATTCGATTCATGATATTCGCTATGCTCTGGTATATCTTGTCTATGAATATACCAATATACAATCTAATTCTTAATTCTGGACTACAACATAGATACTTGTTTTTGCTTTACCAAGTAAACGATCTGTAAGGATTACTTGGATTGTATAAATTCCATTACTAAATTCATCAGTTTGCCACTTACCGATTTGATCTCCTGCCACTTGTGTATGATCTCTGATTATTTCATCCCAAGTTGTTGGGTTTAAGCTTTCACCTATTTTAACAATTACAGACTCCCTTGTTGGTGAAACTGTAACGCCTTTGATGTTTACTTCTCCTTTTACTAATGAACCATCAAGAGGTGAATCGATTCTGACAATTGGTGTTGAAAAATGTAGATTACTTTCTGGTCCATTTTCGATTTTTACCGGCACTTGGTATTGTCTAATTCCAAATTTTTTATCCTGCATTACTATCCTGATGGTATAAATACCATCAGATAAATTCGTTGTCNCCCATACTCCTAACAACCCGCCAGAACTGATGGCAACATCTGAACTTAGTAATTCAAACCACGTAGTTGGTTCAGTGCCCGTCCCCCATTCAAGGGAATAATTTTTAAAATCTGTAGATTCTGCTCGTCCATAAAGTTCATAATTCCCCTTAATTTTTTCATAGGGTCTTAAATTTATAATTTCAACTGGTAATTTATTTTCTTGATCATCCAAAGGTGGTGCTAATAAATTTCCTATCCCATATTTGACTGCCCAATCTTCTATTTTCGCCCAATCTTTAATGTCTTCTGCTGGTAAATCTAGTCTTAACTCTTTTGATATAAAACTTGCAGGTGTGCGGTTATTAGCTCTTAGTCCTGTGCGAGTATCAATGTCTAAGATTTTCCACCATTCATCTTCAAATTCTGATAATTCATCTATAGATTGAGGTAATATTGCTGAAGAATATGATGAATGATAACGGTTCATTTGTGGGCAATGTTCTGTAGGTAACTTTCCTGATGGCCAGCAAACCTCTCTGGTGACAACACGTGGGTCATTAAGAAACGATGTTGGACCATAGCCCAAGTAATTCGACGCGTAAGTCATGTAAGTTTTCCATATAGTAGTTGATGGACCTTGCGAACTAATATTACGTAGAGGTGAATTATCTGCGTTACCTAACCAGACAGCTGTCACAAGCTTAGGAGTATATCCAATTGTCCAAGTTTCCCCAATATCTTTAGAGTCTTCAAAAGGCTCGCTCGTTCCTGTTTTTGCAGCGGAAGGNCTACCATTCGGTAATCCAAGCCAATTACATGTGTNATAAGTTAAGCATTGATTATCTCCATCAGATAATATAGAAGTCACTAACGAAGTAAAATCAGAAGAAACAATCCTTCTCTGCTCTGGCTGATCGAATTCATATAAAACATCACCATTCAAATCACGAACTCGAAGGATTGCTATCGGTTCTAACTTTCTTTCATCAGAATCCACTTCCGTTGAAATNTTTTCTTGTCCTTTCATTACACCATTGGCTGCCAGAACACTATAAGAAATTGCTTGATCAAAGAGCGTAATTTCTCCTCCACCTACAGTTAATGATGGACCATATCCAGCTGGGTTATCTAAAGCAGTATGTCCAACTTGCTTCATAACTCTAATAGTGTCTTCGACACCAGCGTATTTCATGGCTTTGATTGCGGGGATGTTCATTGAATTACCCAGTGCATGTGCAACAGTCATCGGACCTTGAAATTCTCTCACTGGGTTACGTGGTTCATACTCTTCACTNGTTGCTGGATCGATTAATATTAACGGAGTATCCAGTATAGCTGTCCCAGTNCCCCANCCTTTCATAAATGCAGTCATATATGTGAATGGTTTTAATGTAGATCCTGGAGAATTTGGTGCTACTGCATTGTCGTTTCGACCTTCGATATCATCTCGAAAATAGTCCCTACTTCCGATATACGTAAGTATTTGACCTGAGTTCACATCTATGCTTACTAGTGCACCATTAGATGTATTAGTAAGCTCTTCTATTTCTCCTAGTTCAACTTCTAACAATTTTTCTGCTTCATGTTGTAGATTTAGATCGATTGTTGTTACNACTTCTAATCCTGCACGTACTAATGATCCCTCTCCAAAACGCGCAGTTATTTCATTCGCTATCCTTCCTAAAACAAAATGGGGAGCTTCAATTTCAAATCTATTTGCTTTAAATTCGAGCGGAGTAGTTTTTGCATTATTAGCTTGCACTTCTGAGATNAGCCCTCGTTTTGTCATCAGATTTAATACTTGNTGTTGCCTAACGATAGGTGGGCTACCTGGTATTANCTGGCTCGTTTGTAGATCAATAAAGTGAAAGGGGTAATAAAGTCCTGGTGATTGTGGTATTCCTGCTAGTAATGCAGCTTCAGCGATTGTTAATTCTGAAGCAGTTTTATTAAAATAACCTTGTGAAGCTGCTTCAATTCCGGTATAGATGCCACCGTATGATATCGAATTTAAATACCATCCTAGTATTTCTTCTTTTGTATATTGTTCAGTTAGCTCTATAGCTATGACTGTTTCTCTAGCCTTTCTGTCGATTGTACGTTGGGCACGCTCTTCTATAGGGATATAGACGTTTTTTGCTAATTGTTGTGTGATAGATGATCCACCAGAACCNTCAAGAAAATCCCCTCCGTAAGGAGTAAGATTTTCTATNGTTGCTCGTACTAAACCNTTGGTATTAAGGCCATTATTTTCATAAAAAGTAGGGTCTTCAACTGCTAAAGTAGCTTCGATTAACCAATGAGAGATGTTCTCTAATTGAACTGGTCGACGCAACCCAGTAAATTCATCAACGAATTCGTACATTAAGCTGCCATTGCGATCATAAATTCTTGCTCCACCTTGCGGGAGATTCGCGATTAATTCTTCAGGTGGTATAACTCCTTTTGCTATTTCGGTATAACGATTAAACGNATAGGTTGCTCCACTGACAGTTANAGCTATACCCACTAGAAGAATTAGTGAAAAAGCGATTGCTACTACTATTAGTACTGGATTTATGGATCGTTCTGACGATACAGTTTGATGACGTATTGCCCTGGCGATACTAGTCAGGCGAGTTGATGAATTCCGATGGCTCATGAATTCCTCTTAGATATTTTTTCAAGAATTAAAAAATGTGATAATCCAAAACGCCGGAACCAATTTTTTTCTGCNCGGTAGCATATTTTCCTAATCATTCTACCTAATATTCCTAATTTTTTTTCTAAATTATCAAAACCTGGGTAAACATATGTATGTTCTATAATCTGTAGATCTGTATTTAAGATTAGTTGTGACCAATCTTGATGTCCGTAGACCCGTGCATGTGGTACAAGTTTNTTTCTAATGAAACGTGGCAGCCAATTGATAAATGGAATATTACCAAAAATATATTTTTTTCCAATATAAATACCATGTGTTTCAAATGGGAATAATTTATTAGGTGCGAAAATTATGCAAGAACCTTCATTACGTAATACTCGACTTATCTCCCTTAATGTTGTGTGATCATTATTTACATGTTCGATAACTTCATTCATTACGACAATATCTAAAGAATTATCTAAAAACGGTAACATTTCACCTTCAGCTACTAAGAAAGTTGTCCTGCTGTTTTCATGATGAATGGANCTTTGGTTAGCCTCAAANACACGTGATGATTCAATATCACAACCTATTGCTATACCNCCTTCTCTAGAAAAAGCCCTAACATACTCTCCTAAACCACAACCTAGATCTAAGATTATTTTGTCTTTAATTTTTACATGTTGTTGCATAATTTTCAGTCGGCGTTCCTGCCCACTTCTCCAGACAAAGCTAGGATTTCCTAGGCGAGCTGCATCAGGTATTGGTTTGTTTGAAGGTTTATGCAAGGCTTGTACCTTTCAGGATCTTTTCTAACACTAGTTAGTAATTTATGATTAATCGTAGATTTATATTTTCTAGAAGTCGAACATTGTAGGATAGTGATTATACAAAACGACGAAGTGGAGAATTTGTTGATGTCTTTATCAAATGAAGAAATAAAACAGATTGCTCTTTTAGCACGTATTAAGTTATCTGAGCTAGAAGTTCAGCAATTAAGTGATCAATTGAGTGAGATTTTAGATAATTTTAAAATTTTAGAAGAAATTGATACATCTGAAGTCGAACCAACTGCTCAAACTTTTGAACTAGAGAATGTCGATCGACTAGATGAAACCTCAGTTCCAATAGATCGAGGATTAACATTAGAAGGTGCTCCTCGAAGTCAAGAAGGTTACTTCAGGGTTAGACGCGTTTTGGAATAGAAGAAAATGTTGAGGGTTAATGTCTGAAAATATTAAACTTAATGTGTTTGCACACCAACATTCTAAACTGTTGAATGAAAGAGCTTATTCTTCAGTTGAACTTGTTGAAGCAACTTTACATAACTTAAAAGACCATGATTTAAATGCATATATTACTGTTACAAATTCACTAGCTCTCAAACAGGCTGAATTAGCTGATGAACGTATTAAATCGGGAACTGCGGGTCCATTGACAGGGATTCCAATTGCAGTTAAGGATCTTTTGTCTACGGTGGGTAATATTACTACTGCAGGTTCAAAAATTTTGGAAGATTATCGACCTCTTTTTGATTGTACAGTTGTTGAACGTTTACAAGATGCAGGTGCAGTGATTATAGCCAAAACCAATCTTGATGAATTTGCCATGGGATCTTCTAATGAGCATTCTGCATTTGGACCTGTAAAAAATCCTTGGAATCACCAAAAAGTCCCAGGAGGATCTTCTGGAGGTTCGGCTGTTGCTGTAGCTAATAGAGATGTACCAATTTCACTGGGCACAGATACAGGAGGTTCAATCCGTCAACCTGCAGCGTTTTGCGGTGTCACTGGATTGAAGCCTACATATGGGCGAGTCAGTCGTTATGGTGTGATCGCATTTGGATCTTCGTTGGAACAAGTTGGACCTTTCGGGCGTGATGCCACTGACATTGCAAATGTGATGCAAATTATTGCTGGAGTAGATGTTCGAGATTCAACCACTGCTAAAATATCTGTACCTGATTATCAAGAAGATTTTGGGAAAGGCCTTGCAGGGTTACGTGTTGGTGTACCAGCCCAATTTTTTCAAGATGGATTAGATAAAGACGTTCGTTTGGCTGTTGAGAATGTAATAGAACTTTTTGAACATGAAGGCGCAATAATTGATAGATCACTTCAACTACCAACAAGTCCTGCATCATTACCTGTTTATTATATTATAGCACCCTCGGAGGCATCAGCTAATCTTGCCCGTTATGACGGTGTAAAGTATGGGTTTAGTTTTTTAGAAGGTGGATCTGTCGATGAAGAAATGTCCTTAACACGTTCAATGGGATTTGGACAAGAAGTAAAAAGAAGAATTATGCTGGGAACATATGCACTCTCTTCCGGTTATTATGATGCTTATTATCTTAAAGCCCAAAAGGTGCGAACATTGATACGACAAGAATTTGCGAAGGCATTTGAAACACATGATCTTTTATTAACTCCGACTACCCCTACTGTCGCATTTGGATTAGGGGAAAAAATAGATGATCCGTACAATATGTACCTGAATGATTTGTACACATTGCCTGTAAATATTTCTGGCAATCCAGCTATTAGTATGCCATGTGGATTTAGTGATGAATTACCAATAGGTTTACAGCTAATCGCTAAACCGTTTGATGAAAAGACATTACTTAGAGCTACATATGCATATCAATCTCTCACTGATTGGCATATGAAAAAACCACACGATTAAGATTTTTTATTAATACACTGATATTTATCAATTACCCTGATAGTCTGCATATATGGAACTTGATGGCTTTGGTAATAGAATCCCTGAATCTCCTAACACTTCAGAAAGTGAAGAAGATCTTACACTTTCGATTAAAGGCGTCCGTACTCAGCTAAGTGATACTTCTGATGAATATATTCTTGAATTAAATACTACTCGTGGGGTAATCAAAGGTTACCTTCGAGCATGTGAAGGTAAGACTGCTTTTGTTATTTTCGTTGGTGGAGCTGGTGGTACTGTCTCAGGTCCTGCAGACAAAGTCTACGAAAAAATAGGTATCTCACTAGTTGAACACGGGATTAGTTCATTGAGAATTGAATACAGAAAACCTGGTGATTTTGCTGAATCGGTTGTAGATGTGCTGGCTGGATGTTCTTTTATGCAAGGTATAGGCGCCCGGGAAGCTTTACTTGTTGGTCATTCTTTTGGTGGCGCTGTAGCAATTAAGGCAGGTGAACTGTCGGATTTAGTAAAGGGTGTGACCGCAATTTCATCTCAGCTCTTTGGAACCCAAGATGTTCATCAATTAAATAAACCATTATTATTAATACACGGTGATCAAGATGAAATACTTCATCATGAAGCTTCAGAAGATATTTATCGAAGAGCATCAGATCCCAAAAGTATTGAGATCATTAAAGATTCAGGACATGGGCTCCAAGAAGATCCAGATGCAGTTTATTCTTTGTTGGAAAAATTTATAGTTAGCACTGTAGGATAGGATATAATTATTTACGAGGTATTGTTATGGAATATTGCCATAAATACTAAGAGATAATTTTTTTATTATGCTCTTGCAAACATTACTGTAACTTATGAAGTGTTGAAATTTATTAAGGTTATAAATTCGAGGAAATTGAGGAAGTAAGTGTCGCCAGATAATCAAAATTTTAGTGAAGGCCTTGAAGGAATTGCTATAGCTGAATCAGCTGTCTCGTTGGTTGAGGGTGAAGAGGGCCGTCTTACTTATCGTGGCTACTCGATAGAAGATATTACTAGTCCAGAGTCAACTTTTGAAGAAATAGTCGCATTGCTATATGACGGTAATCTACCTACCTCAGATCGAGTTAATGAGATACAACAGTTGTTTGAAAGGGAACGTGAACTTAGTGATGGTCAAATCGAAATCGCTAGGCGTGCAGCAATAGAAACTCACCCTATGTTTGCTTTACAAGCTGCTGTTGCCACATTGGGACCAATGGATAATGATTTTGAACAAAAAGTTAATACTGTTACTGACAGAGGATTATCTCTAATTGCAAAAGTAGGACATCTAGTAGGCGTTATTGCTCAAGCAGCTGATGGTAGAGAATACACAGGCCCTCTACAAGGTGAATCACATGCAAGAATGTTAGTGCGAATGATCACTGGTGAAACCCCTACAGATCTTCAAGTTCGTGTGATGAACGCTTTGCTGATTTTGCAAGCTGATCATTCTGCTGGAAATGCTTCTACATTTACTGCACGCGTGGTTACTTCTACAAAATCAGAACCTGAAGCCGTAGTTTCTGCTGGTATTGGTGCTTTGTCAGGTCCTGCACATGGAGGGGCAAATGAGGCTTCTTTACGTCTATTTGAGCGAATTGGGCGACCCGATGAAGCTGAAGCGAAGATTACTGAATTGTTAGATGAAAAGTTTAAAATTCCTGGTTTTGGACATCGTGTTTATCATGTAAAAGATCCACGTTCTAAAGTTATTCAACAATTAGCTACAGAAGTAATTACTGCGAATACGTTGGCAAGTGATCATTACGATATTGCATTAACTGTGGAAAAAGTCGCTACAGAAAGACTAGGTCATAGAGGGTTATTCCCAAATGTTGATTTATTTTCTGGGTGTATTTTTGAAGCAATTGGTGTTCCTATAGATTTTTTCACACCTTTATTTGCAGCTGCAAGAACCTTGGGTTGGATGGTTAACATGCAAGAACAATGGGATTCTGGTAATCGAATTTTCCGACCGGGACAAATCTATGTTGGTGAATCATATAGGGAATATATAAACATTACTGACAGGTAAAAAAATTAGTCTTTTTGTAAGTAGTCTAGTTTAAGTGCACCTCTTACCATTTCCATAGTCTCTTGTGCTTTAGCTCTATAGTGTTCTGTTCCACTTCGGAGCGCTTCAATAACTAGCTCGGGATGTGTTTCAAAGTAATCACGGCGTTCCCGCCAAGGATCCATTAACTGATTCAATGCGGTAGCTAGTTTTGTTTTTACTTCAACATCTCCTACTTTTCCTAAAACATAACGTTTTTTTAAGTCATCAACTTCATCAATATCTGGGTTAAATGCATCGTGGTACATAAAAACAGGATTTCCTTCTACATGTCCGGGGTCGGTAGCTCTTAATCTTGACGGATCTGTGTACATTCGCATGACTTTTTTTGTCACTGTTTCCGAATCATCTTTTAACCAGATCGCATTATTTTTTGATTTACTCATTTTTGCATCAGGTCCATCTATTCCAACTAGACGTGGTACACGACCTACTAATGCTTTTGGGACAGGGAAAATTTCTTTATCATTTCCAAAAAGTCGGTTAAATCTACGCGCTATTTCACGTGTCATTTCAATATGTGGCAGCTGATCTTCTCCTACAGGAACGAGATGTGCACGTGGCATTAAAATATTGGCTACCTGCATTACTGGATAGGTAAAAAAAGCAACTGGAACAGATTCCCCCAGATCGTTCATTTCAGCTTTTAAGGTAGGATTCCGTTGAAGTCTTCCCAAGGGGACCCACCAGCTTAACCATGTAGTTAATTCTGTATGTTCTGGGATAAGGCTTTCAATTGCGAAATGTGAAAGATCGGGATCTAATCCGACAGATAACCAATCTATCGCAACTTCGATGACCCATTCACGAATGTTGTCAATATTATCGGCATAGTCAGATACTTGATAATCAGCAATTAAGAAAAAACAGTCGTACTCTTTTTGTAATTTCAGCCAATTTTCAAGCGCCCCTCCATAATGACCAAGATGCAAAGATCCTGTTGGTCTTATTCCAGTAAGGATTCTAGGTTTTTCAGTATTCATAGGTCACATTTTTCTCGGGGCACTAATTCCCATAAGTCCTAATGTTTTAGCCAGAACGATCTGTGATGCTTGCAATAGAATTAATCGTGCAGCAGTTAGTTCTTTATCTTCACTGATAACACGACATTGCGTGTAAAAAGAATGGAAGGCGGTTGCTAAATCCTTAGAGTAATGTGGAAGATGATGGGGAGCTAGATCTGCAATTACATTTTCAAGAATTTCAGGTAGAAGTAAAAGTTTACGAATAAGCAGTTGTTCAGATGGATGATTAAGTAATGAAAGTTTTGGATTGCTCTTAAATAATGAATCCTCTTCAGCTTTTACTAATATGCTAGATATTCGAGCATGGGCGTATTGAACATAATATACAGGGTTTTCATCGGATTGACTTTTTGCTAATTCTAGATCGAAATCCATTGTTTGATTAGCTGAAGAACTTAGGAAAAAGAACCTAGCTGCATCAGCACCTACTTCATCAATAACGTTACGTAGCGTGACAATCTCACCAGCTCTTTTGGATAAGGGAACTATTTCATCACCTCTTCTAAGATTAACTAATTGATAGAGTAGGACATCTAAAGAATCGGGATCTCCACCAACTGTTTGTAGAGCTGTCTTTACTCTAGATACGTGACCTTGATGATCTGCACCCCAAATATCGATGACACGGTCAAATTTTCTGACAAGGAATTTGTCATAATGATAGGCGATGTCAGTCGCATAGTAAGTTGGTTGTCCATCTGATCTAATGAGTACATTGTCTTTTGATTCGCCTAAATCTGAAGAGTTGAACCAAATAGCTCCTTCACGTTTTAAAACTAATTTTGCATCCATGAGTAGCTTTAGAGAGGTGTCATATGCTCCTCCTTTAACCATTAAGGATTGTTCAGAAAACCATGAATCATAATCTACACCAATTGCAGATAAATCGTCTTTAATATTAGTGAGTTGCAAATCGATACCAATTTTTCCTAACTCAGGGTTAGGTTCATTGTCGACAAGTTCTAAAAAAGCATCTCCATATTGTTCCTGAATATTCTTTGCAAGCTCTATAATGTACGCACCTGGATATCCGTTATCGGGAATTTGAATTTGCTTACCGAACAGTTCTGCATAACGTGCATAAAGTGTTCTGCCAAAAATTGAAACTTGTGTTCCAGCGTCATTGACATAGTATTCTTGTTGCACATTGAATCCTAAAAAATCCATTACATTTGCTAAAGTTGATCCAATAGCTGCCCCACGGCCATTGCCTACATGGATTGGACCAGTTGGATTAGCAGAAACGTACTCTATCTGTACGTTAGTTCCATTACCTATATCTGAAAATGCGAAATAATCACCTGCATTTACAATTGAGGTAATCTGATCACATACCCATGTTTCCTCTAAGTAAAAATTTAAGAAACCGGGGTGTGCTACCTCAATTTTCTCGATAGCTGAGTAAGGTTCGATATGTTTTTGTAGGATATTGGCAACATCGATAGCTTTCATCTTTGCCAAACCTTGAATGCGAAGGGGAAGATTGATTGAGAAATCACCGTGTTCGATTCTTTGGGGGTGTTCGATAGTGATTTCGGGTGAAACAAAATGTGGTATTTCTCCAGCATCTTGTGCAGAATTAAGAGCTGTACTGACAAGACTAACAATCTTTTCACGTATCACAATTAGTACCTTAACTTTGCCTTCAACACTTCTATAAATGTGATTGTATCTGTTTAGACAATCGAAGGCGATTAGAATTAACTGATTATAGCTTTGGTGTTTTAGGTAGTTTTCTCCTTAGACGTGAAGCGTATTCTCGTTCGATCCAATAATCTAGCCATTCTTGTTTGCGTTTGCTCCAATTTTTTTTGTACATTCCTTTTTTTTCTCGTTGTCTTCGTATCTCAGAAAATATTATTGCAGCAGCAACGGAAACATTTAATGATTGTGCAAAACCTAGCATTGGTATTGTAATTAATTCATCAGCTATTTTTAAAATTTCATCTGAACAACCATTTTGCTCATTACCAAACACAATAGCTGCAGGTAATGTCCAGTCTCGTTTTTCATAACTTTTTGCATTTTCACCTATAACTGTAGCGACTACAGGGATTTTTCTAGTACGCATTATTTTCATTAATTCAGTTGTTGAATCATAAGTACTAATGTTTGACCATTTGAGCGTATGGCCAGAAACGCCATCAGAAAGTTCAAGTTGTTCATCTTGTGTATATAGAAAATGAGAAGAATCAATGCCAAATGCATCAGCACTTCTGAGGATCGCTGATGCATTATGTGGATCATGTATATTATCTAGTATTAATAATAAATCCTCCTGTCTGTATTCAAGGACCTCACGTATGCGTATTATTCGTTCGTTATTGATGATCATTATTAATTACGATCTGAAAGTAAGTTTGTGATTTGTTTTGAAATAGCATATTTAATTGCTTGATTTTCTGCTGTAACTAAATCCGGATCTGTATCTAGTAACTTTGTCGCTTCAATTTTTGTGGCCTCAATTAATGGTGCATCAAGTAGAGTGGCGACGCGTAAATTTGGTAGTCCACTTTGTGCTGTACCATATAAATCACCAGGTCCACGCAATTCCAAATCAGCTTGCGCTAACGAAAAACCATCAGTTGTGTTCTCAAGAATTGCCAAACGTTGTTTTGCCTCATTGGAAGGATCATCTGATAGTAAATAACAGAATGAAGGATAAGTCCCCCTTCCTACGCGTCCTCTGAATTGGTGTAATTGTGCAAGTCCAAATCTTTCTGCGCCTTCAATAATCATTACGGTTGCATTAGGTATATCAATTCCTACCTCTACGACAGCAGTTGAAACTAAGATATCTGCCTCATGGTTTGCAAAAGCCCGCATGATTTTTTCTTTCTCATCACCTTTCATTCGGCCATGTAGCAATAGGATACGATTTGCCAAGTCAGGGAATTCTTGCTCACAAAGACGTGTATATTCTTCGATAGCTGCTCGTGATTGTATTGCTTCAGAATCTTCTACTAATGGGCAAATAACGAAAACTTGATGTCCTTTGTTAATTTCTATCCTTACATGGTTGAAAGCATTTAATCTTTTATTTGGAGGAAGCCATTTTGTTTCTATCGATGTACGCCCAACAGGCATTTCATCAATTATCGATAAATCTAAATCGCCAAAAACGGTCAGGGCCAGTGAGCGAGGTATAGGTGTTGCAGACATAACTAATAGATGAGGTGTATGTTGTTTATTCAATGCCTGTCTACCTTGCTCACGTAGTCGCTCCCTCTGTGTGACACCAAAGCGGTGTTGTTCATCAACTACTGCTAAACCTAAACTTGAAAAGTTAACGGAATCTTGGATAAGTGAATGGGTTCCTATAATTATTTGTGCACCACCAAATTTTATAGCGCTCAGAGCTTCGTTACGATTTTTTGTCTTAGTAGATCCTGTGAGTAAAACTGCTTTAATTAATCTGTCAGGTAATTGAATCAAGCCTTGTAATGGTAGCTCATCATCTCCAGCTAAAAGTTTGCAAATAGTGCGATAGTGCTGTTCAGCCAGTACTTCGGTAGGTGCCATTAGCACCGCTTGTAATCCTGATTCAATCACATCTAAAATTGCAGCAAGTGCTACTACAGTTTTACCAGAACCTACATCCCCTTCGAGTAATCGTGACATTGGCTTATTCTGATTGAGATCCTGACGTATTTCAGTTAAAACACGCTGCTGTGCTGACGTAAGAGTGAACGGAAGATTATCTAAAAATTTTTTTGATAATATTTGCGTCGTAATTTGCGGAGCATCACCCGTTGCTTGCCAGTGTTTTTTTCTATCTTGAACCGTCATTTGTATAGCAAAAAGGTCATCGAATGCTATACGTCTGAGTGCTTTTTGTAGCTCATTTTTCCCATCAGGATAATGTATTTGTGTTAATGCATCGGGTAATGAAAGAAGATTGTTCCGTTTACGGATTTTTTCAGGAAGATGATCTGAGATAGAAGAAGCATATTGTAAAACTATTTTTGAAAGAAAATTACGAAGTGTACGTTGTGCCAAACCTTTAGTTAATGGATATACAGGTATTAATCTCCCTGTATGTGTTCCATCTGCATTTTCCTTAACTATTTCAAATTCAGGATTTTGGAATACAGGTCTACCTTTGAAATTTGTTACTTTACCTGCGAGTGCTACTTGAGCATCTATAGGTAATGCCCTTGCAATGAATGGCTGATTAAACCAGGTAGCCTTAATTGAGGCGCCAGCATCATCAGTTATAATAATTTCTGTTGAACGCATTCTGCCCCCACGTCCCATACGTACTTCACGAGAGCTTCCGACAGTTCCATAAACAGTTTGTTCTTGTCCAATAATTAATTCTGTAATGGGTACTGATTTTGTGAAATCGTTGTATCGGTGTGGAAAATGATAGAGAGCATCAAAAACTGTAGAAATACCTAAAATTTCTATTTTTTGTAGATTATTTTTACCTAATCGAGAATTGATAGCGCTTATAGGTAAAGTAACAAGTTGGCGATCATATTCTTCGGTTGTCTCAAAATGTTCTTTATTATTTTTTTTAATCTGTGTGGTGTGAGTTTTTTTTGATTTTATTCTTGTGTTATGTGAATTATCTTGTTGGATAGGAAGAGGTGCTACCTTTTCATGTCGAATTGTCGCAAGTGCACGTCGTAGCCAAAATTCCCGTTCATTATTTGAAAGGGATTTATATCCTTGTGGAGGTAGTGCAGCAATCATTCGAAGAATTGGTGATCCTGCTTGTTCGTCGAAGGCATGAATCCGTAGGAGTTCATCTAGCCCATTTGCCACCACATTATCCATAGAATTGGATTTAAGTTCTTGTTCAAATGCGTTCTGAAGTGTATCTAATTTTTCAGACATCTTAACCTGAATTTTCAATTGTTTAAATTTAAACTTCATTTCATATTACTCTAGTATAGAGTCGATATCTTTTGGAATTGATATTTTTGTAATAGACGCATCTACAACTGAGTTGTACGCTGATAATCAAGTATTTTAGCTAGTGGAGAAGTTCATGTCAGGGATACCTAGACTTGGTTCAAAGAAGACAAGCTTTGGAAGAAGAATTCGACATAAGCATTCTGGCGCATGGGCTCGTAAAGCTCCTAAAACTAGTCGTATGTTTAAAGCTAATATCCAACGAAAACGTATGTTTATAGACGGAAAATGGCAACGTGTTAAAGTTGATACGCGTTATCTAAGAACAGAAATGAAAAATATTCAAGAACAAGGTGTTCCTTACAAATAAGATTTCATTTTTCTAAAGAGTTTTTGATTGCTAAGTGTAGTTCTTTGACTGCATTACTTGGTGTCATTTCATTGTTATAAATTGCTGAACCAGCTACTAAAATATTAGCTCCTGCTGAGATGCATTGTTTGATATTGTCAATCTTAACTCCTCCGTCAATCTCAATATTAAAATTAGGGAGATTCATTTCAGAAGTAATTTTTCTAAGATTAATAATCTTACTTAAAAGTTCTGTTCTTAATTTTTGACCTCCCCAACCTGGTTGGATGGTCATTACAGTTATTTGTTCTATATCTCCAATTAATTCCAAGATTGAGTCAATGTGTGTATTAGGTGATATTGCAATCGCAGGTGAAGAATTCGATGATTTTATTTCTTGAATAACTTCTTTACAACTATCAAGACTTTGTAGTGCTTCAAAATGGAATATATGTGTTGAAGCACCTGCTTCTGAAAATGATTGAATATATTCAATAGGTTTTTCAACCATTAGATGTACTTCAATTGGCAAATCTGTTGCTGAAGCTACTGCAGCTACAACTTCAGTTGAAAAACTTAATGGAGGAACAAAGTGTCCGTCCATAATATCGAGATGAATTCTATTTACTCCTGCAGCAGTTACTTCTTCAATTTGTGATCGCAAAGCGCCAAAATCAGCTGTAAGGATAGAAGGAGCTATCTCAATTTTTTGTTGTGGCATGTGAATTCTCTTCTAGGTCAAGTCTTGACATAGCTTCATTACGTTCATTGTTGACAGATTCAGGTCCTGTTCCACCAATAACATTACGATTGGACAGGGCCGTATGAATGTCTATTTCTAGAATATCAATATCAAATAGAGAATGGCTTTTTTGAAAATCTTCCAGTGACAAATCTGAGAAGGCCAGTTGGTTATCCTCACAATATAATACTAATTTTCCGATTGCTTCATGTGCATCTCGAAAAGGTATTCCTTTTTTACTTAAATAATCAGCGAAATCAGTTGCTAAAATGAAATCGTCATTTGCAGCCTTATACATATTCTCTGCATTAAATCCCAATGTCGGCAGCATTTTATGCATTGCAATAAGACAAATTTTTACAGTATCAACTGTATCGAAAAATGACTCCTTATCTTCTTGAAGGTCTTTATTATAAGCCAATGGTTGAGATTTTAAGAGTGTGAGTGACTGCACAAGATTTCCAATTACCCTTGCACTTTTCCCTCTAATTAATTCTGCAACATCAGGATTTTTTTTCTGTGGCATAATACTCGATCCGGTAGCGAAAGCATCATCAAAGGTGAGGAAATTAAATTCACTTGATCCCCATATAATTATTTCTTCAGCTAATCTGGATAAGTGAATCATGGTAGTAGATGCCGCAGAATGAAAATCTAATATAAAATCTCTATCTGCTACCGCATCAATACTATTTGTAATTATTGAGTCGAATCCTAATTCTTTCGCAACAAAATTTCTATCAATGGGGTAAGTGACACCAGCTAATGCTCCAGCACCTAAAGGTGATTTATTCGCATTCAGACGTGTTTGTTCAAATCTCTGTGAATCTCGACTAAACATTGCTTCGTAGGCTTGTAAGTGGTGTGATAGCAATATTGGTTGAGCTCGTTGTAGATGTGTATAACCAGGAAGAATTGTTTGAGATTCCTGCTCAGCAATATTCAATAATACCCTTCGTAAGCTTCTCAACTCTTGTAAGATTTCTGTGCATTCTTTTCTAGTAAATAACCTGATGTCTGTTGCTATCTGATCATTACGTGATCTTGCAGTATGTAATTTCGCACCAACACTTCCAATGCGATCGATTAGTGCAGCTTCTATATTGAGGTGGATATCTTCACGATCTATTTGAAAATCGAAATCACCATTTTTGATTTCCTCATAAATTTCTTGTAGCCCATTAACAATTAAATCGCACTCTTCATTTGATATGATATCGCATGATGCTAACATTTTTGCATGGGCGATTGAGCCACTAATATCTTCATGAAATAAACGTTGATCGAATTCTATTGAAGCGTTTAACTGTTCGACAATATCTTCCGTCGATGAGTTGAAACGTCCTCCCCATAGCTTTTGTTCAGATTTTTTTTTCATGGTTTTTCCCATTCACATGTGATTTTTTAGCTAGCCTTATTACACTATCTATCAGAATATCGAATTGATTATAACTCGATAGGGTAGTGTTATTCTGTTTTTTCTGGTGACGCTAAGTATAGAGGATCGTCATTGTTGTTAAGTAACTGTCGATGCGCTTGAACCTGAACAGATAATCCATGGAGTTTAATAAATCCTTGTGCTGCTTTTTGATCAAACTGATCATCATCCCAATAAGTGGCTAATTCTTTACTATAGAGGCTTCGCTCTGCTTGTTTTCCGAGTATAGTTAGAACACCTTTCCATAGTTTTACTCTTACTTGACCTGTCACATCGCGTTGACTGGATTGGATATAAGCAGCTAAGTCACGATGATGGCCACTATACCAAAGCCCATTATAAATTAAGTCTGCATATTCTTGTGCGATTTGTTCTTTCATACGGATTTGTGACCTCGATAGTGTAAGTTGTTCTAGAGATTTATGTGCTGTAATAAGTATAGTGGCTGCAGGTGCTTCATAGACTTCTCTGGATTTAATTCCAACCAATCTATCCTCAACCATATCGACCCTGCCGATGCCATGTTGGCCACCAAGATTTGATAAATTTTGTACTAATTCAACAGCTCCCATTTTTTCACCATCAAGTGATACGGGGATACCATTTTCAAATCCTATTTCTAAGATTGCAGGTTTATCTGGAGCTGCTTCTGGTTCTGCAGTCCATANCCAAACATCTGANGGNGGTTCTTNCCATGGATCTTCTAATTCACCACATTCTACGGATCTTCCCCAAAGATTTTCATCTGTTGAATAAGGTGATTCNAGAGTTTGCTTNATTGAAATNCCATGNTTTTTGGCGTAATCAATAGCAGCATCTCGGCTCATTTCATTTTCACGNGCAGTACCTACAATATTTANNTCAGGNGCTANTGTATTAATGGCAACATCCAGACGTACCTGNTCATTACCTTTACCTGTACAGCCATGTGCTACAGAAGTTGCATTAAGTTCTCTAGCTTTATCAACAAGTAANTTTGCAATTAATGGCCGTCCNAGTGCTGTAGCTAATGGATATTGTCCTTGATATAAGGCATTNGCTTGCATCGCAGGAAAAACGAANTAGTTTAGGAAATCTTCNTTTGCGTCTATNACATTTACAGANAGNGCACCNGCTTCCGTNCCACGTTTTTTTGCAGANTCAAGATCNTTTAGATTNCCTAAATCNATTGTCAGNCAATGTACATCATATCCACGTTCCTCTTGTAACCATTTACANGCTACTGAAGTATCAAGCCCNCCTGANTANGCAAGGATTATCTTTTCTGCCATTNANTTCGTTCCTACCTAATAAAAAAATTANTCANCGAGTGATTGTAAAACTGAATCGATAATATCGATAGCTTTGTNTATTTCNTCTTCTGTTACAGTTAGCGGTGGCATAAACCNNACNACATTAGGNCTTACAGGGTTTAGCAATAANCCTAATTTACGACTTTCATTTACGATATCTNCCGCAATNTCNTTNGATAACTCTAAGCCTCTAAGTAATCCAATTCCTCTTTGCCCACTTACTTGAGAATGACGATCTTGCAATCCTTCGAGCCTTTGACTTAATTGTTCTCCTCTTTTAACAACATTTTCTAATATACCGTCATTTAGTAATCTCTTAATTACATGGGCGCCGGCAGCTGTTGCTAACGGATTACCACCAAAAGTTGATCCATGGTCACCAGGCTCTAAGACACAAGCGGTATTTTTTGCTAATACAGCTCCAATAGGAACTCCACCAGCTAATCCTTTGGCTGATGTCATGATATCAGGCTCTATCCCTGCAAATTCATAAGCCCATAGTTTTCCAGATCTTCCCATTCCAGTTTGTATTTCATCGAGTATTAATAAGATTCCTTGNTCATCACACCAAGATCGAACTTCTTGTAAATAATTTGAGGAAGGTACATTAATTCCTCCTTCTCCTTGAATTGGCTCTAACATAATTGCAGCAGTTTGATCGGAAGTGGATTCAATTATTTGTTGGATATCATCATAATCTACGAATACAAATCCAGGAGTGGGTGGTCCAAAAGGTTCTCTGTACGCAGGAGTGCCAGTAGCTGCAACTGTGGTCATGGTTCGTCCATGAAAACCGTTATTTGTTGCAATGATTTCAAAAGCTCCATTGCGATTANTGATTCCCCATTTTCGTGCAATTTTTATCGCAGCTTCATTTGCTTCAGCACCAGAGTTACAGAAAAAGACTTGATCTAGAGCTGAGTTATGAACTAGTAATTCAGCCAAATCAATCTGTGGTTCACTAAAGAAAATATTTGAGACATGAATCAGTTTGTGTGCTTGTTCGGATATAGCAGACGCTAGCTGATTATCTGCGTGACCCAGACTATCAGATGCAATTCCTGCAACAAAGTCTAGGTATTCATTGCCTTCATCATCCCATACTTTAGTCCCTAATCCTTTTACTAACGTAATAGGGACTCGACGTGCTGTTTGCATATGAACGATTGATTCTCTATCGGGTATGTTAGGCATTGCACNACTCCTTTTCTAGATTTTCTAATTAGGAACAGGATAAGGCAATATGGCTAGTACTTCAGTAGAGAACTTGTAAAAATTATTGAGTTGAATTTTCCAAGGCATCGATAACACGTTTTAGTTTACTAAGTTCTGATTCAACATCTTCTAAAGATTCTCGTGCTTGTTCAATAAGTTGATTAGTATCACCGGACACTGGTTTGATATCAGNAGTTTCNTTTTGAGAATTATCAGAGCTAATTCCACCGATGACATTATCTTCTGGAAGACTGGATGATGTCCTTCCCAATACAACGTCGAGAGCTTCTTCGAAAGTACGTTCCATAGCTATCGCATTACCGTTAGCTACAACTACTCTCACTAGTTCAGGTAACCTGGAAGTATCTGCTTGAAGATAAATTGGTTCAACAAATAGGAAAGATTGTCCGATAGGAATCATTAATAAGTTCCCTCGAATAACCTCAGAACCTGCCTGATCCCACAAAGTAATTTGCTGAGAAATACCTGGGTTTTGATCGATACGCGCTTCAATTTGTGCTGGTCCGAATACTAGATCATCGGTTGGGAATCTATACGCAACGAGAGAACCATAATCTGCTCCATCAGAACGACCAGCCAGCCAGGCAACTGTATTTTGACGATTCCTTGGAGTAAAGGGCATGATCAAAGAAAATTCTAAATTTTCTTGTGTAACATTATCTACTTTTTCTACTTGCGGAAGTGTCATTAATACGTAATACGGTTCAACTGGCTGTTCCTGTTGAAAAAATCTTTCTGTAGGGATATTCCAGAAATCTTCTCCAATGAAGAATACATTTGGATCAGTGATGTGATATCGCAGATAGAGGTTGGATTGCAGAGAGAACATATCTAATGGGTATCTTAGATGATCTCTAATTGATGAAGGCATTGAAGCATTTGGAGTAAAGAGGTCCGGGAATATTTTTGCCCATGTGCCTGCGACAGGATCTTCTTCATCGATCAGATAGAAAGTCATGTCTCCCGTAACGGCATCAACTACAATTTTTACACTGTCTCGAATGTAATTTACGTTGCCACGTGGTTGTGAATAAGGATAACGATTGGAAGTTGTATATGCAGATTGAATCCATTTCAACTGTCCATCGATAATCACTATGTACGGGTCGCGATCAAGAATTAAAAATGGAGCTACTTGAGATATTCGGTCTTTAATATTTCTATGTAAAAGTAATCTTGAGTCACTATTAATTTGGCTTGAAATTAAAATATTGGTATCACCTAAGTCCCATGCTAGAGCAAGTTTTCGACCAAATGATGAAAGTTTGATACCACGATCAGCTTCGTAAGATGTCTCCGCATTTCCTTCGCCTAGTGGGTAATCGAATTCTACTTCATTCGAATTAACAATGACATATTGATCGGTTATTTCACCAAAATAGAGTCGTGATCCCTCGATGGAGAGTTCTATTTCCTCACTCGCTGGTGGAATGTCTTTGGTAATGAAATCAGGAAGTCCCTCATCAATTACTTTGTTCACTGGTGCAACTACAGCTCCGAAACCATGAGTTAATTGAAGTCTTTCCTGTGTCCAATTCCGTTGTTGTGCACCGCTGATATCTAATTCACGGGCAGATAACATTACTTGGCGTGGTTCGCCATTTACGACATAACGATCGACGTCAACATCTGTAAATTCATAGAATTGTCGGATAGCCTGAACTTGATTAAACGTATCTCGCAGAGGACGTGGATCGAGGAGGCGAATATTATCTAAAGTTTTCGGATTTGCCTCAATTGCTTCAATAGTGACACTTTGCTCGGCAGGGAAATCATTATTGGTTATTTCATCTAATCCATAGGCGTAGCGTGTTGCTTCAATATTTCTTTGAATATAAGATACTTCACGTTCGCGCTCATTCGGAGCAACTTGGAAGGATTGAACAAAATTTGGATAAATTGCTCCACCTACAATGCCAGCAATGACCCAGATACTGAATGCAAAAAGTGGTAGTTTATAGCCATTATTTGACAGAAAACCATTTGCAATTGTGACTAATCCAGCGAATAGTGCTAATGCCACAACGACATATCGTGCAGGTAAAACAGCGTTAATATCAGTATAGGTCGCTCCAAAAATTATACCGCCCTCTGAGAGAACTAATTCAAAAATACTAAGATAAGTTCCTATTGAAATTAGGATAAATATTAATCCCACAAGTACTGAAAGGTGGATTCTCATACCTCTGGTGATTTGTAATTGAAATCCTTGCAATGAGATTGAAAGTCCATAAACTGCTACTGATCCAAGAACTGACATTACAATGAGACTAAGGAACCATCCCTGTATCATTTGGTAAGCAGGAAGTTGAAACATGTAAAAAGAAATGTTTCTACCAAATTGCGGGTCAGTTCTACCTGCAAAATCAATTCCATTAATCCAGGCGAGTATTGTTTGCCAAGATGAGCCAGCAACTGATCCAAATATAACCGCAAGCAAAAGCGTTGCAGCGATTAATATAACACTAACCACTTTCCGTAATGCTGAGACATCAATTTCTTCTATAAAGGATTGTTCTGGACCTTGTGGTGAAAGCTTACGCGCAAGCCAAATGTTTGTTCCTATAACAAGTATTGATATAAATAGTCCTACTAGAAATAGGAGTGTTTTTGCAGTAATTGATTTCCAAAAAACACTGTCATAACCAACTGAATCGAACCATAATAAATCAACATAAAAACCTTTTAACACACTAAGAACAATTAAAAGGATTAAACCGACTACACCAATAACCAAAATACGATTGGGAATTGGGAATTGTGTATTCCTAGATGTATTTAAGTCAAAAGGTGGAGGAGTATTATCACCACCACGCTCTCTATT
The DNA here is from genome assembly GCA_002707835.1 of Chloroflexota bacterium. Lineage (GTDB taxonomy): Bacteria > Chloroflexota > Dehalococcoidia > UBA2979 > UBA2979 > UBA6955. The sequence goes on from PANZ01000004.1 coordinate 97,419, forward strand.
ATCAAAGAAACCCAGTTTCATCCCCCTTTAATAGTTGTTCCTGACAGATTGCCATCCATTAATTGTTGTAACGAATAGGCCAAAGTTCCATTTATAATGTGAACGAAAGTACCAGCTTTCGATGCTGTGAATCCTGCATCTACTTTAGGTATCATACCACCTTTTAGTATTCCAGCCTCTTTTAATGCATTAGATGTCTGAACAGTTAAAGTTGGCACCAAAGCACCTGAGTCATCCATTATCCCATCTACGTCTGTAAGGAAAACTAATTTTTCTGCATTAATACTAGCTGCAATTTCTCCCGCAACAGTATCAGCATTAATATTTAATGGCTGGGATAGTGATTCTATCCCTATAGGCGCTATCACAGGGATTATATTATTATCCAGCAGAGGTATAAGTAAGTCATTGTTTATCTTTGTAATTTTCCCCACTAGACCTAAATCCGAATTGTATTGTTCAGCTTGAATAAGAGAATTATCTACACCACTTATTCCTACTGCTCGTCCTCCCAGTTGAGTCAATTGTGTTACTAATGTCGTATTAACTACACCACGCAAAATTGCTATTACTACCTCTAATGCATCTGGATTAGTGGACCTTAATCCGTTTACAAAATTAGTAGTGATATTCAGCTTAGTAAGCCAATCAGTAATCATTGCACCTCCACCATGTACAACGATGGGTCGTTGTCCTGCTTCTGCAAGATGAACTATATCTTGTAGGGAAGTATCATTGTCTCCCAGTGTCGATCCACCAATTTTAATAACTATTGTCATGTATACCTCACGTAGTATATTCACCATTAATGCGAACATATTCATTAGTTAGATCACATCCCCATGCAGTAGATGAATAATTCCCAATTCCTAAATCAATATGCATTCTTAATTCATCCGTATGCATTGCATCAATAACTATTTGTAAATCAATATCCGTAGGCGTACCTTGGTCAAGTATTGAATGTCCTTCTATCCAAATACTGACTTTTTCTTGCTTAACCAGTGCCTCTGATCTACCTACAGCAGCAATTAATCTTCCCCAATTAGGATCTTTACCAGTTATCATAGTCTTAACTAGCGGAGAAGAAACGACAGTTCGTGCGGCTGATTTCGCATCTGATTCTTGATTTGCACCGCTGACATGTAACTCGATTAGAGTTTCAGCTCCTTCGCCATCTTTTGCTAATTCTTTAGTCAAATACGTGGCGACAAATTCAAGTGCTTCACAAAATACTGAAGCAGCTTCATGATTTTCATCTATTGGAATGTTTTCAGCTGCGCCATTGGCTAGCATTAGCACAGTGTCACTTGTTGATGTATCCATGTCTATGTCTAGCATATTGAATGTTTTATTAACTGTTTTTTCGAGTACTTGCTGTAACCACTCAGAATTTACAGCAATATCTGTTGTTATGAACGCTAACATAGTTGCTAAATTAGGGTGGATCATACCTGATCCTTTTGCACATGCGCCTATGTAAAAATTTTGCTGACCAACTTGGAATCGAATTGCAATTTCCTTTGATCGAGTATCAGTTGTCATTATTGCTTGGGCAAAAGAATGGCCTCCATGATCTTCTAAATTAAGATTTTCAATTCCAGACTGGATCTGATGCATTGGTAAAATTCTACCGATAACACCTGTTGAGGCTATCCATACATCATCAGGTTCTAAGTTGAATTTTTTCGCTGTTAGTTGTGCGATATTAGCGGTATCTATAAATCCTTGCTCTCCAGTTGCAACATTTGCATTTCCTGAATTGGCGAATATTGCTCTCCCTCCATGACCATTTTTTAGTAGGTTTTGATTATGTATTACTGATGAACCCTTAACTTGATTGCGAGTAAAGGCTCCTGCAATGGTACAGTGTGAGTTAGAAAGAATTACTCCTAAGTCATATAAGGGCTCTTGTCCATAAGTTTTTATTCCTGTTGATACAGCACCAGCTATAAAACCTTGCGGGGTAGTAACTCCACCTTGTGGAATAATTTCAAATGGTAATGATTCATTGGACATGCGAATTGTTCTTTCGTACTAGGAGCTAATTGTCTCTAGAGTGTTAGGACTAGTCAATGGTTACATCTATTTGCGGGCAATTTTTCAAAAGTGGGCATTTATTACATTTTGGCTTTCGCGAATGGCAAATACGTCGACCATGCTGAATTAATGACATGTGAAATAAATATATTTGTTTAGGTTGTATCATCTTTTCGAGCACATCGTGTAAGTCATCATTCGATAAATTCTTATTAGCTAAACCTAACCTTTTTGAAACTCTACCAACGTGTGTATCAACTGGTAGTGCAGGGATATTTAACGCGAAAAGCAGAACACATGCTGCAGTTTTTGGTCCTATACCTGGTAAAGAAGTTAGCCATTCTTTTGCATCAACAATTGACATGTCTCTTAAAAAATTGAGATTCCAATCTGGTTGACGATTTTTTACTTCTATTAGTAATTTCTGGAGTCTTTTAGATTTTGTGGGTGCGAGGCCTCCCGGCCGGATCGCATCTTCAATATTTTGTAGAGGTGTATGAATTATTTCTTCCCAACTGTTAAATCTATTGATTAATTGGTTCATTGCTCTACCCGAATTATGATCAGACGTATGTTGCGAAAGTAAGGTTAGAACAAGTTCAAAAAGTGGTGCGTTCGAAGTTTGCTGAGGTGCTATGTTGTAGTAACGATCTAAAGTTGTTATGAGATCATTTATATTGTAATAAGATTCACTTTTCATCGTTTCGAACTTATTTTTCTTGATTACTTCATGTTTTGTTTGTGCACTATACTCCACGAACACATTAGATTGTAATACTATTAGAGCAGTAGTTGAAAAGGAATTGATATGACAAAAGATGAGGTCATTAAGCTGACAGATCTTGCATCTTGCGCAGGTTGAGCAGGGAAATTAGGTCCTGGGACCTTGGCGGAAGTGTTGCGTCCATTACAAACTACCTTCTCTGACTTTGAAGATTCTAACTTGATTGCTGGTTTAGACGAATCTGATGATGCAGCTGTCTATGCAGTATCAGATGATATTGCAATTATTCAGACTATTGATTTTTTCCCTCCCGTAGTAGATGACCCTTTTCTCTATGGCGGTATTAGTGCAGCAAATGCATTGTCAGATATTTATGCCATGGGTGGTGATGTTAAATTCGCCTTAAATGTGGCTGCTTTCCCTGATGATTTAAACGAAGAAATTTTAGGTGAAATATTTAGAGGCGGTGCTGAAAAAGTAAAAGAAGCTGGTGGGATAATTGTTGGTGGCCATACGATCATTGATCGTGAACCAAAATATGGCTTGAGGGTAACTGGGTTTGTGCATCCAAAAAAACTTTTTCGCACGAATGGAGCTAGGTTGGGAGACGTCCTGCTATTAACTAAACCTATCGGAACAGGTATAGCACTCACAGCCAAACAACAGGATATGTATGATGTGGATGAAGTAATAAAATCAATGCTTTTCCTTAATAAAGATGCCGCTACGTTAGCTCAGATGTTTGATGTATCAGCCATGACAGATGTCACAGGCTTTGGCTTGGCTGGTCATTGCTTAGAAATGGCAAAATCTAGTGATGTAAAATTGGTGATAGATTTTGCTAAAGTTCCCGTATTCCCTGGTGTTTTAGATTTAATTTCTACAGGTATAGTGACTGGCGGTGGAATGCGTAATCTGGATCAGCTTGGTCAAAGAATACATGATTTTTCAGGAAGAAATAGTGAAGAAACATTAGCTCTCTCTTTTGATCCTCAAACATCAGGAGGTTTATTGATAGCTATTTCTGAGAGAGATGCTGAAAAGTTGTGTGCAGCGATTCAGGCTACTAATGGCGAGTGTTGGCAAATTGGCTATATTTCTGATGAAGAAATAGAATCAGGGTCAGGTTCTGTAGAAATTAGATAAAAAAAATGCTCTGCCTTGGCAGAGCATTTTTTTTATCTATCAATGAGACTCTTTGTTAGTACATATCCATGCCAGGTGCAGCACCAGCACCAGCTTCTGGCTTGTCTGTAACAAGACAATTAGTGGTAAGAACCATACCAGCGATTGAAACAGCATTATCAAGAGCAGCTTTAGTTACTTTTGCTGGATCAATAATACCTAGTTGGACCATGTCGCCAAATTCATCATTGGCAGCATCATATCCTTGCCCTTTTTTAAGAGATCTAACCTTTTCAACCACAACTGATCCATCTTGTCCTGCATTAGCAGTGATGCGTCGTAGTGGCTCTTCAAGTGCTCTGCGCATGATTCTTAAGCCAGTAGCTTCATCTCCATTTAATTCAACTTTGTCTAGAGCCGGCAATGAATTTAAAAATGCTACTCCACCTCCAGGGACTATACCTTCTTCGACCGCAGCTCTTGTTGCAGAAAGAGCATCTTCAACACGGTGTTTTTTCTCAGTTAGTTCAACTTCAGTTGCTGCTCCAACTTTGATAACTGCGACTGAACCAGCAATTTTACCTAAACGTTCTTGTAACTTTTCCTTATCCCAGTCTGAAGTCGACATATCGAGTTGAGCACGTATCATTTTTGTTCGCTCATCAATAGACTTCTTTGTTCCTTTACCTTCGATGATAGTTGTTTCATCTTTAGTAATAACGACTCTACGCGCTTGTCCTAGATCTTTAGGTTCAGCTGAATCCAAAGTTCTGTTGAGTTCACTACTAATAAGTGTTGCACCTGTAAGAGCCGCAATGTCACCTAAGTTTTCCTTACGTCGATCACCAAAGCCTGGTGCCTTAACTGCTGCAACATTTACAGTTCCTCTTAATTTATTTACTGCCAATGTTGCAAGGGCTTCACCATCAACATCTTCAGCAATAATTACAAGGTTTTTTGAAATTTGGAGCTGTTTTTCTAGCCACGGCAGAATATCATTTACTGACGATAATTTTTGATCTGTAACAAAAATATGAGCGTCATCAAGTACAGCTTCCATTCTTTCTGGATTTGTAACGAAATAAGGCGAAATATAGCCTCTATCAAAAGCCATACCTTCAACATATTCAATTTCAGTTTGGATACCCTTAGATTCTTCGATGGTAATTACACCATCTTTTCCTCCAGCTTCCATAACTGTGCCAATTAAATCTCCAATTTCAGCAGATGCAGCAGAAATTGAAGCAACTTGTGCCATTTGTTCTTTTGTTGTAACTCGTGTTGAATTTTTGGTTAATTGGGTACTAATAGCACGAGCACCGTGTTCGATACCTCTTTTAAGAGCCATTGGATCAGCACCAGCTGCAACATTCTTCATACCTTCATGGACAATAGCCTGTCCAAGTACGGTAGCAGTTGTAGTACCATCACCAGCGATATCATTTGTCTTGGAAGCAATTTCTTTAGCTAGTTGCGCTCCAATATTTTCAAAGTTATCTGCAAGTTCTATATCTTTTGCAATAGTTACACCATCATTAGTAATGGTCGGTGAACCAAATTTTTTGTCTAAAACTACATTTCTACCTCTAGGGCCTAACGTCATCTTAACTGCTTCAGCTAGTGCGTCTATCCCGTCACGTAATGCTTGTCGCGCGTTTTCATCAAATAACAATTGCTTAGCCATATTGATCCTCTGCAATCACCTAATGCGTTCAAATTGATTTTAAATTAACTCAAACAATTTAGCCCAAACCATACCCAAGGTGCCAAATAGTTGGCACTCTTAATGATCGACTGCTAACTGTTGTACCTATATGCAGGTTAGGGCGCAAGCGCTTAAGTGTATATTTCTATTAAATATTTGAATTTTTTTTTGTTTTATAAGGCTAATACTGAGTACTTTACATAATACTAAATTAGTTTTCTTCATCTGTTGGCTCAAATTTTCGTATTTCAGGTTTGAATTTTCCTATACGTGCGGGCGGCCAATAACGGTAAATGACCTTTCCAAGAATACGTGATTTTGTGACTGGTCCAAAATCACGGCTATCAGGTTTGCTTACTGATCGATTATCTCCGATTAAAAAATATTCATCCTGCGCAAGCCTGTTCACTCCACGATATCGTGAATTTGGTGTACCACCCCAAGCATAACGTTCGATTAATATTTTCCCATTAATACGTACTTCATCACCGACTTGAATTGATTCTCCAGGCATACCAATTATTCGTTTGAGAAATATATTGTTATCGCTGTCTTGCATTACAACAATTGATGCTGGCGGGTGAATACTTGTGCCGTCTGATTTTTCTACTATTAAATAATCTTTGGAATGTAACGAAGGCACCATACTTAGACCAAGGACTTCAATTCTAAAGTACCTAAAGTTAAGGAAGCGAATTAAGATCTTTAACACAAGTAGAAATGAAGAAATGACTGCTATTATACGAGTGATGATAGCAAGCCATTTCTTCATTTTTATAACTTATCTAAATGTACTTTTAACCTTCTTTGGATTTCCAGAACATATCTGCAAATTCATCGACGGCTGTGCGTAAGGCTTTTGCGTCATCCGGATTGATTCCTTGTTTACACGCGCCACCTAATTTCATAATATTCCAAACTTTTTCATGTAAGTCTGGAAACATTTCTAAGTGTGGAGGTTTAAAGTAATCTCCCCAGATGATTCGAACTTCATGTTTAACAATTTCTGCAGCTTCTTCTTTCTGAGTAACATAGCGTGAAAGGGATGCTTGGCTTGCAGAGTCAGAAGCAGCGCCAAGATCTGCAATTAACGACATCATCTTTTCAACTGTTTCAGCTCCCTGCTGTGCTATATGTGGGTGGTAAATCCCACAAGGTATATCACAGTGCGCATGTCCAACTATATTTGGCCGAATAATATTTTCGAATTGATTTCGAATGTTCAAATTAATACTCCTCACACATTTGATTTAAAAAATTCTGTAACAAGCACCATACTACATGTTTTTTATAAAATTCACGATGCAATAGTTAGTTTTTAATAAAATGCTAAAAAATATTTTAAGCGTCGGACATTACTTTTTCGTAGCTTGCATAATTGATGCTGAAGCACATTAACTATTTAAAGTATGTAAAGAGACTCCACCAGAAGTTCGGTCAGGATTATCTAATCCTGGATATGGCGGAAAAAGAGATTCTAATTCTAATCGAATAGGGTCATTGTCTGGTAAGTAGCTGGAGAAATCTCCATCTGGCACTGGCCTTTGCCGTTGTCCACTGACTTTGAAATCTTTTATCTCATTTTGGAGCATCATTAAGCCTTGCAGTAATGATTCAGGGCGTGGGGGACATCCTGGTACATATACATCTACTGGAGTTATTAGATTCACTCCCGGCAGTACCGAATAGCCGTAAGCAAAAGGTCCTCCCATTATTGCACAGCCACCCATAGATATTACCCATCGTGGTTCAGACATCTGCAAGTAAATCCTTCGAACAACTGGTGCCATTTTCCACGTTACAGTTCCAGCTACAATCATCAAATCTGCTTGTCTAGGAGACGCTCGAAAAACCTCAGAGCCAAATCTTGCAATGTCATATCGTGAGGTTGCACTCGCTATCATTTCTATTGCACAACATGCCAATCCAAACATTGCAGGCCATAAGGATGATGCCCTTGCCCAGTTTAATACTCCATCAACAGAAGTTAAAAGTACATTCTTTCTTACCTCTTCTTCTATTGAAGCAGCGATAGCATCTTCTTCACGTAATAAGGGGTGAGGGATAGTGATTTCAGGTTGTTGTGTTGTCAAAGTGCTTCCTAAAGTACTGCAGCATAATTCTATACAAAATTATCTCTAATAGTCACTTACTCTTTAGTTATTTTCATTTAATTTCCTAACCATTCCTCCCACCCATGAGGTAAAGAAGAATTATTTAGTGGAGATAAAGAACGGAGTTTTTGAACAATTACTGGAAGAATCTCTAGTAAATCATTTACATCTTCTTCAGAATTATTTCTACCAAAACTAAATCTTAGAGAACCTCGTGCTAAATCTTCGGGTATTCCCATTCCTAATAATACATGACTCGGTTCGATTGAACCGGTAGTGCACGCTGAACCTGATGATGCAGCAAAACCTGCGAGATCGAGCGCAACTAGTATAGATTCTCCTTCAACAAAGCCGATTACAAATGATGCATGTCCAGGTAGACGCTCTGAATTATTTAATGGTCCGGTAGCACCAGAAAATGGAATGTACATAGGTAATTTTGAAAGAAGTAAATTTTGTAATTTCTGTTCATGCGCAATATCAGATTCACGTCTGTCAATTGTTAATTCCAAAGCTTTAGCTAGCCCTACGATTGCAGCAGTATCTTCAGTCCCTGCTCGTCTACGCTCTTCTTGACCGCCGCCTACAATCTGTGCCTGTAAAGGAGTTCCATTCCGAACATATAGACATCCTGCACCACGTGGACCGTACATTTTATGACCAGTGAATGTTAATAGATCTACATCAAGTTCTTTTGTATTAGCTCCTAGATGTGCCATGCTCTGAACAGCATCAGTATGAAAAAGAGTATTGGGATTTACTTCTCGAATCTCATGCGCAATTTGGGCAATATCATTGATTGTTCCTACTTCATTATTAGCATGCATGATGGTAACTAAAACAGTATCGTTCGTTATAGCTTTTTTCACTTCACCTGGATTAACTTGTCCAAGTTTATCTACTTCTATTATGGAAATGTTAGCTAAGTTTTCTAATTCAATTTGTTCGAGTGTATCGAGTATTGCGTGATGTTCGGTTGCGGAAGATACGATATGTTTATCAGATAATTGACTTGCAGCGATAACACCTCTAAGAGCTAGAGTGTTTGACTCTGTTCCTCCAGAAGTAAAAATTATTTCACTTGGTTGTGCCCCAATCAGATCAGCAATTTTATTACGTGATTGGTCGATAGCTTGACGTGTTGCTTGTGCTTCAACATAGATTGAAGACGGGTTCTGCCAATATTGAGTTAAATAGGGAAGCATTGCCTCTATGACTAATGGATCTGGTGGTGTAGTCGCAGCATGATCAATATATATGCGTCTTTGTCCATCTCTACTAATAGTCATGAACTGATAATATCGCAATCTAGTGAGATGGTGGTAGTTTTAAAAGCACCAAAGCATAATTTTGAATGTTATAGAATGATAAGTTATGAAGTGTTATAATTTGTTCGGAGGATTTTTATGAGTGGAATTTTATCAGGTATGGGATCAACTTTATCCGCAAATGACGATGTTATTGCTACAAATAACAATTCTTCATCTGCATTTTCACTAACCATTACACCTCGTGCAGAACGAAAAGCTACTTCTATGCTTGTGGAAAAAGGTCATCCGGATGGTTTACTTAGAATTTATGTTGTAGGTGGCGGGTGCTCAGGTTGGCAATATGGCATGGCTATTTCTGATGAAATAGAATCTGAGGATGTTTTTATTGAATCCGCTGGAGGCGCAAGAATTGTGGTCGACCAAGAGTCAGCTCCAATGTTAGCTGGCGCTGAAATTGATTATGTTGAAGATCTAATGAAGTCTGGATTTAATATCTATAACCCTAATGCAGTTGCATCATGTGCATGTGGGACATCGTTTCAAACTTCTGGACACGCAGGTACGCCTCGCCCCTGCTAAAAACTTAATTCTCTGATAGTAGTCTCAGAAATTTTCGGTGGTACTTTTGGATTCTTCATCATTACCTTATACAGTAGCAATTTTATTGATAGAAATTTCTGTCGGTGGAGTAGGTGTTTTATCCTACTTTGCTTGGCGTGGCCAAATTTCCTCTGGTTATGTTAAAGCTGGTTCTATAACTATTACCCCATTGGCTTGTCTTGCATTTTTGACCTTTCGAACAATATCTGAACAGGGTAATGTCGGAGATTATTTGCTTGATTTAAACTGGATACAGACTACCAATTTTACCTTTTTGGCATTTTTTATTTGTTCACTATTTTACCTTTTAGCAGCAATGTTGGATAAATATCGCTGGGTCTATTATTTAGGTTTATTACTTACAATTTCAGGTTTCTTTTGTTTGGTAAGTATGGCTATGTTGTTGGCGCCGCCTGTATGGTCTGTTTTTGGTGCCGTTGCTAGCGTGATTATTGGTGCATTAGTATGCGGATCGTCATTAATGGCAATGATGTGGGGTCATTGGTATTTAACTTCAGGGCAGTTGCCGAAAGAGCCGATGATACAGATGGCAATTTTGGTTATTGGTGCATTACTGCTTCAAACTGTATTAGTCTGCTGTGGTGCTCTTATTACCCCACGTATTGAGCCTATTAATCAAAGTTTAATCATTGTTGATCTTTCTCAAAACCCTGCTTTCTGGTTACGCATTACTGTTGGATTGTTTTTCCCATTGATTCTTTCAGTTTTAGCATGGCGAACTGCTCAAATTAGAGGAATGATGTCATCTACAGGTTTATTATATTTAGTTTTAGGGACTGTTTTAGTCGGAGAAGTTCTGGCTCGAGGTTTGCTTTTCACTACATCACGTATAGTTTGAATATTCCTTAAAGTTCCTTTCTATTCTGAGAAGTTGTTGAATTTTCATTGATTGATGATTTAAATTGGTCTTGATTTCCAGTATGAATATTCTCTTGTTCTTTTTGACCTATACGCGTATATCGTAAAGCTCGACTAGGAGATTGACCACTGAGCCTTCGATCGATATACCAGAAAATTTCTCTTAATACTGCAGCAAGTGGCACAACTACTATTAATCCTATAATCCCAAAAGTAGTTGCTCCAATTGCTAGTAGTAATAATATTACCGCTGGATGAATAGAAAGTGCATGTCCTTGTATACGTGGGACCAAGATAGAATTTTCGATTTGTTGTATTAGGAAATATATTAGTACTACCCAAATGAAATGTTCTGGTGCTGTTGCAGCAACAATTATCAATGCAGGAATAGCACCAATTACAGGTCCAATAAAAGGTATCAATTCTGTAACTCCCGCAAAAAACCCTAAAGCTAATGACAGTTGAATATTTAGAGCAGTCAGAGCCACTGCAACGCTAACTCCAACAATTAAACCGAGTAATAATTGAGCTCTGATATATTTGCCTAAGATATCATCAGCTACTGCTAACAAATTCGCGACGTCAATTTGAAATTTTTGAGGGACTGCTTTAAGTAAATGTGGTTTTACATTAGGTCGATCACGTAATACGTAGAACATCCAAAAAGGCACTACGACAAAACCAATTATTGTGGTGACAGAACTGGTAAATATATTAATTGTATGAATCATTAAGTCTTGAATTGTATTGGCAATAGTTATTAGTACCTGATCTATACTAGAGTCAACATGTGCCTGAATGTTTGTCGGGGTACGGTTTCGATAAACTTCTAACCAACTGTTGATTTGTTTTTGAGCTTCATTTGTAATTTCGGGAAGAGTGTCAATGAATTGATCTATTTGATCTAAGATCACAGGAATCATTGTCCAGCCTAGAACGACGAATGCCAAAATTGTCGTCAGATAAATTATTAGAACAGATAGCCCTCTTTTAATTTTGTTGTTAACACCAAAATAAGAAGGAAAAATTATTGTCATTCGATCTACCAAGGGTGATAGAGCATAGGCTACTATTGCTGCAACAGCAAAAGGGAATAAAGCTCCCAAAGATTGCGTAATGAGGTATATTACAGTTACAAGTACTATTAACCACAAAGCGATTCTAAAATTGTTGTTGGTCATCTGTACACTATGCCTGATTTAATTGAATTGAGCAGTAAATTTTGAAAATTATAAAAAATAATGTTAACTCTCTGTTTGTACTTTCAACTCTGAATAGATCGGGGTATCGAACGACTGCAACTAGAAGAAAAATTATTGATGCTATTTTTAGTCTTGACAATAGTTTTACTGTTGAAGATTTGATTCAAAACCTTCCCGATCTGGGCCGTGCGACGATTTTTCGAAATGTTAAAGTCTTGAAGGATTTACAAATTATATGTCAGGTTTTCTTAGATAATGGCCAATCCGTTTACCAGTTGGATTTTGAATCTAGTTTAGAAAGTCACCACCATCACTTAATTTGTTCCAAATGCAAATGTATTCAAGAATTTAATAGTGGAGAATTAGAAGGTCTTTTGCGTGCAGTTTCTGAAGAGATGTCATTTGAAATCGATACGCATCGTCTTGAACTTTATGGATATTGTAGTAGCTGTAAAACCTCTAAACCTTCAGATGTTCAAATTTAAGATAAGTAGATCTTCTTTTTTTCCTGAAAATACTGTTATATTCGTCGTTCTTTAAGTTAGTCTGTGTTTGATTTGATATTAGATTCTATGGAAGGAAATAATTTTGTCTCTTGAAATAGGCCAAATGGCCCCTGATTTTACTTTACGTAATCAAAACCGTGAAAAAGTGATCTTATCAGAATTGAAAGGTCAACCAGTTGTATTAGTATTTTACCCTCTAGATTTTTCGGGCTTGTGCACAGATGAATTGTGTGCAGTTAGAGATGACTACGGTTCTTGGGAAGAAAAAGGAGCGACTATATTTGGTATTAGTCGAGATAGCATTTTCTGTCATGCTGCATTCAAGGAAGCGCAAAACATTGGTCATGATCTTCTTTCGGATATGAAAGGTGAAGTTGCTACTTTGTATGGTACATGGAATGAAGAAGGTGCAATCGCTAATAGACTTACTGTTGTAGTAAGTAGTGACGGGACAATAGCATATACAACTCAGAGTGAAACAAACGCTGAAGCTAGAGATCATTCTGAAGTTGCTAATCATATCTCATAATCCAATAATTGAATATGTGTCTTGTCTTCACTTTGCTGCTTGTTAGGGAGCTATTTTGCTAGAGCAACTTTCTGTGGGAGATGTATTTAGTGATTTTTACGTAGTGTTGGATAGTAAAGATGTTAATTCTTATCTAATGGCTACCGGTGAGAATAATTCACTATGGCAAACATATGTACCGCCACTCGCAGTAGGCGCTCGCATATTAGCTGAAATAATAGATGACTTTGGTGATCTGGATGGCTTAATGCATACCGGTCAAGAATTTAGTTTCCTCAGTAAAATTCTTCATAGTCAAAAACTGAATGTTAGAGTGGAGATAGGAACTTTTTCTAAGCGAAAAGGAAATCTTATTATTGCTTTCAGTATAGAAATCTATTCTGAAAGCAATATGGTAGGAAGTGGCAAAACGAACGTAATTATATTTGGTACAGAGGATAATTCTAATGTATGAGGTTGCACCAGTAGTTGAATCTGTCACCCGATTAATCGATCAAAGTAGAGTAAATTCTTACGCTGATGCGGCTCGTGATCATAATCCTCTTCATTTAGATACTCCTGAAGCTCGTGCAGGTCAGTTTGGTCGTCCGGTGGCACATGGCATGTTAATTTTGGCCATCGTATCTGAAATGATGAGTAATACTTTTGGCTTGCAATGGGCAGAACAGGGCCACCTTAAGGTGCGATGGCGTGCTCCAACTTTTCCCCCAGTTACAGTTATTAGTAATGCGATTCTTAAGGAAGATGTTGATGGTATAGCTAGCTATGAAATTTTTTGTGAAGATGAAGATGGCCAGAAATTACTTACAGGGATTGCTCGAGTGAAATACATCTAATTTTGTAGGTGTTACTTTAATTGCTGTCCTGGTGTAAGTAACTGAGCTGCATCTACTTTGGGTTCACCTTTTTTTTGGATTCTTTTGATATTCAGTATGCCACCTATACATGCTATTTGTGCACCTTCGTTATTCACATCTAATATTGTCCCGGGAGGATCAACTTTCGTAGAAGGCATGTAGGAAGCACCAAAAAGTCGTATTGGGTTGTCGTCTAGTTTCGCAGAAGCTCCTGGTTGAGGATCACACCCACGAACCAAGTTGTATACGATCCACCCAGGTTTCATGAAATCTATTTCTGAATGTTCTAATCCGCAAGGTGGTTCATATGAGGCATTTTCATGAATTTGTTCCACACGTGGTGCTGTTCCTTCCCCTACCATTTTTACTGACTCTACTAATGATTTAACTCCCAATGGATAGAGTTTATTGAAATAAAGTGACCCCATAGATTCTTCATATGAAATATCTACTTCATGTTGAAGTAGTATTGGACCAGTATCTATACCTTCATCGACCCAAAAAATACTTATTCCTGTCTTTGTTGCTCCATTAATAATTGGCCAGTTCATTGCTGAACGTCCTCTATAGAGGGGCAATAAAGATGGATGATATTGGATGGCACCGTATTGAGCAGCGTCAAGTACATTTTTTTTAACGATATCTGTAACAAATGCGAATACTAATAAGTCGGGGTGCCAAGATAGATATTCTTGAAAAAAAGCATCATTTTTCAAATCTGGAGTTGCAATTATTGGGATTTCATTACTTTCAGCAGCCTCTTGAAGAGGATCTGGCCTATTTTGTGCACGAGGGGTTGAAACTCCTACGATGTTAACATTCTCATCTTTTAGTGCGTTAAAAACATCTGCTCCAAAGGCTGCCTGTCCAAATATAGCGACTCGCATATTAATCCCTTCGATATTTTTTTTGTATTTTTTCTTTATATAAATAATGCATTATCTTCTTTTTCATCGGTTGCTTTCCACATGTACCATGAGCCAATTGTACGATACGGAGTCCATTTTTCAGCAATTTCCTTGCATTCTTTTTCATTGGGAGTTTCAGAAAGTTGGTATGCAATTTGCATACCTTTTCTAATTCCCAAATCACCTGATGGCAGTATATCGATACGTTCTAATTGAAACATTAGAAACATTTGTGCAGACCATTCACCGATCCCCTTTATTCTTGTTAAGTGTTTAATGATATCTGCGTCATTCCAATTTTGTAGCTCTGAAAAAGTAAGAGACCCTTCTTGTATCCATTTTGCTAAATCTCTCAGGTAACTCATTTTTTGTTTTGATACACCTGTTTCACGAAAGTCATTATCTGAGGCAGTTAGTATTGTTTCAGGAGTTGGAGTTTTCTTTGGATCTCCTAGTCTTGAGAAAAATTTTTTTTGTATTGCGCTCGCAGCTGGTGCACCTAATTGCTGAAATAAGATGGTACGTACAAGTGATTGGTAAGGGTCCGTAGGAGGATTAGGAATGTAAGGCCCATAATGAGATATTAGTTTTCCCAGAATAGGATCCTTCTTACTCAGATAGGGATATGCATTACTGATAGTCTTCTGATCAAACTGTCTTTCCATCAACCACCAGCAATTTTTACTTTCTCACCTTTTTTTTCGAAATAATCGCTAATTTTCTCACGATGATTTCCTTGAATAATTATAGTGCGTGATTCTCTGTGTCCACCTGTACCTAATTGTTTTTTCAGATCGCTTAATATTTTATCTAAAGTTTCGTTCGTTCCAAGTATCCCTACAATAACAGTGTTTGATCCACTTCCTTTACCATGGCTTGAGCGATGAATACGAATTATCCCATCTTTAGGATCTTGAGGTAATTTAGAATGGAGCGATTTCTTACTTTTTATATTATTTGTTCTTTTTTTAATCTTAATACGACGTTTGTTTGAACTTTTTTGTTCATTATCACTCGACCAAACAATATTGTTATCTGTGTTATCCATTTTATGTAGAGGTATGGAAGCTACATATATTGACCACCATTGAGACTCATTTGGGCACCAGTATAGAAGCTTCCTTCGGTGCATAAGAATCTAACAGTTGCTGCTACTTCTTCAGCAGTACCAAATCTTCCAGCAGGAATTTGAGCAATAAGTTGTTCTTTTATATTTTCATCTAAAGCATCAACCATGTCTGTTGCTATAAATCCAGGGCAGACTGCATTTACAGTAATTCCAAAACGTGCGAGTTCTTTAGCTGCAGACTTTGTGAATGCGATCATTCCAGCTTTTGCAGCTGCATAGTTTGATTGACCAAGATTACCCATTTGGCCAATGATAGAAGACATATTTATGATGCGGCCGTATCCACGCTCACGCATGCCTGTAACTACTCTATTCGTACAGTAAAACATTGATGAAAGATCTGTCTCTATAACTGTCTGCCATTCTTCTACTGCCATACGTTGTACAGTTCTATCTCGATTGATTCCAGCGTTGTTTACAAGGATGTCTATTTTCCCAAAGTGCTCTTCAGCGGTAGTAATTAATGTTTCAGCATCAGAAGGGATTGAAACGTCTGCTTGAACGATTATAGCTTCAGAACCTAAATTTTCGATTTCAACCTTACAGGATTCTGCAGCTTCGCTGTTATTTGTGTAATTGATTACGATTTTGGCACCATTTTTTGCTAATTCAATTGCACATGCTCGTCCTATGCCCCTACTCGCTCCAGTAACCAGAGCTATTTGTCCATCTAGCAATAATTCACTCATCAAAATCCTCCCAAATTTAAGTACTCTGCAAAATTTTTAGTGTTGATACTAACTATCTTCTTGTAATTCTTCTACCATTACTAAAGCATCACCTCTGATAACTTCAGTTCCTTCTTGATTGTTTACTTTAGTAGATAAAGAGACTCTATTACGTTCAATATCTAATTCAGTTACCTCAACAACTGCAGTAATAGTGTCTCCTGGATAAACAGGCGCACGGAATTGCATATTTTGCCCTAAATATACTACAACTTTTCCAGGTGCTAAATTTACTCCGATCGCTGCTGAAATTATTCCAGCACCTATCATTCCATGTGCAATTGGTTTCTTAAATCTTGTTTTTATTCCAAATGTAGGATCTGTATGTAGTGGTTGTGTGTCTCCTGTTATTTCTGCAAACGTAGCAATATTTTCAGGTGTGATCTGCTTAGAAAATTCAGCACTTGAGCCAATTACTAGTCCTTGAATATTTTCTGTCATTTGGTTCTCCTACTTTTTTCTGGTTTTGCTTATATTCAATAATTTTTGAACTCTTAAGTAGAGTGATTATTACATATCAAGTTGTTTATTTTAGAAAAAAACATAAATCAATAAAAATTGTAATAACTTTACTACTTTTTGAAACATATATGCCTTATGTTCGATAGACTATAGTAAAGAGTTTTCATCGAACATACAGCTAATGTTCTGGTAATGAGGTAAAAATGTCGAACACGATTTTAGACATTCGTGATTTGCATGTGAGTATTACGGCAGAACCTGACAATCGAATTGTCAATGGTGTAGATCTTCAGATCAACTCTGGTGAAGTGCATGCATTGATGGGACCTAATGGTTCGGGTAAAAGTACTTTGGCTAGTACTGTTGCAGGTAGTCCTGTGTATAGTGTTGATTCGGGTGAAATTATTTTCAAAGATGAAGATATTACTTCCCTTGCTGCCGACGAACGTGCTCGGAGAGGGATGTTCTTATCATTTCAATACCCAACAGCTATTCCTGGGGTAACGATGGTTAATCTTATGCGTGAAGCATTAAAAGCTAGGCGTGGACATGATATTCCTGCTAGAGAATTCCTAGCTGAGTTAAGGGATACTTTAGGTACTCTTAAAATGGATGAAAATTTTGCTCGGCGTTATGTAAATGACGGGTTTTCTGGTGGTGAGAAAAAACGTGCTGAAATACTTCAATTAGGTATGATGAAGCCAGACTTGGCAATTCTTGATGAGACAGATTCTGGACTTGATGTTGATGCTTTGCGGACGGTTTCTGAAGGAGTCAATGCCTTACGCACGCCAGATATTGGTGTATTAATCATCACACATTATGAAAGAATATTGAATTATATTACTCCTGATTTTGTTCATATTTTAGTTGATGGTAAAATTGTAAAATCAGGTGATTTTGCTCTTGCTAAAGAAATTGAAAATAACGGATATGATCCTATCCTCCGTGAAATTGGGGTCAAAGAGGAGGCTGTAAATTCATGACTACTTCTAAAGATGTTGCTCGTGATGCCGTTGGTGAGTATCAGTGGGGATTTCATGATGAAGAGAAACCACTGTTTATTGCTGATCGAGGATTAAATGAAAATGTAATTCGTGAAATGTCTGCTATGAAAAATGAACCAAAGTGGATGTTAGATTACAGACTTGATGCTTATCGAGCTTTTCTTTCGCAGGAAAACCCTAAATGGGCTGGTAGTCCAGAATTACTGGATGCTATTGATTTTGACAATATCCATTACTACGTTCGTGCAACAGATACTGATGCTACGGACTGGGATGATGTTCCTGAGTATATAAAAGACACATTCGACAAACTTGGGATTCCTGAAGCTGAGAAACAATTTTTAGCTGGTGCTGGTGCTCAATATGACTCTGAGGTTGTATATCACAATATTCGAGAAGATCTNGCTGAAAAAGGTGTAGTTTTTCTGGGAATGGATCAAGGTTTAGAAGAATATCCTGAGATTGTTCAGGAATATTTTGGAACTGTAATTCCATCTGGTGACAACAAATATGCTGCACTTAACTCTGCAGTATGGTCAGGAGGATCTTTTATTTATGTGCCTCCTGGAGTTGAAGTTGATATTCCTCTGCAGGCATATTTCCGGATAAATACTGAAAATATGGGACAGTTTGAGCGTACATTGATTATTGCCGATGAAGGTAGTTATGTTCATTATGTGGAGGGTTGTACTGCTCCAATTTATTCAAGTGCATCATTACACTCCGCTGTCGTGGAAATTGTCGTAAAAAAAGGTGCTCGNGTTCGTTATTCAACAATTCAAAATTGGTCAAATAACGTTTATAACCTTGTTACTAAACGTGCAGTTGCGTATGAAGATGCGGTGATGGAATGGGTTGATGGTAATTTAGGATCTATGTTGACCATGAAATATCCATCTGTCTATTTGATGGGNGAAAGAGCGCATGGTGAAATATTGTCATTAGCTTTTGCTGGCGAAGGTCAACATCAAGATGCAGGTGGAAAAATTGTTCATGTGGCTCCAAATACTACGTCAGCTATTATTTCTAAATCTGTTTCGCGTGGCGCAGGGCGTAGTTCATACCGTGGATTACTGAAAGTGCACGATGGTGCTGAAAATTCTAGTTCAACTGTAAGNTGTGATGCTTTATTGCTGGATGAACATTCACGATCAGATACGTATCCAACTATGGAGATTGATGAAGAACGTGTGAATATTGGTCATGAAGCATCCGTTTCGAAATTAGGTGAAGATCAACTGTTTTATTTAATGGCACGTGGGATTCCTGAAGAGGATGCGGCAAAAATGGTTGTGAANGGTTTTGTAGAACCCATCGTCAAAGAACTACCAATGGAATACGCAATTGAATTAAATCGCTTGATTGAACTTCAAATGGAAGGCTCAGTTGGCTAATGAGTAGCGATTTGGCAAATTCNAATTTTTTTTCGGAGGCAGTACTTAATGATGTTGCTGTTGGGCGAAATGAATCTCAATGGTTGATTGAGAGACGTCTAGAGGCAATTAGATCNTTAGGATCATTGAACATGCCCACTACGCAGTTACGTCCATGGAAATACACGGATGTAGGTCACATTAATTTTGATAACTTTTCTCCAAGTAAATTAAAAATTAGTATTGATAATCAAAATGATTCAAATGTTTTTGGTGATGAGTCTTCCGAAATAGTTGAAAAAAAACTTGGAAGATTAATCCCTTCGACAGAAGGTAAATTTATTGCTGCGAATATGTCTCTTTTTGAAGATCCAATTATAATTGATATACCAGATCGTCAAANTTTGGAAGAGCCGATTGTAATTGACATTAACAGTGAGCAATCTGACGATGCTATGGTATATCCCAGAATATTT
This sequence comes from Chloroflexota bacterium, assembly GCA_002707835.1. GTDB lineage: Bacteria > Chloroflexota > Dehalococcoidia > UBA2979 > UBA2979 > UBA6955. Next base: position 117,054 of record PANZ01000004.1, read on the forward strand.
GTAAATATCGGACAACAATCTGAAGCTACTTTAGTAATTCGCTGTTCTTCAGGATCTGAATTACTTTTGGTCGCAGGTGTAATGGAAATTTTTGCTGAACAAGGATCGAATCTAAGGTGTTTAATTGATAATCGATGGGGTGAAAATACAGAGGATTATTCGATTATTCGTTCCAAAATTTCTAAAGATGCAGATGTACGAATTGGTACTCTTGCGATTGGGTCGAAAGTATTCAAATTGACTGTAGAATCTTTGCTTGAAGGGGAAGGATCACACTCTGAAATCAAAGGTGTTGCATTGGGAGATCTTGATCAGCATTTTGACTTTGTTACGCTACAAGATCACATCGCGCCAAAAACCACTTCTAATGTGGAAATTAAATCTGCCTTAGCTGGATCTTCTAAATCTGTTTATTATGGCATTACACGAGTTGAACAAGGTGCATTGGGGGCAGAAGCTAACCAAGAAAATCGAAATTTATTACTATCGGCACACGCAAAAGCAGATTCTGATCCTGTATTAGAAATTCTCACAGCAGATGTTATACGTTGTGGACATGGTGCTACTGTTGGTCCAGTTGACCAGGAAGCACTTTTTTATTTACAAAGCAGAGGGTTAAGTTATCGATCTGCTCTACAGCTAATTGTTTCTGGTTTTTTCAATTCTGTGGCTCAGGGTTTTTCTATTGACGGACTTGAGCAACTGCTGAATGAAACTGTAGTTGATAAAATTGCGTTAGCTAATCTTTCTTGAGTTGGAGTACAACTATGCATGGAGAAAAACTATGCGCCTCCACAGATATCCCAGAAGGTGAAGTTGTTATTTTGTACTATGACGACAAATCTTTGGCAGTTAGTAAGATCGATGGTGAAATAACAGCGATTGATAATATCTGTAGTCATGACAATGGGCCATTGGGTGAGGGTAAAATTGTACGTGGCAATATTATTTGTCCAAGACATGGAGCAGCATTTGATCCCAAAACAGGTCGAGCGCTTACCTTACCTGCAGTGAAATCTGTTTGTTCGTATAAATTATATGTTGATGATGGTGATGTTTACCTTGCTCAGACGGAGTAAAAATTATGAGTACAAGTTACCAACTTGATGTAGATAAAATCCGTAGGGATTTCCCGACTTTAAAAAGAGAAGTCAACTCTGGCGCATCTTTAGTTTATTTGGATAATGCTGCTACATCACAACGCCCTGTACAGGTGATGGCACAATTAACACGTTTTTATCGTGATCATAATTCTAATATTCATCGTGGAGTACATACTCTTTCTGTAGAAGCAACGGAGATGTTCGAGGATGCTAGATCAAAAGTTGCTAGGTTTGTTAATGCACAAGACTCACGTGAAATAATTTTTACTCGTGGAACTACTGAATCTATTAATTTGGTAGTAAACAGTTGGGGACGGAAATTTTTAAAACCTGGTGATGAAGTAGTTATTTCTGAACTTGAACATCATTCAAATATTGTCCCATGGCAAATGCTTCGTGATTCAATAGGTATAGAACTAAAATATATCCCTATGCTCGACAATGGTCATTTAGATATGGATACCGCGAATAAAATTATTGGTCCGAAAACAAAAATAGTATCTATTACAGCTGTATCAAATGCTTTAGGTACGATTGTTCCTGTTCAAGAAATAATCACACTTGCTAAAAAGCAAGAAGCTCTTGTCTTAATTGATTGTGCTCAATCCGTTCCACATATGGCAGTAGATGTTGAATCGTTAGGAGCTGATTTTATTGCGTTTTCTGCACATAAAATGCTTGGACCCACTGGGGTAGGTGTATTGTGGGGCAAATTAAATATTCTAGAATCGATGGATCCTTTTTTGGGTGGAGGAGACATGATCCTAACTGTAAATATGGAACATTCAACTTGGGCTGAAGTCCCCAGTAAATTTGAGGCTGGCACACCCAATATAGGTGGAGTTGTAGGTTTTGGTGCAGCTATAGATTATTTAAGTGATGTCGGTATTGATAATATTAGAGCGCACGAAATGGAATTAACTACGTATGCTCTACAAAAAATGAGTGATATCCCAGGTATTACAATTTTTGGGCCTGACACAGCTGAAGAAAGATGTGGCGTAATTTCATTTGCATTGGAAAACATACATCCGCATGATATAGGGCAAATATTAGATGATAACGGCGTTGCTGTACGNGCAGGACATCATTGTGCACAGCCTGTCATGAATGTTTTAGGTGTACCAGCAACTGTTCGCGCATCATTTTATATTTATAATACAAAAGAAGATATAGATGCTTTAGTAAGTGGATTACTCGTGGCTATAGATTTGTTTGGAGTAAAATCATGACTTCATCTCCAAGTGGAGGATTAGTCGAAGAACTATACAGAGAAATTATTTTAGATCACTATCGAAATCCTCGTAATCAAGGGGAAATCATTACTTCTACATGTAGTGCAGATGGTGCCAATCCTCTATGTGGAGATCAGATTCATTTAGATGTGGATTATTCATCTCATATAGTTAATTCAATTAGTTTTTCTGGCGATGGATGTTCCATATCGCAAGCATCAGCATCAATGATGACTGAAACAGTAATTGGCAAATCTTTTTCCGAGATTCAAATGCATATTGAGTCTTTTCAATATCTGATGAAAAACGGTGAATTGCCGGAAAATGTTGATATGGGTGATATTGAATCATTGAGTGGTGTATCAAAATTTCCTGCACGTATTAAGTGTGCCCTTTTAGGATGGAAAACATTGGAACAAGCTATTGATGTATCAAATAGTGATGAAATCGTTACTACTGATGATGAGGAGCAATAATATGAGTGAAATATCAAAGATTGAAGGCCCTACTACAGAAGAATTGTGGGAAACTCTTAAACAGATTGAAGATCCTGAATTACATATGAGTATAGTCGAATTAGGCTTAGTATACGATGTAGTGATGGATGAGGGTGAAGTAACTGTTGACATGACTCTTACTTCACCTGCTTGTCCGGTAGGCCCATTACTTCAAGGTATGATCTATCACAAAGTGAGTGAAGTTGATGGAGTTGCTGGTGTAGAAGTTAATCTGGTGTGGACTCCTCCTTGGGATCCGCGTGAAATGGCTTCTGAGGAAGTAAAAATGGCCTTAGGTATCTGGTAATTATTAGCGCAAGCCAAAATCTTTTTCGATAGTTCCTGTGAGAGGAATTTTACGCTTTAGAATAGTTGTAGAAGAGCACACGACATTTTCTATTTGTTGATTAGTACATGCTCCGATGTTAATAGAACTTACATTGATATTTATCAATCCACCTGTAATATCAGGTTCAAAATAATCCAGTGTACGATAGGAGCTGATATTAAGAGGATCACCATTGATTGTAAATATTGATTCGTCACATGGATCTCTAAAAACACCTACTATGTCGCCTATTTTTTTTGTAGGGAGCCATTGGACATTACAGCCAGTTAAAATATTCCTTGAAAAGAAGGCTTGGGTTGTTTGATTTTGAGTTNGCACTATCCATACTCCATATGTGAATTGATTTGGATCAGCTCCCCACCTAGTCACTGGTTCGAATCGGGGTATATTTATTTCAAGTTGACTAGCCTCTAATTGGATTGCGGGTTCAGGACCTGATTTAAGGAAATTAACAGTACATATGCCAATACTAAAAATACACAGTAAGATTAAACCGATTAACATTAGGAGTCTTGGCCATGGGTTTTTGGGGCGGATTTCATCAGGCGTGTCTATAAAATTATCCATAATCTAAATTCTATATGGTCTTNGCCTAGAGATCGTTCCTGTTTCTAATGAATTATCAACATTGCATAAATGGAGTTTTATAATAGAAAATGGACAGATGTTAAAAAGATATTCTCGTCGCACAATGATCAAAGCATCAACAAAGATTTGTGGTGGCATATCTACAGCGTTATTATTTGGATGCTCAAACACTGAAGAAGTTAAAATTCAGGATAGCCCAATAAAAATTCCAATAAAAACTGATATTAAAGAAAGTCATGCTTTATCCAATAAATCTATTTCTTTGGGAAGCCTTAGTAGTGAAAGTTCGAACTTTAATTTTATTAATCATATTGGACNGTCATTAATTTATTCTCGGTTAGTTGCAATCGATCCACGAAAGAATTATTTATATGGAGATCTTGCAAATGAGATAGAAATAATTGATTCTACTAAGCTAAGGTTTCGACTAAAAGATGATGCATACTTCCATCCTAATGCCGATTTTTTAGCTCAACCAGTTAAGTCGGAAGATATACAAAGAAGTTATCTATCGTCGGATGACTATTTTTTCAGTAAAGTCATTGACTCCATTGATGTTCAAAATGAAAAAACTTTTGTAATTAATCTGAATGCTCCATTTGCATTTTTCTTTGATAATTTGGCAAGTATTGANTCGAATATTTATTCTCAAGAATCATATGCTGGGCTTGATCTAAAATTGGGTAGTGGTTTGTTTAAATTTTCGACGCGCGATGCAACAAGTTATCTGTTTGAAGCAAACAGATTAACACATCGTAAAAACCTTCCTAGATTGGAAAAAATAATCATCCATCAATATGGCAATGATCGTGAATTTGACGCAGCATTTCGTTCACAAAATATCGATATCCGTGAACACCCAGATATTAATAGCTATCAATCAATTCGCCCAAATATTGATATCACGCAACAAATTCGTTCTTCACAAAGAATGATTGGATTAGGTCTTTCACTTTTGCCAATCAAAAATAAAAGAAGGACCCGATATATCAAAGCATTTCAAGATAAACGNGTTCGTTTAGCTATTTCTAATGCATTAGATAGAACTGCTATAGCACAATTAGCTGAAGGAACTATTGCCAGTCCGATTGGTCATGCGCATAAATCTGACAGTCTATCTGTTACTGATTTAGATTCATTTAAATTTCAAAATTATGATTTGGCAGAAAGTAAAAAATTACTAGATGCTTCTGGATATAAATCNTTGTCGTTTGAAATATTATTGAATGAAGATAAAAAATTATTGAAACTCGCTAATCTTATTCAGAAACAGTTAAGTGATATAAATATCAAGGTAAATTTAATTGCTAAAAATGAAGGTAGTTGGAATAGATCATTCGAATTTGGAGATTTTGAATCAATTTTGTTTTTATCAGAGCCTTTGGAATCTCCCGAGATGGCTCTGCGATTGCATCTCTCGGATTCTTTAGGTGGTTCAGGTTCTAGATGGGGGTTTTCAGATCCTATCTTTGATTCTGCTGTGAAAAAGATGTACGGCGAAATGCTTTTAACTGATCGTTCTGAAAGAACGTTAGAGGCACAGAAAGTTCTTTTACAACAAATTCCAGCAATGTTGCCGTTGGTAACACCTTTTGATCATGTTTCATTGCATAAAGATATTAGTGGATATGAATTTAATTCGTATTCATTTAACTTTGATTGGCTCGCAGGACATTGGAATCGAGTGTAAAAAATACTTGATGAAATTTTTGGAGATTTAATTTGCCTGACAAATATATGAAAGATTTACGAGATAATGTTGAAGATGCAGTGATTGCAGCGAACGATGTAATTCGTCAAATTTTAACTCAGTCTTCACTCAAAGTTGGTCATAAACCTGGTGAAGGTCCAGTAACAGAGGCAGATCATGCAGCAGATGAAATCTTATTTAATAAATTAAATTCACTTATTGATGGATCACAATGGTTATCTGAAGAATCAAAACAAGACACACCTCTAATTACCGGCCGACCGACATGGGTTGTTGATCCTCTCGATGGGACCAGAGAATTTATTCGTGGGTTACCAGAATTTGGAGTTTCTGTCGGTCTATTTATTGAAGGGAATCTGTCATTAGGTGTCATAGGATTGCCAAAATATTCCGAAGAAAAAGGATCAATATTTTCAGGGTTACTTGGTGAAGTTGATGCCGAATTCAAACATGATGGAAACTTGATTTCTGAACTTAATGATCATGGCGAAATTAGGAATGTGGTGGTATCACGTCATGATTATGAATGGAGACGCCTACAGTACCATATTCCATTTCCTACTTATCCATGTGGTTCAGCTGCTGTAAAATTGATTCATGCCGCATCGGGTATTGCTGATGTTTATTTCAGTACAGGCCCCCGTTCAGTATGGGATGTTGCAGGTGGTGTCGCTGTTTTAAAAGCTGCAGGTGGCGTGCTACTGCAAATTGATGGTAATGAATTAACATTATCTCCCGATCAAATTGGGATACCTCCATATGTAGCAGGTCTTGAGAGCTCCTGTCGCAAATTACTTAAAGAGTTAAGTCTTTAGTTTCANATTATGAAATTTTACTTTGCTACTGATTGAACTTGTATTATTCCATGGGCATTTTCATGACCCTGTATAGTGCAATAGAACAGTAAGTTTCCTTTCTCAGGTGCTCTTAATCGTATTCGATAGACCCCATTTTCAAATGATATAACGTCATATTGTGCTCTTCCCATGCCAGTAAAAATGAATGCATGTTGTTCGTTTCTATGATCTTTTATCAACAAATCAACTATTTCATTTGGTTGGATATCCAGGTTTTTTAGTTTTACTGAATTTTCATTTAAATTGTAGAAAATTTCTCTTTGTGGCTGANCTTCTGATAGCTCAGCTGCCTGAATGATATTGTGTTCATGCCCACTGATTATTAGAGTCCAAGCGATTACCAAAAGCGATATGATAACTAATGATTTTTTATGTTTAACGTGTGAATAAAATTTCACTATTTTCCTCGCTGCTATGCCTTTTTGTGCTCTGGGTTGTAGTCACGTAATCCTTTCGCCATTGCGAATACTGTAATTCCTCCAATTAATGTTATGACTCCGTATATAAATTGTGCAGNTTGTGCTCCTAAATATTCAGCAGTTAATCCTCCAAGAAACGCTCCAACGGTCATCATTGCCCTATCTAATGACATCAAACTAATGACTCTGCCACGCAGTTGTTCTGGAGTGGCATTTAACATGATTGTTTGTGTCAATGGCATAAATCCTCCATTGAAAATTCCTACAAAAAATAATGCTATAAACGGAGCAATACTACCCCATGAATTAGGAAAAGAAGGTGCAATAGCAAAAAACATTAATGTAATTCCTGTAAGNGCTACTGTNATTGTTAAGTTTATCCCAGGTCTTGNCGGGCGTTTAATTGCAAGGTAAAGCGATCCTAAAAGTGATCCTAATCCTCCAGTTGCAACCAGTGCACTAAATCCAAACGCACCAATATTCATTACTTCTCTTGCGAATAATGGCGCAAATAATTGCATCCACATCATTCCAGTTGCATAAAATACTAACGCTATGATGAGGACTCCTCNAATTTCACTTTGTCGAAGAGCGAAGCGAAATCCCTCTGCAAGATCGTGTTTTATCGTTTTAAATCCTTCCATAGGAGGACGTTTTATAGGCGGTATATCAATTAAATATGTTGCGATGACAGTAATTAAATAAACAATTGCTATTATGACAAATGTTCCTGTGACACCTAACAATGCAATTAACAAGCCACTAAGCATAACACCACCTATGCGCATTACATTTTGTGTTGCAGACATCAATGCAACCGCATTCATGACTAACTCAGAAGGAACGGCGTCGGCGATTAGTGATTGACGCGCAGGATTATCTGTGGCCATAAAGAATCCACGAATAAAAGACACAAGATAGATATGCCATAGTTCGATTAAATTTGTTACTAGTAATACTGCAAAAACAATATTTAATATAAACACACCGATTTTTGTTGCAAATAAAAGTTGTTTTCGATCAAGTCGATCTGTAATTACTCCTGCCCATATGCCAAAGAGTAGCTGTGGGAGTACACGCATGGCAACCACACCTCCCACATGTGCAGCGTTATTGTTAGTAATTTCTAAAACAAGCCATGGTCGGGCAATTTGTTCCATCCATAAGGCGGCAGCATGTCCTGTCTGTCCTATCCAAAGTAACCGCAGATTGCGATATCGAAGTGAACTAAATGTTCCTTGATCATCGGGATAATTCTGTTGATTGTCGCTATTTTTACTTAAAATACTTCTCACCTATGTAGTTTATTAGTAAAGATTGAATACTCACTCTGTTGCTATGAATTTTTTTGTAAAAAATAAGAAAGTTCCACGAGNCTATTGATACGTTCAATCGGTTTTGCAATTTCTAAGTTATGATTTTCAGGCCAGTTGCGTAAAAAAATTTTTGCCTTGCTATGTTCAGATAAAAGCCATACCGTTCTTGGGTCGTCATCTATATGTTCCTTTACTTCATGTGATTGGATATATTTCAACTTGTAATACGCACTCTTATAAGGGCTTGTGTTAATTACCACATCAGAAAAATAATGGCTTAATTTATATTTGNTCAACCATTTTTCAGGTGAAGATCTTCGTCCGGTAAGTAAAATTAAAGTTCTTAGGCATGTCAGATTTTCAAGTGCCTCAATTGTATTAGGTAAAATTTGACGTCTATCAAATCTTATATGATCCCAAAGATCTCCCCACCACCTCGGGGTAATAGTTGCTGGTTCTGCCATTTTTGATGGATCTGTAGGGGTCGAATGGATGCCCCAGTTTTTGTTAAAAATGGGTCTGCAAATAATGCCGTCAAAATCAATAGTTAGAATTGGTTTTTGTGTCATTAGAAATTAAAGTTTCTTATACACTCCCTACGGTGTTTATTTGCTTGAATGAATTGAGGTTCAATTCGCTGAATATTTCATTTGGAGATAAAGGTGGGGTTTGTAGCAGTATCTTTGAGGAAAAATTTAAAGAATCAAGAGAATCAATTTCTTGAGTCATTGAGCAAAATTTTTCTTGTAATACTTGGTTCGAAACATTAGTACGTGCATCTCCTATTGGATAATCTATTTTATGTTCTAATACCTCACCATTTTTCAAGAAGACTTTTACTATACTGGGCCAATCAATGGGATAAGCATTATCTAGCTGCGAGTCTGGTCGAAATGTAATTGATTCTAATAGTTGAGTGGTTTGTGCGTCCTTTAATGCTTCTTCTGTAAAGCGTACTAAACTTAAGTCTCCATGAATTAATGCTGTAGCTATGCAAAACGGCAATGAAAATTTTGCTGCGTATGGTGTGGTAGGATTTACACCTTGGAGTAAGTCTAGTGCTTGAGAATAGATCTGCACTTCAATTTTTTCAATTTCGGTAATATCAAATGAATATGTTTGTGAAATATGTAATGCTGCATCGACTGCAGAATGTGTATGGAAACAAGAAGCATGAATCTTAAAAGCAACATTACTTATTTTCCATACTTGCATAGTGGAAGATAAATTATTCACCAGTTGATCGATGGAAGGTGATTTTGACATTGCAGCGATCAAGCCTTTTTTACCAGTTAGAATTTTTGAAGCTGAGGTGAATTTTTGTTGCGCTAGCAATGCAGCTAAAATGCCATCGTGTGCCGCTTTAGCAGGATGTAATTGTTTTGACATTGCGCCATCTGCCAAGAATTCCCACAATCCTGCTGTCATTGTGCCAGCACTTCCGATTGCTGAAAGAGTTTCTTGAGTACTTAACCCCAAGAGTCTTGAAGTGGCAGCAGCAGCCCCAAAAGTACCCGCGGTACCCGTGGTGTGCCATTTTTCATAATGTGTTGTTCCGAGCGCCTCACCTACCCTGATACCCACTTCGTAACCAATTGCAATCGCATCTAATAATTGTGTTCCATCAGTATCTAACATTTCTCCTACCGCCAAACAAGCTGGGATTATAGGTGCTGCAGGGTGGAAAATTGAACCCATATCAACGTCATCCATCTCAAGGATATGCGATGAAGCGGCATTAGAGAATGCCGCAAAAGTAGGTGAGGTTTTCGTCCCATCTGAAAGAATTGTTGAATGCGGTTTTCCTCCTAGTTGATTGATCACATTATTGATACTTTGCGCAGGAATTTTTGAAGATCCTGCTAGTGCTGATCCCATCCAGTCCAATAAATATCTCCGAGTCGTCTGTCGGACTTCTGGAGATACTTTGGCATTTACTATGAAGTCAGCAATCATCGATTCTGAATTTGATATGTCAGTGACCATAATTTTTTTGTCCCTATACTCGCAGTAATACTCTTATTTACATTACCATCTTTGTGAAAAAGTTTGTAAACCTAAATTTGATCTATTTATTATTTATCTTCGGATATTAAGAGAGTGTAATATGCGTGCTGCTGTAATCAAAGAACCTGGTGCACCCGAGGTTTTTGAAATACAAGAAATTGAAGATCCTATTCCAGCACCAGATGAAGTGTTGGTTTCTGTTGCTGCAACGGCGTTAAATCGAGCTGATTTACTTCAAAGGTTAGGAAGGTACCCAGGCCCTGTAGGTACACGAGATGATATCCCTGGTTTAGAGATGGCTGGAACTGTGCAATCAGTAGGTGAGCGTGTTACTTTATGGCAGCCTGGCGATAGAGTAATGGCCTTATTAAGTGGTGGAGGCTATGCATCAAAACTAGTAGTCCATGAACGTATGTTGATGAAAGTTCCCTCTAATTTATCATTATACGAAGCAGCTGCTATTCCAGAGGTTTTCTTAACTGCGTATGACGCACTTTTTGAGCAATGTCAACTTACTATGGGTGAAAAAGTATTGATACATGCCATTGGATCGGGTGTTGGTACTGCCGCTTCTCAATTAGCAAAAAGCCAGGGATGTTTCGTTTTTGGAACAGCAAGTACTAGTGAGAAAATTGAACGTGCTAAAAAGCTTGGCTTGGATGTTGGTGTTAATTATAACGAAGACAACTTTGCCGAAATAATTAATGAAATTACTCATAATGGTGGAGTTGATGTTGTACTCGATGTCATTGGAGCCCCTTATTGGCGAGATAATCTTACTGCTTTGGCAGAGTGTGGACGCATGGTTATAGTTGGCACATTAGGTGGTAGTAAATTAGAAGTAAATCTAGGGATGTTAATGGCTAAAAGAGCACAAGTTAGAGGTACATTATTACGTGGACGTTCAATTGAGGAGAAAATTTCATTAACACAAAAATTTAGTGCTAGGGTTCTCCCTTTATTCGAAAATGGTTCTCTTATACCGATTATTGATTCAGAATATTCGATTCTTGAAATTGCTAAAGCACATCATTATATGGAAAGTAATGCTAATTTTGGAAAAATAATAGTGCGTCATATCGATTGAGATGGATAGTTTAATTTCCTGATGGATACTTACGTGGCTCTGGCCCATTGTAAACCGTAAGTGGTCTGATCAAAATGTTATGTTCTTGCTGTTCAATTACCTGTGCTACCCATCCTGGTACACGCCCCATCACGAAGATAGGGACAAAAATATCTTCGGGTATCCCGAGTAAGTGGTAAACAACTCCTGCATAAAAATCAACGTTCACATTTACGCCTAAACGTGCATAAGGTGCCATAGCTTCAACAGTTGCTTGCAGGATCTGAAACCATTTAGGTTCTCCTAATTGGGTGGAAAGCCTTTCAACTCCATCACGCATATGTCGTGCTCGTGGATCTTCCGTGCGATAAACTCTATGTCCGAAACCCATGACAGGTTTTCGATTTTTACGCAAATTCTTAACGTACTCAGCTGCATTTTCTGGTTCGCCTATTTCTTGGGCCATTAACATGACATTTTCAGCTGCACCACCATGTGCAGGTCCAGAAAGAGCTGCAATTGCTGATGTGATCGACGCATGTAGATTAGCATCAGTTCCTGCCACTACACGTGCAGTAAATGAGGAAGCATTTGATCCATGCTCCGCATGTAAGATTGCATCTGTATCCATGAGTTGATGGGCTTCTGCAGAAGGTTTTTCTCCTTGTAGCATGTATAAAAAGTTAGCAGCATGTGTGAGATCGTGGTCTGGTTCTATAATCGGTAGGTTATTACGCAATCGATGATGTGCTGCAATAATCATCGGTATTTGTGCGGTAAGTCTGATACCTTTTCGAATAGTAGCATCATACGAATTATCATTTGTGTCTGGATCAAAAGCTGCTAAAGCTGAAGTTGCTGTGCGCACCGCATCCATAGGGTGTGCTGTAGTTTGGCTTTTGATTATTTCTACTATTGGTGCGGGTAATTTTCTTGAAGATGCTAATAGTGATTTGAAATTTGCCAGTTCTGATTGATTAGGTAATTCACCATATAAAAGTAAGTAACTTACTTCTTCAAATGTTGAATATGCTGCAAGATCATGGATGGAATATCCTCGATAAAGCAAAATCCCATTACGTCCATCTATGTAGCTGGATGCACTTCGATCAAAATAGACCCCATTGAGACCTCTATGTATTTGCGGTTCATTATTATCATCAGTGTTGTCAGTCGCCATATGTTTTTGATATAACTTCCTACTATTAATCGTCCTCAAGTGTTGATGTATCGCCTTCAGGCAAACCTAGTTCTCGTGCTTTCAAAAGCCTTCTCATAATTTTACCACTTCTGGTTTTAGGTAAAATCTCAATAACTTCAATGTCACGAGGTGCAACAGCTGGTCCTAAGCGAGTTCTACAATGATTATTAATATCACGCAATAGTTCAGGACTTTCATCAAAATTTTCATTGAGCGTAATAAACGCTTTGACGACTTCCATAGCTAAGTCATCAGGTTTACCAATAACGCCTGCCTCTGCTACTGCTTGATGTTCTATTAGAGCACTTTCAACTTCAAAAGGACTTACTAAATGCCCTGCAGTATTGATTACATCATCATCTCTTCCTACGAACCAAAAATATCCATCTGCATCTTTTTTGGCTTTATCTCCAGTAAGGTACCACCCGTTCTTAAATCGTGAATCGTATCGCTCTTGATCATTCCAGTACGTCCTGAACATTGAAGGCCATCCAGGACGAACAGCCAGTTGTCCTTCAACCATGGGTTCTTCAATTTCAGTCCCTTCATCATCTATTATGGCTGGATAAACTCCTGGGAAAGGTTTTCCCATAGAGCCAGGACGGATGGGAAGAATTGGATAGTTCGCAATCATAATTGCACCTGTTTCAGTTTGCCACCAGTTATCATGAATGGGAAGATCAAATGCTTCGAGTCCCCAGACTACCCCTTCAGGATTAAGTGGTTCACCAACAGACATCACATAACGTAGAGTACTTAAATCATATCTACGTGCTCGTTCTGCACCTGCTTTCATAAGTAGTCGAATAGCAGTTGGTGCTGTATACCAGACCGTGACGTTGAATTTTTGGATTATTTCGTACCACCTATTTGCACCGAAACCACCTTCATCAATGACTTGGGTGACTCCATTGCTCCATGGTGCGAACATTCCATATGATGTCCCAGTTACCCATCCAGGATCTGCAGTACACCAATAGATATCATCTTCTTGAAAATCCAACACGTATTTCCCAGTTGCGTAATGGCTTACAACAGTATTGTGAACATGCGCTGCTCCTTTGGGCAGTCCAGTCGTGCCGCTGGTAAAATGCATGATTGACCAGTCCTCAGCCCCAGTGGATTCGATTGTAAAATTTTCCGACATACCTTCACAAAGTTCGCTCCATGCAAGATCTTCATCAGCAATGGGTTCATCATCGCGAGTGTCAATTACTATCACTGATTCAAGTGAAGGTAACTCTGATCGTATTTCATTAACTTTCGCAAGTAATTTTGGTGTAGTAACTATTACCTTTCCATCAGCACGTTGAACCCTTTCTTTAATAGGTTCAGGACCAAAAGCAGAGAAAAGTGGTGCAGCTATTGCACCTAATTTTAATGTTCCAAAAACACCAAAGTATAACTCTGGGATTCTGTCACTGAGAAAAAACACTCTATCACCTTTATTGATTCCGGCTTTTCTAAAAGCATTTGCAACAATATTGGTCTCTTTTTTCAAGTCGGCAAAAGTATATTCCTCGACTATGCCATTAGATGAATTCCATATCATTGCGAGCTTTTGTGCACGGTCTCCGTCTGCATGCCTGTCGATGCATTCGTGTGCTTGATTAATTAATCCATTAGGAGTATCTAATTCGTTCCAAATATTTTCCCATGACCAAGATGCAACCTCAGATTTATAATCATTAATATTCGGTGAAGCTTTTAAATCCGCAATATTTTTGCCGATTTCGTCATAACCTGTGACCATGAGACGCTCCTAGATTCTATTTTGCTATGCCGTTTGGTTTGAACAATATACACGAACCTAATCTATGTGGTTAGATATTAATTGCTACTAAATATGTCTTAAATTTGTGATGGGTGCGTTATTTTTAATTTTTGTTGGATGCTTGATAATCTCTATACAAGGGATAGTGCATTTTTGACTAATTTTTTTATAAAATAGTTCTATTCTATGGAAAAATTGCAGATGAAAATCTTAATAAAATTTCTCATATTGATATTATTCTTAACTGGATTTATTAATGTTGTTTATGCTGATAATACTTTTTTGAGCAGTGAAACAGAGACTTATTCACATAGTTTTGATCGTCAAGCTTTAGCTACTGATCTGGATGGAAATTTTTTAGATAATTCTATTATTTTACCTCGAACTATTGATTGGTTTAGTGATTGTGATGATGGCGATTATAATTCTTCTTGCGGCGGACTACCTGCTCGCTGGTTTCCTGAAAACTCACTGATTGAAGTTTGCACACGACAATTCAACAGACCAGTAACATTGTCTGAAGAAAGTTTTAATAATTCTGTCATTCGCGCAATTAGTATGTGGAACAGTACAAATGCAGCTGTTGGGTTGAAATATATAGGTAATTGTTCATTGGGCGTGACTGCATTTTTTGGGAATAATATAAATGAAATAGCATTTGATGATTATCGAAACGTGGTACGGGGCTCGCAGGCAGCAATAACAAGAGGGAAATGGAAGAATGTTACTAATAACGAAACAGGAGAGAAGGATAAGCAATTTTTAGAGACTGATGTGATTATTGATGAAAATATAGACTACCCACTAGTGTGCTTTGACTCTCTTGTTGCACATGAATTGGGTCATGTAATTGGTTTTGGTCATAGTTCCATTCGTAATGACTTAATGTATCCCACATTTAATACTGCAGACGTAAGTACTTGTAAAACAGAGGCATCTGAATTTGAAAGGAAACAACTTCCCGAACTGTATGGCATCAATCGCGCGCCAACAATTAGCTCAGTTGATGTGCCAAATGCATATATAGATTCCACAATTATACTAAAAGCATTTGCAGTTGATCCTGATGACGATCCACTTGATTTTTCTTGGGAGCAATCGCAGGGTTCTAAATTATCTTTTGTAAATAATAATTCACAAATTAGTTTCAAAATCCCGAAAAATGCCGAAGGCACATTTGAATTGATTGTTACAGTAAAAGATAAATTTGGGAAAAGTGATTCTGAAATAGTGTCGTTTGATGTTGAAGAAGAATTATTCTTACCCACAACGATTCCATCATTTATTGCTTTTGATGCTAAAAAAATCATTGATAAATATGAATCTACTTTTACCTGGTCAAATGTTGAACATGCAATTGAATATAAATTTTGTGACTATGACTTTATAACCAAAGTCTACACCAACTGTTTTGAGAGCGATGTTCCTGAAATAACGGTTCATTGGAAAAAGAAAGTTCTATCCCCTGGGCGTGAAAAAGAATTAAAGCAATTCTATGGAAATACTAGGCAAATTGGGATGTCAGGATGTAATAGTGCTGGATGCAGTGATGCTGGCCTAGGACCACATATCGGCGGTATTCAATGGGAACATTGGGATATCAATTTTGATTTTTTGGCAATGGCATATGATGTTCCAGCTGCAAACTTGAAATTTTCAATTGGTGGGGTGGTCAATTTAGAGGACGAACCTCGATCTTTCCAAATTTGGTCAGGAACATTATCTGAACCATTGAAGAAAAAAATATTATCTTGTGGGATACTTTATCCCGGTGATAGCTGTATAGGTTTAGTTATGCCAGATCAAGTTGGACACTATTCACACATCAGCATAATAAGCAAATCCTCTAGATCACCTACTACTCAAAATCAAATACTTATTCGATGATGGTAAAATTTATAATATTTTCCATCCGTAAGATGAACCGTAGATAAAATTTACTGTAAGAAGTCAAATTTATGGGAGTTTTTCGAAGATGATTGCGCATCTATTCGCTACAATTCAAAATCAAATTTTGAATAGAGTAAATGAAAATTCATTAGATCGATTTGTCTCTATAGAATTTGCTGATCTTTTTGACCCTTTATTGATAAAAAAATCAAAACTCAGTGAAGATATTTGTACTGTTTTTGGACGACCAGCCGAAAATTTTGCATTAGTTGGTGTAGGTATTTCGCGAACTTTAACTAATGAATTGGGGAATGATCTGACTGGTGCTCGCGATGCAATTAAAGAAATTTTTCAAGATCGATACAATTCGGATGAAACGTTTCTTACTCCTAAATTAATAGGTGGATTCCGATTTGATAACTCAAAAATTGCGACTGATCCGTGGACTTCTTTTGGTGACGGGCAATTGATATTACCTAAATTACTCTTTGTTCAATCAGGGTTACAGTCTGGTGTGATTATTTCACCCGACCTAGAATATAATGAATTGCTAATTTTACTTAATAAACTGGTTCCACATGATAGTTTTCAGACTGAAACTACTTTTTCACACTCTGATAATGTGCGATCAAAAATTATAAATGAAACAAAATGGACAGAAAATGTTTCTGAAATTTCACAAAACATACGTGATAATAAGTATGAAAAAGTAGTTTTAGCTGCATCTATTGCTTTACCTCTTGAAAATAATTGGAATTTTGATAATGCTTTTGATTTTTTGTGGACCAATTATCCAGAATGTTTTTTGTTCCATATTAACTTGGGGAATGGAATATTCTTTGGTGCTTCTCCAGAATTATTAGTGCGTTTGAATGAAAATGAACTTGAGACTGCAGCACTTGCTGCTTCAATAGCACGTGGAATCAATCAGAATGAAGATCTCACATTAGCTGCAGAATTGCTTTCAGATCAGAAAAGTAAGATTGAACATCAATTAGTTGTCGACTCTATAGTTGATAAACTAAAAGCATTAGAATTGGATATCAGCGTAAATTCAGTGCCTAAGATTCGTAAACTTAAGAATATTCAACACTTACTGACTCCAATTTATGGAAAACCCAAGGCAGATACAAATATCATTGATTTAGTTGATCGATTACACCCTACACCTGCTGTATGTGGGTATCCAGAAAACAATGCTAAAGAAATAATTAATCATTATGAAAATTTTGATCGTGGATGGTATGGAGGCCCTATAGGTTGGGTCGATGCTAATGGAAAAGGTGAATTTGCAGTTGCTTTAAGGTCATCACTGATCATGGGTGGTCACGCTTGGCTTTTTGCCGGTAATGGGATTGTAGGTAGTTCTAATCCTAATGATGAACTAGAAGAACTTTTATTAAAATTCCAGCCTTTATTCAATGCAGTACGGGGAACAAATATTATTGACCCTGCATCGATTAGTCCTTTTGAAAGTAGCCAAGTAAGAACATAAATGTCATTAATTCAAGATCAATACGTAAATAATTTTGTAGGTGAGTTGATCTCAAATGGCTTAAAGCATGTTGTTATATCACCCGGTTCAAGGAATACTCCATTAACTCTTGCTTTTACAAACCCTAATTTTTCTATAAAAACTTGGCTGCATTTAGATGAACGTTCTGCTGCATATTTTGCATTAGGTATGGCAAGAGAAATAAATAGCCCTGTTGCACTAGTATGTACTTCAGGTACAGCGGTTGCTAACTATCTTCCTGCAATAGTGGAAGCTAATCTTTCACGTATTCCACTTATAGTTATTACTGCAGATAGACCTCCTGTATTACGTGAGCGAGGTGCTTCACAAACTATTAATCAGATAAACATATTTGGTGATCATGTTAAATGGTTTTTTGATATGCCTATAGTTGAAAATGATGGGATGGAGAAATTTGCAAAAACTACTGCAACTAAAGCATATGTTGTGTCAAATAATTCCCCTTCGGGTCCTGTACATATTAATTTCCCATTGAGTGAACCTTTGATTGATGATGAAACGGATACTAATACATCTAGTGCATCTGGAGTTGATAGCTTTGCGCATGCGAGTGATTTTTTTGGAGGGCAATCGCTAGGTGACTTAGTTAAGAAAATTTCTCACAAAAAAGGAATTATAATCGCTGGCCCAGGTGTGAAGGAACATGAAGATGGTGAGATTGTTCGATTGGCAAAGAGTTTGGGATGGCCAGTTTTAGCTGATCCACTTTCGAATATTCGAACAGGGCCAAATATATACGATGGAATAATTGCTCATAGTGACTTGGCATTACGACATATTGGTTTTTTAGACTTGGCCTGTCCCGAGGTCGTATTGCGTTTTGGTGCAGTGCCTGTATCTAAAGTACTCAACCAATGGCTTGCACAACTTCCGAAAGCACTTCACGTACTTTTTGATGAAATTGGTTCTGACACTCTAGGTTGGCGTGATCCTGATTCAAACTCAACACTTTTTTTCCGAGGAGAACTTTCTTGGATATGCGATCAATTAATTCAGTCAATTCCTTCTGAACATACGATCACTTCAGATTGGTTGAATCTTTGGAAAAATGCCGATCAAATCATCTCTGCTTCTATCACTACTTGGGAAGCGGAGAACACAGAAACATTTGAAGCGACTCCTGTAATTAAATTAGCTAGCCTTTTACATGAAAATTCAGTGTTAATTGCAGGCAATAGTATGCCTATTCGTGACATTGATAGTTTTTTTCCCAAATTGGAGAAAAAAATTTATATCCGAGGTAATAGAGGGGCTGCAGGCATTGATGGTGTAATTTCAAGTGCAGCAGGGGCAGCAGCTGTATCATCTTCCTCAATAACATTATTGATAGGCGACCTTTCTTTTTTCCATGATCAAAATGGCCTATGGCCTATATATGCTTATGACTTAGATCTCACCGTAATTTTAATAAATAATAATGGAGGTGGTATTTTTGAATTTTTACCTCAAAAAAAACTTGCTGGGAGTCGATTCGAACCATATTTTGGAACTCCACATAATTTAGATTTTTCCTACGTTACACAACTGTTTAATGGGCGGCATCACTTAATTTCAATGGAAGACTTTTCTCAATTTTTTACTAAATGTCAAAATAATCCAGGATTAGATGTAATTGAAATTCAAACTGATAGAAATCGAAATGTTGATTTACATCAAATCGTAGTGGAGTATGTAAATCAACAATTATCTAATAACTTTACTGACCTTGGCTAATAAATCGATATGCCTAAAATAACGATCAATGAAAATCAATTCCACTATGTTCGGTCTGGTGAAGGTCCTCCAGTTGTCCTGCTGCATGGTTTTACTGGATCTGTGCAGACATGGAAAAATTTGCAGGATGTTCTAGAGAAAAAATTTGAAATTATTTCTATTGATATGATCGGTCATGGTTTAACTGATTCTCCTTCGCAAATCGACCGTTATAAAATGATTTCAAATGCAAGTGATCTTGTCTCATTACTTAATCAACTTGGTCATTCAAAAGCTTTTTGGCTAGGGTATTCCATGGGCGCTAGATCAGCCTTGCAAATTGCAAATCAATTTCCTTCGAATGTGTGTGGACTAATTCTTGAAGGTGTATCACCAGGTTTGATTGATAAAACAGAGCGAACTTTACGTATTAATTCTGATGAAAAATTGGCAGATGAGATTGAATTATTTGGGATAGAAAAATTTGTCGATTATTGGGAATCTATTCCTCTTTGGCAAACTCAAGATCGCTTACCCAAAGATGTGAAAGCTAATTTGCGTGCACAAAGACTCCAAAATGATCCCGTAGGACTCGCTAATAGTCTTCGTGGAATGGGAACAGGTGCGCAAGAACCAATAAATGATCTTTCGGTAATTAAAATGCCTGTATTGTTTGTTTGCGGCAGTCGTGATAAAAAATTCTGTGATATTGCACGTAGACTACTAGTTGAACTTGACCATGGGGAAATTAATATAATTGACGATGCTGGACATGCTGTTCACCTAGAATGTCCTGATGAATTTAGTGAATTAGTATTAAAATTTCTCGAACAGAATTATTAGGATGAATAATGAGTGCATCTTCTAAAAATTTAAAACATGGCTCTTTTCGTGTTTGGATGATGGCAGCTCGTATACCTACTTTGCCGGCTGCTATTGCTCCTGTAATCGTAGGAACTGCAATGGCTCATTACATGTATTCTTTTGATCTCGTGATCACTGTTTTAGCAATGTTTGGAGCCATAACCATTCAAATTGGGGCAAATATGGCAAATGATTTCTCTGATTTTAGAAAAGGTGCCGATAATGCTGAACGAATTGGTCCGATTCGTGTTACACAGCAAGGATTGCTTTCAGAAAAAGAGATATTAGTCGGTGCAAGTATTTCTTTTGGTGTTTCAACCTTAATTGGTTTGTATTTTTTCTATATTGTTGGATGGCCAATTTTAGTTATTGGAGCTCTTTCATTACTTGCTGCCGTTACTTATACAGGCGGACCTTGGCCTTTTGGGTATAATGGGTTAGGAGATTTATTTGTTTTCATTTTTTTTGGATTGATTGCAGTTTGTGCTACTTTTTACGTTCAAGTACAAACTATTAACATTGAAATTCTTTTGCTATCTATTCCTATTGCCTGTTTGGTTACTGCAATTTTAATAGTTAATAACATTCGCGATATTGAAACTGACAGGCGATCAAAAAAATATACACTTGCAGTATATTTTGGTCTGACTTTTGCAAAATGTGAATATATAGTGTTGTTGGTAGTTGCTTATATTACACCACTAGTTTTGATTTTTTTTGGTATTCTGCCACTTCTTACGTTAATTTTCTTTTTATCATTTCCTTTGTGTATAAAACCTGTAATAGCGGTTTTATATCGTCAGGATGGTCCATCTTTAAATTCCGCCCTTAAGGGTACAGCCTTGGTACATCTGTCGTTTGCAATTTTAATATCCGTAGGTTTATTTTGGTAAATTCTAAAATATGTCATCTAAATTGGCGTCCATTTACGTTATCTTTTACTGAATCATTTAACGGTTCAAAACATCATTTTAATATGAAACACGGTATTCTTATTGAATTAGTTGATGAATTTGGTGTGAAAGGTTTTGGTGAAGTCTCTCCGTTAGGGAACACGATTGGACAAAATCTTGATTATTTAATCACTTCACTCGAAGAAAATGGTTCTTTTTTGTTAAATTCTTTGTTAGAAAATCCATTATTTTTTTCTGAAAACACTATCCTTCCTTTGCAATCAGGTATTGATATCGCGCTACTGGACTTAAGATCAAAAACAATTAACAAAAGTGTTGCTGAATTCATTTCATCTGAACCTGTTAATCTGGCACCACAGTCTAACGCAGTCATTGGGACTATAGATACTTCTGAAATTATCGATTATGCCAAAGTAATAGTTGAAAATGGATATAGTGTGTTAAAAGTCAAAGTTGGGGCAAGTTCTCTTGAAACTGACTTTGAAAGATTATATAAATTACGAGAAAAATTCCCTGAAATACTATTGCGTGTTGATGCTAATGGATCTTGGGATAGATTGACAGCATTTAAGGCTGTTGATAAATTTTCCAGAATTAATATTTCTTTAATTGAACAACCAATCTCTGCTGAAGACATTGAAGGGTTGGTTCAGCTTTCTAATTATTCGGAAATTCCTATAGCAGCTGATGAATCAATATTTTTGCCAAGTTTGCGTGAGCAAATTTTTGAATATTCTGCTGTTGATTATGTGGTACTGAAACCTTTGCTTTTAGGAGGTATTACAGCTTCATGGGCTATTGCAAAAAGAGCACTGCAAAATAATATGAAAGTAATTGTTACAACTTCATTCGATTCTTCAATTGGGACAGCAGCAGCAGTTCAACTCGCTGCTGCTGTAAATAATAATGAGTCCCATGGTTTAGCTACTGGTGAATATCTAAGATCTGACTTAGTCCATAATACTTTGGTGCCTAACAAAGGAGTAATTGATATACATGCTCATAATGGATTAGGAATTAGCCCCGAAGAGGAAGCAATTAATCTCGTAGCACATGGATCATGGCGGACAATTGAACTATGACAATTATTCTTCCTCCTTATCAAGACTGGATTAATTTCCGAGCTCATTCACATCCAAACGTTGTTGCTCTAGAATTTTCCAATGGTGAAATTTTTACTTATGCGGAATTAGATAGTGCAATTTCTAAAGTGACCTTTGTGCTAAACCAAAATATTCTTGATGAGGATTATCCTGTTGCAGTATTAACTCAATCTTCTTTAGAATTTTCGCTATTGCTGCATGCTATACCTCGTTTGGGTATGTCGATTTTGCCTCTCAATCTTCGTCTGAAATATGAAGAATTATTATTTCAACTACGCGAAGTTAATGTCCGCAATCTAATCGTCGATGAAGACCATTATGAAATCGGTAAAAAGCTTGCAGGTAATCTCGGTATCAATCTAATTTCCAGTGAATTAATACTTCAAAATAATGAATATGAAATATCTGGCTCGAAAAATATGAATGCAAAGGATGTTCATTCAATTATATATACCTCAGGTACAACAGGTAATCCTAAAGCAGTGATGTTGACTAATGAAAATTATTATTGGAGTGCAGTCGGATCTGGTGAAAATTTGGGAGTTAATTCTGATGATCGTTGGCTTCTGTGTATGCCCTATTATCATATAGGAGGATTATCTATATTGATGCGAAGTGCTATATACGGGACTTCTGCAGTGATTCATGATGGATTCAATCAACAAATGGTTAACTTCGATCTTAGGAAATCATCAATCACTTTACTTTCCGTAGTGCCCACTATGTTAAAGCGTATGCTTGAATTTGATACCCATAAATTTCCTGATACCATTCGTGCGGTTTTAGTTGGTGGAGGCCCTGTCTCAAAGACCTTACTGCAAGAAGCTCAAATTCGTGGATTACCTGTTTTACAAACTTATGGATTAACTGAGGCTACATCACAAATTTCTACACTCTCTTCTGAAGATGCTATAGACAAAATTGGCTCTGCTGGAAAAGTTTTATCAATTAATACTTTACGGATAAAAAAGAAATTTGTTGAAAATGATGTTGGTGAAATACTAGTAAAAGGTCCTACAGTTACATCGGGATATCTTGCACAACCTGACGCTACTCAAAAAATTATTGTAAATGGATGGCTTCATACTGGTGATATAGGCCATTTAGATGAAGACGGATATTTATTTATTTCGGATAGAAGAGACGACCTAATTGTTTCTGGTGGAGAAAATATTTACCCTGCAGAAATTGAGAATGTTTTAGCCAATTTTAAAAATGTTTTTGAAGTCGCAGTGGTCGGATTTACTGACGATGAATGGGGAGAAAAAGTTGTTGCGGTGATGGTTTTGAATGAGAAAAACCTGGCAATCGATGTAATTAAGCTAAAATCCTACTTGAGTGAAAACCTTGCCAGTTACAAACATCCTCGCAAAATTTTCATTATTGACGAAGAACTCCCTCGCACGGCTTCTGGAAAATTACAACGTTACGCTGTCCGAATGAAATTTGAAAATGATAATTTTTTAATACCTATTGACCTGGATTTATTTTAGTGAAGTTGTTGTGCAAACTTCCCATGCTTGTGTGAGCATTGTTTTTGCAATTGTTGCCCCAGGACAGTAATTGACTACCTTATGATCTTCATAATTCCCATAGTATTTACTGAATATGCCAGGATTATCTTCCATAGATTTCAATATTTCTTTGTATGCAATAATTTCACCTTCGTGGGGCTTATAGATGTCCATTACTTTTGGATTAGTCCAAAGTATGGTTTCAAGAATTGAGTAAACTGAATCGATGCCGGCCTGGATTTCTGCTATACGGTTTGTATCCATTTTTAGTTTGTTTTGATATGAATCTACGATAGTAGTAATTGCGTTATACCAATTTTTTGTCCGTTGAATATCTTTACTTATAATTGCAGAATTTTGGTATTGCATTTTAATAACGTTTAGCTCTAAGAGGTTCGGGATCTGAGAAATTGAGGTATGAAGCGCATGTGAAAAATCTTCTTTGAATTTTGAGACAAGAATAGTTTCTTCGTCGACTCGAACTATCCTTCTCCATTCATTGATTTGGGCATGAAATTTAAGCCAATTTTCAAACTTTTCAGGATTGATTGAATCTTCAGGTAAAGAGGTCATTCTGTTCCGATCATGAATAAAACACTAAATATTCCCCTGCAAGAACAAATGATGAACTGATCATTAAACCAACTCCGATAGTCAGTGCCCATGAACGTAGAGAGCCGAGAGGGAAAATTAATGTAGCTACGATGATAAAAACTCCGCAATACCAACTCAACAACAATGATTCAAAGCTCATATATTTTTTCTGTCTTTATAATTTCTTTTTCAGTAACTATGTAATCGAGAATACTATCATCTTTGTTATGAGGTAATTTATTAATAACTTGTTTGTCGAATGCTAGCCCAATGGAGATTGCGTTGGTTTTTATTAAAAAGCGATCATAAAAACCTCCTCCATACCCAATACGATTACCTGTTCGAGTGAAAGCCAATCCTGGCACGATAATTACATCCAGATCATTAATAGAAAAAGATGGTAATTCTTCTTTAGGTTCTAATATTCCTAACTTATTTTTTTTGAAGTCGTTAAATGAACTAATAGTTGAATGGCCTAATTCATTATGTTTTTGAATACGTGGACATATAACGTTAATATTTCGTTCTAGTAATGTATAAATTAATTGATGTGTCATGACCTCACTATCTTTTGAGACATAAGTATGTATTGAAGAAGAAGATTGTAATACTGGCATTGAGAGTAAAAGTTTGAGAATTTTTTCAGAATATTTTTTCTGATCAATTTTGGAGATAGCATTACGTACTCGTAATGCCTTTTTACGCAATATTTGTTTTTGTTGAAAAAGAGTTGTTTTCATTATTTTAAATAATTGAACTAATTATGTTTCAATACCTTCTATGAATTACATTCCTAAAGTATATTCAGGTTTATATATTTAGGAGTAATAATGAGTTTCCCCGAATTTGAAAATTTACTAATTGATAGATTAGGAACTGATGGGCGTATAGCAAGAATTACTTTAAATCGTCCCGAAAAAATGAATGCACTTTCGCAGGAGCTTTTATTTGAATTACGTGATGCTCTTGAATTATTGGAACCAGATAATTCTGTTCGTGTAATAATATTGAAAGGTGCTGGGCGCACATTTAGTGCTGGTTATGATCTTACTCCTGCAGAAAAGACAGGCGAAGATGCTATCGCGCGCGTATTCAAAACTCACGATGATGACAATCGCCGTTTATGGCAGGGTGTTCGTGGAGGTATGCAGCGAATTACAAATATTCACATGTATTATTGGAATATTCAAAAAATTACGATAGCACAAGTGCATGGCTTTGCTATCGCTGGTGGATGTGAATTGTCCATGATGTCTGATCTGGTTACTGCAGATAAAACAGCCAGGTTTGGTCATCCTGGATTACGTTTTGCAGGATCACGAACGTCAATGATTTTGCCCTTGATTATTGGAATGAGAAAAGCAAAAGAATTGTTCTATACTGGTGAAAATATTTCTGGTGAAGAAGCAGCGAATATTGGGTTAATTAACTATGCGTGGGACATAGATGATTTAGA
Organism: Chloroflexota bacterium; assembly: GCA_002707835.1. GTDB lineage: Bacteria > Chloroflexota > Dehalococcoidia > UBA2979 > UBA2979 > UBA6955. The sequence goes on from PANZ01000004.1 coordinate 142,741, forward strand.
AGATAAAACTATTGCTCTTGCAGATCGGATTGCTAACCTTCCTGCTGACCATTTGGCTATGTTGAAAATTCATATGAATAGATTTTATGAAAATATGGGTATTTATAGTTCTGTACATTCAAGTACAGATCTCGATGCCGCAGGCTTATATACCAGTCAATCTTATATGTGGAATGACAAAATGCAGAATGAAGGATTTAAAGAAGCTCTTGCATGGCGAGACGGTCCATATCAAGATTACTCAGCAACACCTCGTAAGTAATTGAGATAGCTAGGCGTACTTTTGCTAAATCAAGAAGTGATAACGAAGGATCAAGAAGTAATAGATATTTGTGCTCAGATTAAAGAAATCCGTAGCTTCTGTCTTGATTTAGAATTTATTACTGAGGAACGTTATATTCCTGAATTATCATTAGTCCAACTTTCATGGAGAAAAATACGATCAGCCGAAGTTAATGTAGTAGCAATTGACCCTTTTGAAGTTTCTCTAGAACCAGTTATAGACATAATTAACGATCCTAACATTGAAATGATATTGCATTCAGGCCAGGCGGATATTGCTTTGCTTCATGCAAGATTTCAAGCAAAACCTCAACGAGTAATCGACACACAAATTGCAGCAGGATTTTTAGGATTGGGTGATCAAATTGGATATGGCCCACTCGTCGAGAAAGTACTTGACATAAAAATTGACAAAAGCTCCCAATATACTGAATGGTCAAAAAGGCCATTAGATGATGAGCAAATTCGATATGCACTTGATGATGTTAGATATCTTCCTTTGCTTTGGGATGATCTTAGAAGCCAGTTAGTTCAATTTGATAGGGAGCAATGGGTTCTTGACGAGTGTAATTACTTAACTGATGTATGGAGTCAGAGAATTGACGCTGAAAACATGTACACCAAAGTCAGGGGATGGGCTTCTTTGAATGCTAAGGCAAGAGGTATTTTACAGGTCATTGCAGCGTGGCGAGAAAATGAATCATTGTATTTTAATAATCCGCCTGGTTGGCTTATGAATGATCGGACACTTCTAGAATTATGTCGTCGATCTCCATCTACGATCGAAGGACTTTTTTCAATTCGAGGCCTCGGTAAACGTACAGTTGAAAAATATGGAGTTCATTTATTAGAGCTAACTCAGGAAGGGGAAAATCGACATGTTCCTAAACCTGACAACCAATCTAATACACCTCGATTGGGTCAATCATGGCCTGCAATTTTGAGTGGAATTGTCCAAGCTCGATGCAGAGAAGCTGCACTTTCTCCACGCTTTGTTGCCACGCGTAACGAAATTGATTTACTCATTGCTTGGTGGATTTCAGAAAAACATGACAAAGAGCCCGATCTTCGTTTACTTCAAGGTTGGCGTAGAGAAATTGCAGGTCACGACATTCTCCTGTGGCTTTCTGGTGAAACAAGTGTAGTTGTTGATAGTTCTTCTGCTGGAATTAAAATTGAATATAACCAGCAATGATGCCTCGCTATTGACCTTTATAGTTTGGTTCCCTTTTATCAACGAATGCCCGTGGGCCTTCTTGCGCATCTTCCGTTTGCCCTACAATCCAGCGTGAAAAGGCGCTCATTCTTTGAACTTGACTCAACGACATATCATCCGTTGCATAAGCTAATTCACGATTTGCTTTAACAGCAAGAGGAGCATGTCCTGCAATTCTATTCGCTAATTGCATTGCTGTTGGTAATAGTTCTTCAGGTTCTACCACTCTACTTATCAATCCCCATTGAAGAGCAGTATCTGCATCGATTGGGTCACCAGTTAATAGCATTTCCATTGCCATTGCTCGAGGAATTAGCCGCGGAAGCTTTAATGGACCTCCTCCACCAGGGAAAAACCCTCTCACAATTTCAGGCAAGCCAAATGTGGCGTTTTTAGATGCGATACGAATGTCACAGGCCAAAGACATTTCTAATCCTCCACCTAAAGCATACCCATTAATAGCGGCAATTATTGGTTTGCCTATATCTAAGGTTGTAAAACTTGGTGAACTATTAATTACACTTGCTGGGCCTGAACTTTGATCACTATCTCCCTTGGCACGTTCTTTTAGATCTGCACCAGCACAAAATGCTCGTCCTGTTCCAGTCAAGACCATTACTCTTAGATTGTCATCAGTTTTTACTCTGAAAGTTGCATCCATTAATTCATCTCTGATTGCTCGATTCATAGCATTTAATGCTTCAGGTCGATTGAGTGTAACGACAGCAACATGTCCAATTTCTTCCCAATTAATTACTGTATACTCCATATTTAATTAATCCTTTCTAAAATGTGGCATTACTTTTTCTGCAAAAAGCTGTGCAGGTACTTTAGTATCAGTACCAAAAAATTCAATCATAAACATTGAACATCCTAAGTCAATATGCTTGCTAATTTGCTCGATGACTCGTTCGGGAGTACCTGTTATTGCTAATGGACCAACGGGGTCACCCATATGTGTTCCAAAAATTCTTTGCGCTAATTCAATCATAGGTACAGACTCTTCTTCAGTAGGTGCTATTGCTATTAGGCATTGTTGTGAAATGATAATTTCTTTAGTTTCTCTGCTTATCGAATGCATTGATTTATATAAATTCGATATATTTTCCTCTAATTTAGTTTGCGATCCTGCAGGATTATTCCAAATGTCAGCTTCTTGTGCTGCTAAAGGTAAAGTAACTTTTGGACCAGTACCACCAATTAGTATTGGTGGTATACGTGAAGGTTTTGGTTCAGTTACTAGATTAGTTGCGTGAACAAAATCTCCATGTTGAGTGATCTCATCTTCGTTTCCCCACATTCTTTTAAATAATTGAATGGTCTCTCGTAATTGAGTTGTTCTTTGTCCAGCTGTGCCGAAAGACATTCCAAAATCTGTGAATTCACGTTCCATCCAACCTGAACCTAGACCAGCAATTATTCGCCCATCTGATATATGGTCGATGGTTGAAATAATTTTTCCTAAATGTTGCGGATTTCTCATACCCACAGGAGTAACCAATGTTCCTATTTCTACATTGTTGGTACGTGCTGCGAGTGCTGCGATTAATGACCATGCTTCTAACATTGGTATTTTTGGTGATTGAGGTCCATAAAAGTGGTCATTTACCCATATCGAATCGAACCCTAAGCGCTCAAATGTTTCAGCTCCTGTAATTGACTGTTCCCAGGTTCTTTTTATTTGTGGGACCATAACTCCAAAATGAATTTCTTTTTCCATATGACCTCCAAAATATGTACTGTGTATTCTACGCTGTTTTTATCACATTTGTATGTGATTTTTTTTTCGATTATTCAACGATCGCATTTGTCCTGTAAGGAGTTCAAGAAGCGGAGTCGAAACATTGAATTGGTTTGCTATTTCTAACGGTGCTTCAAATATAGTTGCGACCTCCATTTCTTTTCCTGCCAAGAAATCAATGGTGGTACTAGGCATGTAAGCTTTCATCTCTGAAGTACGTTGAATCATGCTATGAGTAGTAGTTTGAGTATCGAGTTTATATTCTGAATGGATGTGACTGAGGTCTGTATTAGCTGTATTTATGATTTCTGCTATTAACATCTCTGCAGTATGTCTTAAATTTGCATCTTCAATAATTATCTGAGTTGAAACTCCACCTGCAGTAACGGTTAGGCCGTTGAAGGGAATATTCCAACAAAGCTTTTCCCAACGGGCAAGGCGTAGGGAAGGCTTTGCAGTAACAGTTACTTTAACCTTTTCCCATATAGCTATCGCGTCGTCGATTTCAGATTTTTTATCTCCTAAATGGCCAATTGTAATTGGTCCATAATCTAAATGTTCAATTACACCGTCGTTAGTTCTATTGATACATGTAAAAGCTAACCCACCAAAAATATTATTGTCTGGGAACCATGATTGAAATTTTTCTTCTAAACCAATGCCATTCATGAGGACCAGTATTTTTGTATTTTTTTGGATGCAAGGTCTAATTAATTCTTCAGCAGAATCTATTGAAGTTGATTTCAAAGCACAAATAATCCAATCGACTGCGCCAATTTCATTTGAATTTTGATAAATGTTTGGTTTTTTTAGAAAAATATCACCATCAATACTGTGGACTACTAAGCCATTTTTTTGCAAACTTTCATAATCACGTCTGACAAGAAAAGATACATGGTGTCCGGCTTCAGCTAAGCGCGCACCGTAGTATGATCCAACTGCACCTGCACCGATGATTGCAACACTTTGCATATATTGTTCCTTTTGGTGAATCAATTATAACAATGCTGATGTAGGCAAACTGTTGTAAATTCTAACGTACAAATGGAAATGTTGTTAAGATGAGTTTATTCTGTTTTGTAATTTTCGATATTGAAAGGTTATAACTTGAGTACTGAATTAAAAAATGATGTACAAGATCTATCTTTACTGCATTCACAGGATCGAAAAATAGTTGATACGATGCCGTCAATTGTTCAATTTTTTCCCAACCATTCACGTTGGTGGCAAAATGCTTCATTTGCTCTACCTTTAATTATTGCTGTCATTTCTACGAGTTTAGGCTTTTTGATTCAAATTGATGAATTGATTGGATTTGGTATCTTTTTGGCTGTTGTGACTTTAATAATGTTCCCGGTTGTCTTAATGACCTGGCGTAATACAGCTACACTCATTGTGATCTCTTCAGATCGAATCAGTGCTTTTCATCGTGGTAAGTTGATGAAAGAGATTAGTTGGGGACATCTTGATCGAGTTGAACGTGTTGAATATCTGGGTAACACACGTCATAAAGTAGTTGCAAAAAACGAAGATTTTCTAAGTATTGAAAATGAAATAGAGCACTCAGAAGATCTAATTGAATTACTTTTTGTTCTCTCTAAAATTCCTCGTCGTTCATCAGATACGATCTAAATTGAATTGTTGAGAAATTAAATCGTATGATTGAATACGTTTTTTAAAGTCATACGTTATCGTGAGCAGTAATAATTCATCTATATTTAGATCATCTGCAATTTTTCCAAGGCGTTTTTGCACTGTTTTTGGATCTCCAATAGCTGCACGTTTCTGTGAATAAGAAATATATTCTAATTCTGCAGGATGATAATCATAATTAAGAGCAGTCTCGACCGAAGGGACTCCTAACTTTCTAAAACGCATGCAGTACCTACTCCATGACAATTGCATGGCTTCTTCTGTTGATGGTGCACATAATGTTGATATTCCTGCTGTGGCAATTGGTTCTTTGTAGTATTTCGAGGAATTGAAATTGTCTCTATATACTTGAATAGCTTGTTTTCCTAACACTGGATTGATGAAATGCGCATAGCAAAATGCAAGGCCACATTCAGCAGCAATTTTAGCACTTTCCAGCGATGAACCTAGAATCCAAACTTGTGGTGAAGTCTCTCCAATAGGTTGCGCGCGAATACCATGGAATGGATGCGTTTCAGTTAATGTCCCGTTCATATAGCCTAAGAGGTCTTTAATTTGATTTGGATAATCATCTAGTGGGATTGTTTCTAGTCCACTTGCTAAAGCATTGGCGACATGTTGACTACTACCTGGAGCTCGTCCTAGACCGAGATCTATTCTGCCAGGATTTAACGTTTCTAACATTCTGAATACCTCAGCAATTTTTAACGCACTGTAGTGAGTCAACATAATTCCACCCGACCCAACACGGATGTGTTGAGTGTTTGCAGCTATTTGTGAAATTAATATTTCTGGTGCAGCACATGCAAGTCCTGTGCTGTCATGATGTTCTGCCAACCAATACCTGTGATATCCAAAAGATTCTGTGTTTTTAGCAAGTTCGATAGTCTCAAAGATCGCATCTGTGGCAGTACCACCTTCTCTAATAGGACTTTGATCTAAAATACTTAACTTCAAGATGTTCTCTTTCATACTTGATAGTATTAATAATAACTAGCTCTAATATTACAATTTTTCGTCTTACTATATTTGTATATATTTTATAAGGAGACATTATGTCAGAAAAGTTATCTCCACAAACACGCGGCCCCAAAAATGATGATGAAATCATACAAGATGCCATGCATGAAATTCCATATGGCATTTATGTCATTAGCTCAAAAGATGGTGAAAGTAACCCTAACGCTATGATTGCAGATTGGGTAATGCAAGTGTCCTTTTCTCCTAGGCTAGTTGCGGTTTCTTTCGAATCAGATTCAACAAATCTTCATAATATTCGCACAAACCGTTCGATGACTATTAACTTATTGGATGAAGATAGTATGGATTTAGCTCGATCATTTTTACAGCCTACTAATGCTTCTAAGATACAAGGACGTAGTGAAAGCAATTCTAATATTCGGCACGATAAATTAGCGAACATTGCATATCATCTTTCAGATAATGGCTGTGCGATTTTGGATGATGCATTGATGTGGTTGGAATTGGAAGCCGATCAATTTTTTGAAATAGGTGATCATGTTCTGGTTGTTAGTAAAGTCATAAAAGGCGATATCAATGGCTCTGGTGAACCATTAACTTCTGTTTTAACTGGATGGTCTTACAGCGGTTAGTATATTCAACTTCTACTAACATAGGCTAATCCTTCTACATGGATAAACGAAAAAAATGCATTTGGTTTTCGCGCCCATGATCTCCATGCATTTGCAATTGATTCTAGTTCACTTTGTGTTGCGATTTGATATTCTACAGCTTGTTTAGCAAACTCTGATTTGGTACTTCTTTCAGCCCATGAATCCCCCCAATTAAGTACTTGACGTTGTTTGTAAAATGTCCATGTTGAAGAAGACATTTTTATATCTCTAAATCCACTATCTATTAACCATGGATATAAATTGCGACCCGCATCTGCCTCTGCTCCATTATGTGATGCGACCGCATGGTATACCTCTAGCCAATGTTGTAAAACTGGATCTAACGGTGAATGTACCATTGTTCCATAATCTGCATCTCTAACTGCGATAATGCCACCTGGCTTGACGATTCTTTTGATCTCTTTTAATGCTTCGATAGGATGTTGTAAATGTTGAAGGACTTGATGTCCGTATGCTGCATCAAAATGATTATCTGGGTAATTCAAGTCATAAACGTTACCTGTTTCAAATTTAATATTTGAAACGTTGGATGTTGTTGCTAATTCTTTAGCTTGTTCTAAGATTTCAGGAGCTATATCGATACCTGTGATCTCACCATCTGAAAGATATTTAGAAAATCCAACAGTTATACTGCCTGGCCCACATCCAAAATCCAATAATTTCATATCGTTTTTTAGTTCAGGTAAGAAAAAAGCTGCCGCTTCCTCAGCAGTACGTTGCCGATGTTGTTCAACCACTGAAGAATGGTGTCCATGAGTGTATCTCTCGGTAGATAATTTTTTTTCCATCTAAGTGCCTTACTATTTGTTACTTTATAAATTGTATTGATAAACCAAAGAAGAAATGAATCGGAGATAACTATGGTTTATGATTTTGTAATTTATGAGAAAGTTGAACATATAGCTTATGTTACCATCAACCGTCCAGAGGTCTTAAATGCGTTGCATCCGGATGCTTCTCATGAGATGGCTGAAGTCTGGGATGACTTTGCTAGTGACGAAAATTTATGGATCGCTATATTAACTGGATCTGGATCAAGAGGATTTTCAGCTGGGAATGATCTGAAAGCCACAGCCTCTCGTAACGATGGGTCGAATGTAGGGAATACACGGGGCATACAAGTTCAAAGTGGTTTTGGTGGTTTGACAAATCGATTTGATTTACATAAACCAATAATTGGTGCTGTCAATGGTTGGGCAATGGGTGGAGGCTGTGAACTTGCTTTGGCATGTGACATATTAATTGCCTCTGAACAAGCGCGTTTCGGGTTGCCTGAACCGCGCGTTGGCCTTGCAGCACTGGCTGGTGGAGTTCATCGTCTTCCCCGCCACATTCCTTTGAAGATAGCTATGGGTATGATACTGACCGGCAAAAATATAGATGCACATGAAGCTTATCGATGGGGCTTAGTGAATGAAGTTGTTGCACACGATGATTTAATGAGTACTGCAGAGAAATGGGCTTTAGAAATTATGGAATGTGCACCACTATCTGTTAGAGGTTCAAAAGAAGCTGCACTTAAAGGACTAGACGTTCCTCTTTGGTCAGCGATCGGTGCAGGAAATAATTTTCCAGTTTTACAAAAACACTTTGCATCTGAAGACAGAATTGAAGGTCCAAGAGCGTTTGCTGATAAACGCAAACCTAATTGGAAAGCGATGTAAAAAGCCGCTTTACCTTTAGACAATTCTATAGTCCAATAGCAATTAATGCCGGGGAAGATCGGTGTGAATCCGTCACTGTCCCGCAACTGTAATGAAAGTTTTACTTTCTAAGTCAGAGTACCGGCTTTTTATTAAGTATGTCAGATCCTGCGAGGACAGGAAGTCGACAGTGAATCTACGTCGATCTTCTCAAATTTGTCCTTGTATTATCGATAATCCATTTTAGAGGAGATTCTTTTGTTGCGATTTAAAACAGTTTTTCTAACTATTCTCTTTTCATTATTCGTAATATCAGGGTGTAGTAATTCTGATTCGGCACCAACACCAGTGACAGCTACAGCAACACCAGCAGCTGCTACAGCAACACCAGCAGCTGCTACAGCAACACCAGCGGCAGCTACAGCTAATAGTAATTTGAACGATCGTAATGATAGTTTTCCAAAAACAATTACTGATTTAACAGGTGATTCATTCGTTCTTGACGGGATACCTAAAAATGTAGTTTCTATTTCTCCGGCGGCAACAGAAATTTTATTTGCGATTGGTGCCGGAGATTCAGTTATCGCGGTTGACTCATTTTCTAATTTTCCTGTAGAAACGGAAAGTCTTCCAAAATTAGGTTTCCAAGATGCTAATACCGAAGTAATTGTGTCGTATGGGGCTGATTTGGTAATTACAACAGGCGGACATGAAGAACTCACTCAACAACTTAAGACACTTGGAATTACAACTGTATTGTTGGATGGTGCAGTTTCAATCGATGGGATTTATTTACATATCTCATTATTAGGTGAAATTATGGGATTGGAAAATAATGCAGAAGTTATAATCACTAATATGAGGAAGCAAATTGGTGCGATCGAAAGGAAGCTTGAAGATGTTGAAAATGGACCTTCAGTATTTTACGAGCTTGATCCTGGTTTATGGTCAGTAAGCTCAGATAGTTTTGTCGGTGAATTATTAAACATATTAAAATTGCGCAATATTGCTGCTGATTCTGCGTCATCTTATCCTCAAATGAATTTGGAAAGTATTATTGCTGAAAACCCTGATGTTATTTTGCTCGCTGATTTTCAATATGGCGAAAATTCTGAATCTGTAAAAGCACGTCCTGGATGGGAAGTTATCTCTGCAGTTCAAAACAATCAGATTTTAGAAATTCGAGATGCTGATGTTGTTAGCCGACCAGGCCCAAGGGTTGGGAATGGATTAGAATTGATTGGAAAATTAATTTATCCAGATATTTTTGACTGATATATGATAGATAGCATGTAAATGAGATACTTATTTAATAATTTTATTGAGTCTGCTTATATTAAGATCTTCGTTGCATTGTTGATATTAATCACTATTTCAATTTTTTCCCTTTCGCAAGGATATGCTGATATTCATTTTAGTACTATGGTAAAAATTCTGTGGGAAATGATTAATAGTAATGATCATTCTCAAATATCTGAGTCATCAAAGTTAATCATTACGGAGATACGTTTGCCTCGATTGATTGCCTCGATCATCGTTGGAGGAGCTTTAGCTTATTCGGGAGCCACCTATCAAGGTATTTTTCGTAATCCTCTTGCTGATCCTTTTTTATTAGGGATTGCATCAGGTGCTAGTTTTGGAATTGCATTACTGGTTATTTCACCTTGGGAACAAAATTTATATATCGGAATTCTAACTCCATTTGTTGCATTTGTTAGTAGTGGGATAACCATTGTTGTAGTTTTACTATTAGCTAGAAAAGCAGGGAAATTCGATAATTACTCTATTATCCTTGCTGGAGTAGCTTTGTCAGCAATATTCTCAGCTTTTACTTCCTTTATTTTGTTAACCGGCGGTGAAAATGCTCGTCCAATATTTGGATTTTTATTTGGTGGCTTTAATACTATTACTTGGTTGAAAGTTTTTTTATGCACTCCTTATGTTTTGCTGGGAGGAACAGTAATTTTCTTGCTAGGGCATCGACTTAATATATTGCAGTTGGATGACGACCAAGCTCAAAATCTTGGATTAGATGTCGAAAAAACTCGAATAATACTTCTTGCAGCAGCTTCTTTAATTGCAGCAGCTGCTGTTTCAATGGCTGGAATTATTGGCTTTGTTGGTCTGATTGTTCCACATATGATTAGATTGATTGTGGGAAGTGACTATCGATTATTACTCCCTCTTGCTGCAATATTTGGTGCTACTTTTGTTGTGCTCACTGATATTATTGCTAGAACTATTATTGAACCTCAAGAAATTCCAGTAGGAATTGTAACGGCTATGGTGGGTGGTCCCTTTTTTATTTGGTTGCTTTCATCTCAAAAAAGAATTTCTATGTGATAGTGAAAGATTTTATGGTTACAAAATCCCAACAAATTATTGAATTTCGAAATGTAAGTTTTAAATTTAAAGATCACGTAATTCTCGATAATATTTCTACAACCATTAATGCTGGGAAAATTACAACTTTAATTGGTCGAAATGGTGCTGGAAAAACAACCTTTCTTAGATTGAGTTCGGGTCTTTTGAAACCATCGAATGGAGATGTTTTTCTCAATGCACGTTCTTTATCAGATATGTCCTCTAAAGAACGTGCATTGAAAATTGGTGTAGTTCAACAATTGCCATTTGCTCCTGATGAAATGAAAGTGAAAGATTTGGTAATGTTAGGCAGATATCCTCATTTAGGAATATTTGCTCAAGAATCAAAAAAGGACATACTTGCAGTCGAAGAGGCATTGAAAAAAGTTGAATGTTTGCCTCTGGCAATGCGTACTATTGGTAGTTTGTCTGGTGGTGAAAAACGAAAAATCTTCATTGCGAGAGCACTTGCTCAAGGTGCAGATATTTTTTTAATGGATGAGCCTACAGCTAATCTTGATCTTGATGCACAGCTTAATATTTTTGCACTTCTTCAAAAATTGGCTTCTGAAGGCGCTACAATATTGGTAGTGCTACATGATGTAAATCAAGCATCCATTTTCTGTGACAAGGTCATACTGCTACATGAATGCTCAATACTNGCTGAAGGGAAACCTGATCAAGTTCTAACTGAAAAACATTTATCTGACGTTTACAATGTTAAGACAACTATATTTCCCGCGGATGAAAAGTTTCCACGTTTAGTAGTCCCTGTAGTGAGTAACTGATTATCAACTAACTTTGTGCTCTAGCTAATCGATAGACACTTTCATGTTCTATAGTTGCAATAGGTCTTCCATCTGAAGTTGTTTGTTCGACAGAGAATCGAACTACCTTATTCCCTCTGTGTTCATATAATTCATTTATTATGCCACGTTTGACTAATACTTCACCGGCAAACAATGGTGAATGATGCCAGATACGACCTGTCCTGTGAATGGTCGTAAGTTCATCAAAATGTGTGGTAATTAAATCAATAGGATTGGTCCACTTTCCAGCAGGAATAGTATTACGACCATCAATTATATTAGGGAATCCCGACAGATTAGGTCCTGAAAAATCTTGATCATTAAAATCTATCTCTAATTGCATGATACTGCCCAAATGCGATTCTTCTCCAAGTCGAACATCGATTGGCTGCATTGCTTCACCAGCTGGAACTTGTACTGGATCTGCATCTAAACCAAATGTACCGAGCATTCTTGGCCCTTTATCATCATTNCCTATGATTTCAAAAGTTTTTGTTGAGGCATCAATAGAAAAGTGTACTTCCTCACCGTCGTAGACAGGTAATCGAAAACGGTAAGATGCAGTACCAGAACTTAACCAATCAATTCCTTGGTCTAAAAAAGCTCCAACAAAATGTTCATAAAGTGAGACGCCACCTACAAATCCACCGTCAAATCCATATGACTGCGCATTCGAATCGTCATGAATGCCTATTCCACCACTGCCAAGCCTAGGGGCGGTAGTCCATTTGTGTGTTTTTATTTCTGTAATGTTCATCGTATATTCCTTTTCTGTTGGGTCTTCATCTTACCAAGATTCAACTCCATCTAAGAAGTTAAGTAGATGTCTTCGCCATTGTTCAGGTTGATCTGTTTGGATTGAATGACTGCATTCATCCATCATGATTAATTGTGAATTTGGTATCTGTCTGTGTATCAGTACTGCTCCTCCAGGAGGGCACATAGTGTCTTGTAAACCTTGTAAAATAAGTACTGGTACTTCTATCTTATCTAGTTCATCTGTCCAGTTGTAATAAGCCATCGCACGTACAATATGTGCATAGATATTACCTGGAATCTTTAATGTATTGTTTTGAGCAGTTTCTTTAGCTTCATTCGCCTGCTCACGTACACTAGTGTTCGCGTTAGCAAATGTTGACTGTGCAGCCATCATTGCTTCCATTCCTTCAGTTTCGGCNATAGTGGCACGTTGCTCCCATGCACCTGCCATTTTTGGATTTACTTGACTCGAAGTGCACATTAGAAAACCGGCTTTTGCAAGGTGAGGAAAATCCAACATGAATCTCTGAGTAATTGCACCACCCATTGAATTTCCACCACAGTAAACTTGTTTGATATTTAATGCTTCAAGTAAGCCAGCAAGGTCGCGTGCATGTATTTCTGCACTGTAGGGAACATCAGGTTTATCAGAGTCACCGTGTCCACGAACGTCCCAGCGAAGTACAGCATACCTTTCTGATAGTTGTGGGATATCTGCTTCCCAATTTGCTTGAGATCCCCCCATGCCATGCGTAAGGGCAATGACAGGTTGTGTTTTGGGATCACCAGTCAATTCATAATTTAGTTCAATCTCATTGTTTACTTGTATACGCATATTTTATCCTCACAAAATTGGTTTATTATTATTGGCCTTTAAATTCTGGCGCACGTTGTTCACGGAATGCTTTTCCGCCTTCTTCAGTATCTTCAAAAGTACGAATTTTTTGTTGTCCCCATGATTCCATAAGAACTGCATCCCAAGGCGTTCTATTGAGTCCCATAAGAACTGATTGTTTTGCAAGTGAATAATGCGCAGTAGGGCCTTTAGCTAACTGCGAAGCTAACTCGAGTGTGACCTCCATTAGCTTATCTCCAGGGACAACATCACTAACTAATCCAGATGATTTTGCTTCTTCTAGTGGGATGTCATCTCCGAGGTACATCCATTTTAATGCTCGACTGTAACCAACTAAACGAGGAAGTGTCCATGTCACTAAATCATCTGGATGTATTGCACGTTTTAGCCAAAGAGGCAGTAGGCGTGCTTCAGTGGAACAAATTCGTATATCGCATAAAAATGCTAATCCTAACCCTCCACCTGCTGCTACACCGTTCACAGCAGCAATAGTAGGCTTTGGCATATGAAGCAAATCTAAATTCCATGCAAATTGTGGTTCATAAACTTCTGTAGGCCAAGTTCTTCTATCTTCAGTAGTAAGATCTGCCCCTGAACAAAATCCTCTTCCTGCTCCCGTAATGACTAAGGCTCGTGCATTTTTATCGTCACGCACTTGGTGTAGCAGTGCACGAATGGAATGTCGCATGCCTCCATTAAATGCATTAAGGCGTTCAGGCCTGTCTAAAGTTGCGAGAACTACACCGTCCGACATGAGTTCTACTTGAAGCGCATCATAATTTGAATACGATTGTGCGGTAGACATAGTTGCTTCCTTAATCGCTGACTTTGAAGAAAGTTATTTAAACTGACATTTCATGTAAAGAAGGTGAAATAGAGAGTTTTCCTTCTGTGACCTGGCGTATATCGTCTTCTGTATAACCAGGAGCAACCTGTTCCAGAGTAAATTCTCCACCTGCGACCCTTACAACGGCGATGTCCGTCACCACCAATGTCACAGCTCCAGCAGGGGCAGTGACGGGCAGTGAGCATTCTGTGACCAATCGTGGTGCTCCATCTCGAGTAGTATGCTGCATTGCAACGTAAATTTGTTTGGCACATGCAGCAAGATCCATTGCTCCACCGATTCCGCCTAGCCCATTCGAGGGTTCGTTTCGAGTTTTCCAATTTGCGAAAGATCCATCTATAGCAACTTCGTAAGCACCAAGGATAGAAACATCTATTTTCCCGCTTCGAATCAAAGCAAAAGAATCTGCATGATGTACAATTGCAGCGCCTGGATTAAGTGTTACGTATTGTACTCCTGCATTGACAACATCGGTGTCTTCTTCACCCTCACCAGCAAGAACGCCATAGCCGATAACTCCATTTTCAGAGCTGAGAGTAATTTGCATTTCTTCACGAATGAAATTGGAAGTCAAAGTAGGAATTCCTATACCTAAATTAACATTCCACCCTTCGCCTAAATGTTGCGCACATACTGCCGCCATTTGGTCTCGTGTTAAAGGTCGTTTTTCTGTCGTAGTCATTACTTTACTCCGTCAGGATAAGCACTCATTAAAAAATTATACAGGACGACGAACTACGAAAGTTCCATCCTCAGGTATTTTCACTAATCTTTGAACATAGACACCTGGAGTGTGTATATGATCAGGGTCAAGTTCACCAATTTCTACAATTGGCTGTTCCACTTCTACTATTGTTGTTGTTGCAGCCATCGCCATAATCGGATTGAAATTTCTTGCTGCTCTTCGATAAATAAGATTTCCTGCTTTGTCAGCTTTCCATGCTCGGATAAATGTGTAGTCTGCAGTTAAGGCTGTTTCAAGTAAATAATCTCTTCCGTTGAAGGATCGTACCTCTTTACCTTCTGCAACCTGTGTACCGATACCAGCAGGAGTATAGAATCCTGGGATACCAGATCCTCCAGCACGGATACGTTCTGCCAGTGTCCCTTGTGGTACTATTTCAGCTTTTAATTTCCCCGCTCGAATTAACTCTTCACCAGCACTAACACTTGATGGATGTGTAGAGGCAGTGAATGCTGCGATTACTTCTTTGACTCGTCCATCAGAAATAAAATTTCCAGCATTAACTAATTCTGGGTCTGTACCAAATCCAATGCCGTTTGAAATGGTGATCAAGTCTGTTGCACCTTGATGGTAAAGTGCCCTCATGAGGTTCCAAGGAGTACCAGGACCGAATCCAGGAATCATCAAAGATGATCCATCAGCAAAATCGTCTACGGCTTCAGCCATAGTGTCATAAATGATTGGTGGTTTCATTTAGGTAAATCCCCGCGCATATGTTATATAGACACAAAAGGCAGGGTTTTTGGCCCTGCCTTTTGTGTTGAATTTATTTGGATTATGCCAAACGCTTGTCGTAAACGTGTGCATATTCTCCAGCATCGTATCCAGCATGGTGGTTGTAGTCACCTACCCAGTCAGCGATAAAGTTGGTGGAGTCACCAGCTGTTCGCCAAACGTAGTACATGTTCTTAGCTTCCACTCGCTGAACTTCGTGCAGAGTTTCCCAACGTTCAGCTGGGTCAGTCTGCGTTCGCTGCTTCTCAATGAGGTCCGTAATAATTGGATCATTGACGCGGCTGTGGTTTGCAATACCTTCTGGATGCAACCAGTAACCAACGTATGGGTCAGCATCTGGATAGTTTCTACCAGGTCCCCATAGAATTCCATCGAATGCGTATGGAGAACGGTAAATCCCTTGGATCCATTCACCATATTCATAAGCGATAGGCTCAACTTCCATACCAATCTTCTTGAGGTCACCAATAGCTCTCTCAAGACCGAACTGGTAAACCTGACCATATCGAGGTGTGAATACAGCAGTGGTTTTAACNCCATCAGCATATCCAGCAGCAGCCAACAGTTTCTTAGCTTCAGCTACATCGTAGCGTAACCAACTAGCAGCTTCAGGGAATGCNGCAGCATCTTCAGGGAAGAGTGCTTCNTCCATTGGAATTAATCCTGTAACAGTACCAGTTCCACAGAAGATTGCGTCGGAGTCAGCTTGACGATCGTATCCAAGAGCAACTGCTTGACGAACACGAATGTCATCAAATGGCTTACCGGATGTATTTAACCCGAACCAAGCTGAGTTACCAGGAGCGATTTGAACAGTTGCTGTATCNCCTACTTGCTTAGCAAGTTCTTGAGCTTGAACACAAGGCAATCGACCAATTAAGAGGTCAACTTCCCCTGCACCAAACGCAGCTCCTGCAGCACTATCATCAGGGATAATTACGTGCTCAATCTTTTCAAGATAAGCACCTTCGTCACCTGCCCAGTAATCAGGGTTTCGTACGTATACAGCTTTGTTACCTTGCTCATATGATTCACGGATCCATGGTCCTGAACCAATGGCTTCACTCTTGTGAAGGTCATTTTCTAAAATTTCAGGTGGGAAAATTCTCCAACCGTAATGACCAGCACTCAAGTTAATAAGCGGTGCATATGGAGCAGACAATGTTACCTTGATGGTATTGCCGTCTACAGCTTCAGCACTTTGTACTCTTGCGAAGTCACGCTTGAAGTTACCAGTGGTTGCGAAATGCATAATACATGTTGCAACGTCCTCAGAGGTCAAATCTCGACCACTAACAGGGGCAACATTTTGGAACTTAACACCACTTGGAATCTTGAAAATGTATTCAAGTCCATCAGGCGATACTTCCGGCATATCTTCCGCTAGTGATGGGACAGCAGTTACTTCTGTTCGTCCTACACCAGGTCCAGTTTTAACTTTGAGCAATTTATCATAAATTAACTCTGATACTGCGTGTGTTGTAGCCGATGAAGGCTTCATTACACTCCAGTTTGGTGGGTCACCGTGAATACGAGCCCTTAGCGTACCACCTTGTGGTGGTTTTGCTGGTGCTGCTGCGACTGCTGGTGCAGCTGTTGCAGCTGGTGCAGCTGGTGCTGCAGCGGGTGCGGCCGATGTTGTTGATTCTTCGTCATCACTACCACAGCCAATTAAGACTGCTCCAGCGATACCAGCAGAACCAGCAACAGCTCCTCGCAAGACTGATCGTCTTGAAAGACTGTGGCGGCGCCAATAATTATCTTCTCTCATGAATTACCCTCCCTAGGAATTCTATGAATATAAACTTTGGTCCGCCACCACGCGCGGCGTACCATTCCGATAACATTTAAAGGGTTCTAGGCCCAGATGTCAATTACTTTGACCCACGTAATTTTGGATCGAGGATGTCACGGAGGGCATCCCCAAGTAAATTTAGTGCTAAAACAGTTATTGTTAATGCTAAACCAGGGAAAATAGCCATCCATGGAGCCTTCGTCATGTATGTCAAGCCAGCTCCACTCAGCATGTTACCCCACGTTGGTACGTTTAATGGAACACCAAGCCCAAGGTAACTAAGAG
>PANZ01000005.1 GCA_002707835.1 Chloroflexota bacterium
ATACGGACCTGCACCTCTACGTTGTTCGTTCTGAAAAATTGTTTCAATTTTCCAAACTTCTGCACCTAGATCAGTAAGAATCATCGAACCATAGGGCCCTGCAATTGCCCAGGTAAAATCTAATATACGAATACCTTGTAATGGTCCTGACATAAAATCTTTCCATTCAAAATTACAAATAATAAACAATCATATAGATGGACATCATAATCATTACCATATTTTCAAAAAGTGTTAGAGAGGAAATAGATAAATTCACTGTTGAACCCATACATGCACACTGAATTTGTTCCGAATGACGTAACGATTTCACTACTCCGATAGATTGTGAAATCATGAAAAATAATGTCCCTAATGCTGCAATAAATAGAAAAGTTTCAGACAAAAAAGCAAGCCCTAAACCTAATTCAATAAACGGATAACCAACAGCAAAGAAGGGAATATATTTTGCAATAATATCATATTCCTTAAACGTATTACTAAAACCTGTGACATTTAGAAGTTTCAAAAATGAAAACAGCACAAAGAAAATTCCCATATAGTCCATCATCCAGCTATTAAAGTCAAAGCGGCCAGAAGGTAATTGCAGTGAAAAAGATGTGATAATAACAATGGACAAAGCTACAAAAATAGGTTTTTTGGAGAAAAAATACTCGAATACAGTTGATAGTAAAGAGTCTGTTTTAAGATTTGAATTAGCAGAAGATATATTATTCAGAGGAATTTCAAGCTTTGAATGATCTGTCGCAGATGCAATCCTATAGTTACCTAAACTACCTAGGACCATGTCTACAGAAGATTCATCATAAGAAAAATCAGAAACAATAGTTAATTGTGATTTTCCCAGAACAATTGTCGCAGATTTTACTTCCAAAGAAGCTGTAATACCTGCCTCGATCGTATCGGCACAACCCTGACATGTCATTCCACGGACTTGATAAGTCTTCTCCATATTATTAACGCCCTGTCACTTTATGTGTGGCAGATAAAAATCTTTCTTTTTGTGAATCACTGCCACGAAGCTTACTATTAGCTTCTTGCTCTGCAATCACAGCCTCTTTATGAAGAGTAGCTAAATCAATCACCCGCTTTGACTCCTGAACAGATTCGGACGAATGTTGAGCAATAATTTTTGCCATTTCTAATGCTTTATCCATAAGTATGTTTGCCGGATGGACCGCACTTAATAAACCCGTATCGAGAGCTTCAATTGCATCAAATCTACGAGCAGTGTATATCCATTCTTTCGCTTTTGAAACACCTACTAAACGTGGCAGAGTTGCTGCGGCAACAACTAATCCATACTCACTACCAGGTAATCTGAAAGTAGCATTTTGACTAGCCAAACGTATATCACAGAGAATAGCTAGTCGAGCACCGCCACCGTAACAATAACCATTAATGGCAGCAATAATAGGAATCGGACATTTTTCTATCTCTTGCGCACCATTAAACCGAAGCGATTTAGAAGGCAATAAAGAAGAAATCGCTTCTTTACCACTCATTTCTAACATGTCTCCGCCAGCACAAAATGATTTTTCACCTGCACCAGTAATAACTATAGCTTTAACACCTTCTTGAGGTGACTTAGATACAACTTCACCCAAACGATGACTGAGTAAAGCATTCATTGCGTTGTGCCGATCTGGTCTATTCAAAGTTAGTATTAAAACATCACCTTGTTTTTCTTGCAGAATGACGGATTCATCGTCACGCATAACAAAATCCTTTCAATACGACTATCTCAGCGATCGTTTTAATATTTTCCCGGATGGACCTTTTGGCAAAGATTCAAGAAATTCCACTGTCCGTGGATACTTATACGCAGCCAAATGTTCCTTAGTATANGAAATAATTTCATCTTCTGTTAACTCATGACCTGAACCCAAGNCTACTACAGCATGAACTTCTTCACCTAATCNTTCATCAGGAATTCCTATTACTGCTGCTTCATTTATAGCAGGATGTGCATACAAAACTTCTTCAATTTCTCGCGGATAAACATTATATCCACCTCTAATAATCATATCTTTCACACGATCAACAATACTAAACCAACCCTCTGGATTCCTAATACCGATATCGCCTGAATGAAACCAGCCGTCTTTAATGGCTTCAGCTGTTGCCTCTGGTTTATTCCAATAACCTTTCATAACATTATGTCCACGTATGCAAATTTCTCCTCTTTCNCCATCAGGAACTGGGNTGCCTTTTTCATCTAAAATTATCATNTCTACACCCCATACTGGGTAACCAATTGAGCCAGCAACACGAGGTTTATGAGCAACATTAAAGCTTGCAACTGGAGAAGTCTCTGATAATCCGTACCCTTCCAAAATTTTTACTGGGAAACGTGCTTCAAATTCATTCATCACTTCNACAGGCATGGCAGCACCACCAGTCATAGCATGTCTCACGCTAGAAACATCGTATGCTTCGCCACCAGGATGATGTAGTAAACCAAAGTACATAGTAGGAACACCTGCAAAAAATGTGATCCTATGTTTTTCTATCAACTCAAAAACTGCTTCAGGTGTAAATCTAGCTAATAGTACTACAGTTCCCCCTGTAGCTATCGTCGCATTCATAATGACTGTTTGCCCAAAAATATGAAATAGCGGTAATGTTGCAAGGGCAACATCTTCCTCACCAATCGGCACTAATTTTGGACACGCATTTGCAGCATTGACAAAGAGGTTGGAATGACTCAGTTCTGCACCTTTAGGTCGACCTGTAGTACCTGATGTATATAGTATTACTGCCGTGTCNTCAGCATCTGTAGGGAATACTTGATCGGGATAATCACTCGGCGCATCATCTAAAATTGTAAGATCTTTTGATGCTTGTGACCAAACCACTTCGACACCTGCAGCTTCAGCACCAGATATTGCAGCTTGTTCATAGTCAGGGTGTGCTATTAATAATTTAGATTCCGAATCTTCTATATGATATTGAACTTCATCACTAGTCAGCAAAATATTGAAAGGTACTACTGACATACCTGCATAAAGAATTCCGAAATATGATAACGGGAATTGGATACCATTAGGNAACATTACTGCTACATGATCACCTGGATTTAAACCACGACTTCTCAATGCGTGAGCTAACCTTAAAGATTGTTGGTGAAGTTCGCCATAAGTCACCTCTTCATCATNAATAATAAGTGCAATTTTTTCTGGAAAATCTGCTGCTGATGCTTGCAGAATTGTACCAAGATTCAAAGACATTTCTTCCCCTCCAATTAGTAGATGCAGTAATATCAATATACCAAGATCTAGAAAAGAAATTTACCAACATCATGAAGTTAAACAAAGATGATATGCCTGATATCGAAATACTTTCAGAACCTGAGCTGATACAACCAACAGTAATAGCTGCATTTTCTGGATGGAGTGATGCTGGTGANGCAGCCACAAGTGCATTNCGTTTTTTATCNAGAAGATGGAAGNCAGAATTATTNGCACAANTGGATCCTGAAGAATACTACGATTTTACACAAACACGNCCACACGTAAAAATTGAAAATGGTGAAAGATTAATCGAATGGCCAGCGAATAAATTTTCTTTCTATAGGACATCCATAGAGGACAAAGATTTTATTCTAATAAGTGGCGTCGAACCTCATATCAATTGGAAAAAGTTTGTCAGAAATATTGCAGAATTATGTAAAATATTCAATGTGACGAATTTTATCACTTTAGGTGGTCTACTTGCAGAGGTTAGTCATAATAATGATATTCAAGTTGGTGGATCTGCAACCAATCCAGAACTTTCGAAATTATTAGGATTTGAATANCCTCGATTACCTGGCTATCAAGGTCCCACAGGTATACTTAGTGTCTTAAATCAAAACTTACATGAATATGGAATTGAAACTGCATCTCTTTGGGCAAATATTCCATTCTATATTCAACGCACTCCTAATCCTAAGGGAGCCTTAGCACTTTTACGACATCTCAATAATTCACTTACACTAGACTTGCCGCTACATGATTTAGAAGTTTTTTCTGCCCGCTTTGAAGCACAGGTTGCTAAGGATCTAGAACAAAACCCAGAAGCGTCTGATTATGCTCGACAAATAGAAGAAGAAACTCAGAAAAATNAAGANCTTTTTGAAAATTCTGATACCAGTTNTGAGGAACTACCTGATGCTGAATTTGTGGTAGATGAANTAGAAGAATTCCTACGNCAACAACGTGAGGATGAGAATTAATTTCAAANAAGACTTATTACTTAAANATTTTTGCCACAGGCCATACTGACTGTTAGTATGCACNTGGTGNCAGTTTTGCACCTTTAAGCCGGCCCAGAGAGACCGGAAAGGACGACTGATGGAAATTTTTTTTGCCCAAAATATCTGTAAAATTGTATTNNGCGCTTTTTCATTAATTTTCCCCTGTGATTTTTATTGGTCAGGGTTTAATTTATGAACAAACCAAACGATTATAATCTCAATTATCAAGAGGAAACCTTGCTAGATGCAGCAGGTATTGGACGAACGTTAACCCGACTTGCTCATGAAATAGTTGAATCCAACTCTGGTATAGAAAATCTAGTCCTTATCGGAATTCAAACGCGAGGCACCACTCTAGCTGATCGTATTGGAACAGCAATTGGACATTTTGAAGGAGTAGCGCCTCAAATAGGTTATCTCGATGTCACTATGCATCGTGATGATTTTGATCGAGATGGTCTACGTGGTACTCCTCTACCAACTGAATTACCAAGCATTGAGAGTAAGACTGTCGTCCTAATAGACGATGTTCTTTATACCGGACGAACAATAAGGGCGGCAATGGATGCGTTAAATGATTATGGCCGGCCACGACAAATTAGATTAGCTGTATTAATCGATCGTGGTCATCGAGAATTGCCAATTCGAGCGGATATGGTTGGAAAAAACATCCCAACATCTAGAAATGATACTGTCAGATTAAATTTACAAGAACACGACGGAAATGATGCGGCATTTGTAAGATATGGTGGTCCTTCAAAATGATTACTGAATCTAGCAATAATCAACTCGAAAACATGGGTAATACCCTACCGAGTAACCAATGGAACCATCATAATGTACTCGACTTAGATGATTTTTCACACACAGAAATTACCACAGTATTATCTTTGGCAGACCGAATGCGTGAAATTCTTGATCGAAGAATTCCACGTGTCCCTGCTCTAAGAGGGTACACAATTGTAAATCTCTTTTTTGAACCTTCAACTCGTACTCGTGCTTCATTTGAGTTAGCAGGAAAAATGTTAGGTGCCGATGTAATATCCGTAAGCGCGTCTACTTCTTCAGTACAAAAAGGAGAATCATTAATAGATACTGTACGTACATTACGTGCAATGCGCTCAGATGCAATTATCATTCGACACGAAATGGCTGGTGCACCTTACTTAGCTGCTTCACATACTGATGCGTCTATCATCAACGCCGGAGATGGGGCACATGCACATCCTACACAAGCATTGTTAGATCTATACACCATGCAAAGACATGTAGGAGACCTTAAAAACAAAAAAGTCGTAATGGTAGGTGATATAGCACATTCTAGAGTCGCAAGATCTGATATATGGGGTTTAGCCAAAATGGGAGCACATGTTGTGCTGTGCGGGCCACCAACTCTACTGCCACGAGGCTTAGGTATAGCAGAGCGTCCAGAACATGCAAAAAATGCTCTGCCTTTTGTTCAAATTGAAACAGACATAGATAAAGCATTGGAAGATGCACATGTCGTAATGGCACTAAGGTTACAAAGCGAACGCCAAGAAAATGGTCTTCTTCCTTCTCTGAGAGAATATGCAGAAAATTATCAAGTAACAAGCTCTAGATTAGTTAAAGCAAAGTCTGACTATTTACTGATGCATCCCGGTCCAAAAAATGAAGGTATNGAAATCGCAAGTGATGTTGCNCGAGGTGATCGATCAATTATTGAAGAGCAAGTTACTAANGGAGTCGCNGTGCGAATGGCCCTNCTNTATTTATTATCTGGACGAGTAGAACCGACNCAAATAANTGAAAGAACAANAGTATGAGTACACTCGCAATTCATAATGGNAGAGTNATTGATCCTGCTCTTGGNTGGGANGGTATTGCTGATGTAGTCATAGTCGATGGNAAAATTGCAAGGGTNGGNCCTAATGAAGGNGATATGGTAGTTGAAGCAGATAGAATAGACGCCACTGGTCTTATAGTNTCTCCTGGTTTNATTGATCTACAAACACATCTNAGAGANCCNGGTTTTAAGCATCAAGAAACTATTAATTCTGGCACATTAGCCGCAGCGCGTGGAGGGTTCACTACGGTCTGTGCTATGCCGGGGACAATCCCNCCTATGGATAGTAGGTCTGCTGTAGAGTCTGTTTTAAGAGAAGCTGAAGAATCTGCATTAATNCGAGTTTTACCTATAGGATGTATAACTGTAGGAAGAAATGGGGAACGACTTGCCCCTGCTGGAGAGTTGAAATCTTCAGGAGTAGTGGCACTTACTGATGATGGGAAAGCAGTTGCTGATCCTAACTTAATGCGTCATGCTCTGCAGTATTCTACTCAGTTTAACATTCCAATCGCACAGCACCCTGAAGATCCTTCCCTTGTTAAAGGAGGACAGATGCATGAAGGGTGGGTAGCAACACGGCTAGGTCTAAGAGGCAGACCTGCAAGTGGTGAAGCCACTATGGTNGCGCGTGATATTGCTTTAGCAGAACTAACGGGNGCTCATCTTCATGTCTGTAACATATCTACTGCAAGTTCTGTAGGGCTGATCCGAGCCGCCAAAGAAAGATCTGTTAATATTACTACTTCCGTAACCCCTCACCACCTCAATTTAACACATGAGTCAGTTGCTTTTAATGATTCATACGAACAAATTAATTACAGAACTAACGCGAAGGTAGAGCCACCATTAAGAGAAGAAGAGGATATACAGTCATTAGTCGATGCATTAGCTGATGGAGTAATCGATGCTATTGCAAGTGATCATTCTCCAGTTAGCGCAATGGAAAAGGATATAGAGTTTGATCTTGCTACTCCTGGAATTAGTAGTATTGAAACTGCATTTGCTTTGTCGATGAATCTTGTCCACCAAGGACACTTAGATATCTCTACATTAATTCACAGAATGACTATCGGTCCTGTAAAAGCATGGAATTTAGACAGACANGAAGGTTGNAATGGCTTGGGAACATTAATGCCAGGAGCTGTGGGGGACNTAGCAATTATTGATCCAAATCTAGAATGGACAGTAAATTCAGAGTTATTTGCTTCTTTGGGGAAAAATACACCCCTAAATGGAAGAATCTTAAAAGGGTTAGTAATAAAAACAATTTTTTCTGGGGAAATAGTAAATGATTCTACCAAGGAGCAAACCAATGCCTCTGAATGATTACACAGAACGCTATCTTTCATCATCTGCNTACCTAATTTTAGAAGATGGGAAAGTTTTTCCTGGTAAGGCAATTGGTGCTTATGGACAAACTTCAGGAGAAGTTGTGTTTTCAACATCAATGACTGGATATCAAGAGGCACTTACTGATCCTTCTTTTCGTGGGCAATTATTGACTATGACTTACCCACTTCAAGGTAATTATGGTACACATGATAGCTTTTCACAAAGTGAAAATATTCAAGTTAGAGGATTCATTGTTAAAGAGTTAACTAATCTTCCTTCACATTGGAAAAGTTCCAACTCTTTAGATTCTTATCTTGAAAAANCAAACATAACTGGCATTGCAGAAATTGATACACGNGNATTAACNAAACATCTTCGTGCACANGGAGTATTGATGGGAACAATTACACACAATGAATCTCCTTCNGAAGCATATGAAAGACTCAAAAATGAACCAAAATATGAAGGTNCGTCATTTGTAAAAGAAGTTTCGACAACAAATCGATTTGAATGGGAACTATCTGATAANCAAGATANCGAAAGAAAACATGTAGTAGTAATNGATTTAGGAGTCAAACGCAATATTCTGAATATATTAAAATCACATAATTGCAAAATCACTGTGGTTCCTTTTCAAACAAATATCGATGAAATATTCGATCTTGCCCCCGATGGAATCTTGCTTTCACCTGGACCTGGAGATCCTAGAATGCTCGACGATCTTGTAAAAACTACGCAAAAATTGATCGGAAAATTCCCCATTATGGGGATATGTTTAGGACATCAAGTTATCGGACGTAGTTTTGGTGCGAATGTCTATAAACTAAAATTTGGCCATCGTGGAGCAAATCATCCTGTAAAAGATAATATTAATGGGGCTGTCTACATCACCTCACAAAACCATGGTTACGCAGTTGATGATCATCTCGGTTCTGATATTGTCGTTACTCAAACACATCTAAATGATGGAACTGTAGAAGGTTTAGCACATAAGAATGAGCCGGTTTTTACAATCCAGTATCATTCTGAAGCTTCTCCCGGACCAAATGATACGGAATTTTTGTTTGATCAATTTGTACAATCTATGCANGAACAATAATAAAGAAAGGTGCGTCAGAAANAATTTATGANCCCCNCAGAAAGTCACCAGCTATACNAACAAAAGAGNCAAGATGATTGGGATTATTTTTTGTCATCGACATCCCGACTACCTGACTACTGGAGTAAATGGGAAGAATCTTCAGAAAATTGGAGGATACCTATCCAATTCATCCAGCCTTTAGGTTTGGAATATCCAGAACAACTTAATCCAATACAAAACTTAATGGATGAACTTGCAGAGCTAGAGGAATTAGAGGTACCACCTCTTAATTGGATCCATATGACCTACATTCATGTTGGATTTCTGAGCCCATTAGATGTTTTATGGTCGCAGGTAGAATCATTTTATGTGAATGCAGCTCCACGTATACGTCGAGTAGAGCCTTTTTCAATAGAAATCCGAAACTTATCTATCTCTCCTGATGGCCGTGTCTATATTAATATATTTGACCACGGATCCTATCAAGAATTACGGAGGCAAATTAGTTTAGGCGTACCTTTTATAGGCAAAAAAATGAATAATACAATCAGTGAAACTTTTATCCCGACTATGGATATTGCCTATACGACTGGCAAGGGAGATAAGGAAANNCTTATCANTAAGTTAGAAAATTATCGCTCGATCGATGCTGGAACGTTCAATCTAAATCTGATGAAATTAGCACGAGTACCTATCCAACCTCACGATCACTATTTGGATTTGGATGTTATAGCTGAAATTCCACTCTTAGGTGCTCAACATCGCAAAGGATACCACAACTGAAATCTTCATCACGACCTAACTCAGTCTTAATTATTGGTAGTGGACCTATCGTTATCGGTCAAGCTGCGGAATTTGATTATGCAGGAACTCAAGCTTGTAAAGCTATGAAAGAAGAGGGAATTAAATCCATATTGGTTAATTCTAATCCGGCAACCATAATGACAGACCAGGGAATTGCTGACATAACTTATATAGAACCACTCACTGTTTCTGTACTGGAAAGGATCATAGAAAAAGAACGACCTGATGCATTGTTACCNACACTAGGAGGGCAAACTGGGTTAAATCTTGCTCGAGATCTTGCAAATGCAAAAATTTTGGAAAAATACAATGTCGAACTGCTTGGATCGAGTTTGGAAACTGTCGAACTAGCAGAAGATCGAGAAAAATTTCGTAACTTACTAAAACAAATTGGAGAGCCTACTCCACACAGCTACATCGTAGAATCGTGGGATGATGCTATAAGTGCACGAGAAGAAATTGGTCTCCCTCTTGTAGTGCGTCCTGCCTATACTTTAGGAGGAACCGGGGGAGGGATAGCACATACTGATGAAGAGTATGAACAAATCACTAAAGCCGGCCTCCGTGCATCACCTATCGGGCAAGTTCTTGTTGAGCAATCACTTTTAGGCTGGAAAGAGCTCGAATATGAGGTGATGCGTGATGCCAATGATACNTGTATCACTATCTGNAATATGGAAAATCTTGATCCGATGGGGGTACATACGGGAGATTCAATAGTTGTCGCGCCTTCCCAAACACTCTCNGATCGTGAATACCATATGCTCAGAAACAGTGCACTTAAAATTATTAGAGCTTTGGACATTGAAGGTGGATGTAATGTACAGTTCGCCTTGGCACCTCGACCTGATATCGTTTCATGGGATAATTCAGATCAAAACAATGATGCTCCATACTTTGTCATTGAAGTAAATCCTAGAGTCTCAAGATCTTCTGCCTTGGCTTCTAAAGCTACTGGNTATCCTATTGCTAGAGTCGCAGCAAAAATTGCAATCGGGAAAAATCTTGATGAAATTTCAAACAGTGTGACAGAAAAGACAAGTGCTGCATTCGAACCAGCNCTTGATTATTGTGTCGTAAAAATTCCTCGTTGGCCGTTTGATAAGTTTCAATTGGGCAATCGCAACTTGGGAACACAAATGAAAGCCACTGGAGAAGTNATGGCGATCGATCGCACTTTTGAAGGAGCTATCCAAAAAGCTATTCGATCTCTTGAAATAAGTGGACGCTCTATTCTTTGGGAAAATTCTCAATGGACAGAAACTATACCATTTGAAGCTACTGACGAACGNCTTTGGGCACTTCTTGCTGCACTCCGAAGAAATTGGTCTGTTGAAAAGATTTGCAAATCAAGTCAAGTTGATCCTTGGTTTATTGAAAGGCTTGCAAGGATAGTAGCGATGGAGCATAGATTGCTATCTGAAGAATTGACACCACAATTGCTCTTCGAATCAAAACGATTAGGTTTTGGTGATGTGCAAATTGCTACCTTGGCAGATCGTTTACCAGAACAAGTAAGATCTCTCCGTAATGAATGGGATATTAGGCCCGTATATAAAATGGTAGATACTTGCGCTGGAGAATTTGAAGCCCGAACACCTTATTACTACAGCACATATGAGCAAGAAAATGAAGCAATCCCTGAACCTGTTCAAAAAATGTTAGTCATTGGTTCTGGTCCTATAAGAATTGGTCAAGGCATAGAATTTGATTACTGCTCAGTCAAAGCAGCTCAAGCTTTACGTTCAGCAGGTATACAGGCAATATTAGCTAATTCAAATCCTGAAACTGTTTCTACAGATTTTGANACATCGGACCGACTTTACTTCGAACCATTAGATGAAGAATCTATCCGTGATTTACTAGATAATGAAAGTGGNGCATATGGAGAAGCTCCGTCTTCTGTTGTTCAGTTTGGNGGGCAAACAGCTGTAAATTTGGCACAACGTCTTGCAAATTCAGCNTTGCCAATTGCAGGTTCATCTGCAGATTCGATAGATCTTGCAGAAGATCGGAGCAGATTTGAGGCAATTTTATCTGAACTTGATGTGCCACAACCTCCAGGTGCTGCAGTAGATAATCTTGAGCAAGCATTAACAACTGCAGATGCAATTGGTTACCCTGTACTGGTACGTCCTTCTTATGTTCTGGGAGGTCGAGCAATGGAAATCGTCCAGAACGCAAATGAATTAGTCCATTTTTTTGCTGCAGCTAT
Source organism: Chloroflexota bacterium (assembly GCA_002707835.1). Taxonomy (GTDB): domain Bacteria; phylum Chloroflexota; class Dehalococcoidia; order UBA2979; family UBA2979; genus UBA6955. The sequence goes on from PANZ01000005.1 coordinate 11,498, forward strand.
CGCAGAAGAAACTGGTGCNGTACTAATCGATAAATATCTTAGTGGAAGAGAATTCGAAGTAGATGCAGTTTGTGATGGTGAATACGTATTAATACCTGGCATTATGGAACACATCGAACGTGCAGGAGTTCACTCAGGTGATTCTATTGCAGTTTATCCTCCACAGAACCTTTCAGATGATCATCGCAAAAAAATTATNGAATATACTGTACGCATGGGAAAAGGGCTTAATGTCAGAGGCTTAATGAACGTTCAATTTGTAATTCCATCAGAAAGCAACGATTCTGATGTTTTCGTTATTGAAGTAAATCCACGATCTTCACGAACTATCCCATTTATTTCGAAAATTACAGGAGTTCCAATGGTAGAACTAGCAGTAAAAGTTAGTTTAGGAGAATCCTTGTCCAAGCAAGGATATCCAAATGGATTATGGCCAGAAAGAAATCTAGTTGCAGTGAAAGCACCTGTCTTTTCAATGTCTAAGCTAACTGATGTAGATACGCATCTTGGACCTGAAATGAAATCAACTGGAGAGGTAATGGGAATTGATAGAACTTTTAATTCAGCTGTAACCAAAGCCTTAATTTCTTCAGATTTAGTAGTAAAATCTGGAGATAAATTTTTGCTGTCTTTATCCAATCAAACAAAAACAGAAGCGATACCTTTAATTAGAAAAATCTTTGAAGCAGGATGTGAGATTTATGCAACAGAAGGCACATCTGCACTAATTGAAGGATTAAACATTCCTGTCAAACGAGTTACAAAATTACTGGCAGGACATCCAAATGTTGTTGATATTATTCGCAATGGGACAGTTCAGGCAGTGATTAATACAATTGAAGGCGGAAGAGAAGAAATTATTAGAGATGGGTTCCATATAAGGCGAGCAGCTACAGAACAAAGAATACCCTGTTTTACTTCACTTGATACAGCATCAACTGCTATAGGGATGTTGATGGAAACTATTTCATACGACATTCAACCATTAATAGAATATCGAGATGGATAATACATATTGCTAAATGTGGAAAAACATAGTTCAACAATAATTTTTGATTTAGATGGAACTCTAGTTGATTCATTGAATGGTATAGGGCTAGCTATGGAAAAAACTCTAGCAGGATTCGGATATGATATAAAAATTGATAATATACTTCCTCGAATTGGAGCCCCCATGATCCAAGTTGTAGAGGAATTAACAAATGAAAATTCTAGCAAAATAAATATAATTTATGAGCAATACCTTAATATTTATCGAAAAGACTATCTCCATGAGATATTGCCACTAGATGGCGCAAATAACTTAATCGATAATTTATATAAAAATCACTTTTCACTTGCGATTGTGACCAACAAAACAGAATATGATGCGAAAAGCGTTGTAAAAGAGCTTGATTGGATAAAGCAATTCAAGATTATTGTTGGTCGAGATACAAAAAAACTGCCAAAACCTCATCCTGAAGGTACTATATACGCTTTAAATAGATGTAATTCTGAGCCGCAAAATTCTGTATTTGTTGGAGATACTGAATACGATATGGCAGCTGGAAAAAATGCTGGAGTTAAATCTTTAATTGGGCTACTTGGCTCACGCAGCGCATCACAATTAAAAAATGCTGGCGCGACTCAGGTCGCAAGCAATCTTGCTGAAGTTGAAGAAATCATACTTCACAGATGAGAGTAGGCACATGCAAAGTTACATAACAGAAGTGAAAGAAAGTTCTCTTTTATACGGTAATACACATGTTTTATGGATTGATAACCCTACTGAAATTCCTATGATCCCTGGTCAATTCTTAATGGTATATATTGGCGACTCTCATACACAACTTTTAGGACGTCCTTTATCAATCCATCGTTTGCGAGACAATGGTCAAGAATGTGCATTACTTTTTGAAGTAATTGGACAAGGGACACATTGGCTATCTCAGAGAAATACAGGAGAAAAAGTACGTTTTGTAGGTCCTTTAGGAAATGGTTACAAGATCGAACCAAACACACAAAGAGCATTATTAGTTGGCGGAGGAATAGGATGTGCCCCATTGATATGGCTGGCTGATAATCTTTCTGCACAAGAAAAAGATGTAACTCTTCTTTTAGGTGCAAGAACCAAAAACCAAATTTTCCCTCCTGCACTAGTACCACCAAACGTCGAAATAGTAGCGACAACAGAAGATGGCAGTTTCGGCCAAAAAGGGCTTATTACAGAACCTTTTAAGGATTTGTTGTCTTGGAGTGACCAAGTTTTTTCATGTGGGCCAAGACCAATGTTTGAGGCATTGTATGGATTATTACTTGAGACTGGCTCTTCAAAATCGATGCAAATATTGATGGAAGAGCATATGGCTTGTGGTTTTGGAATTTGTTATTCCTGTGCAGTTTTCCCTAGAAAAGGTGGGGTAAAATTAATATGTAATGATGGTCCAATGTTCGATATAAGAGAAATTTATGCTTAAAAAAATATTGTTTTTCAACTACTTAAAAGCACACCATCTTTTTATATTAATTGGAACTTTTTCTGGGCTATTATCTAGTATATTTTTTGTGCCCATTGATCCACCTATTTTAGGATGGATATTCGGCACAGGTATAGGATTGAGTGGGAGCGCTTTTTTCTTAGCAATTTTCTCGGGTGAACCACTCGCAGGTAGGACTATAAAAACAAAGTCTAATTGGCACTTAGATGATTTATACCAAACAGACGATAATGAAAATCTGAAACCTTAGATTAATAGCACTTTAGACTATTTGATTTAGCACAGAACCTAGTTCAACGTATCGATCTGCTAAAGATCTCATCTCAAGAGAAGAACTTTGTGCAAAAGCAAATACTTCTACACGTACCCCTCGAGTTTGCACAACTTCAACAGCACGAGCAAAATCTGCATCGCCTGAAACTACTGCAATCACATCTAGTCCATCTGCCATGGTAAGCATATCGATTGCCATTTCGACGTCAAAATTGCCTTTAATTGAACCATCTGCAAATCTTTTTAATGCTTTAGTAACTATTCGATATTCATAAGGAACAAAAGGTGCGACAAATTTTTGTTGTTCTAAAGCTTCCATTGGATCATCAGACACAGGAGAATATGCAGTAGCTCGAACAACATCACGTCCGTCACCAATAAATTGCAACAACTTGCCCATATGAAGAGGTTTTGAATCAGAATCTTGGCCATAAATCAAATTGGGAACGTCAACGAACAGACCTAAACGTGGAAGTTGGGTCGATCGATCTAATTGTCCACCGAGAGTTAAGAGACCTGCACGTAATTCTTCTAAAACCCTACCCTGTTGAACTACAAGTTCTTTCAAATTAAGAAATTCAGAGGAGTTTATTGAATCCGTACGACTATTAGAATCATCAGGGGGTACATCCTCTAGTTTTGGATCAGCATCAGAGAAGGTTTCTTTAGAAGAACTATTATTAGAATTTTTTATATCTTTTTCTTCACTATCTTCTATATTTTCCGATGCAGTTAGAATATCTTCATCGATATTACTTTTTTGATTGATATCAACTTTTTTGGATGGACGACGCCCTGCAATAATTGATTGCTTGTCATCTGAGCTGTCATTTGAGTTGTCATTTGAGTTGTCATTTGAGTTGTCATTGTTCATAATCTTGCCTCTTCACCTGCGAATTGAAGAACTGAGCATCTTGAAGCAACTTGCTCTGCAAGTCCAATAAATGAAGATGCAATTGTTGAGTCGGGTTCTGCTACAACAATGGGAATTCCTTCATCACTGCCCTTTCGAATAGAGCTATCCAAAGGTAAATCACCAAGAAATTCGATCCCTAATTCTTCTGCGGCGTCACGTGCACCTCCATGGCCAAAAATATCACCTGACATATTTTCAATAATCCCAAAAATTGGAACACTCAGACGGTCAAACATACCAACTGCCTTACGAGCATCTTCAATCGCTACTTTCTGAGGGCTTGAAACAATAACCACTCCGGCAATTAATGCATCTTGTGCCATAGTCATTGAAGCGTCTGAAGTTCCAGGAGGTAAGTCAATTATCAGATAGTCAATCTCTTCCCATTGTATATCTCGCATTAACTGTCTAACGCCGGAACCTATCATAGGCCCTCTCCAAACCACAGGAGTGCCTTGAGGTAAAACAAATCCTATCGAAGCAGCTGAAACACCATGAGCTTCAATAGGGTGTAAGCCAACGTTACCTTCAGATTGAATTCCTTCCGTAATCCCAAGCATTGTAGGAATATTAGGTCCTGTAATATCAGCATCAATAATGCCAACCTTTGCACCTAGTTTTGCTAATGCTACAGCTAGATTTGTAGAGACTGTCGATTTACCTACACCACCTTTATTGGACCCAACGGCAATGATGTTTTTAACGCCTTCAATCGGTGAAGGACCACCTTCTCGAGAAACTGTACTCCGAACTTCAGCTCCCCAATCTATTTCAATTTCCTCGATATCAGAAAAACCTGCTAAAGCAGACCTGACGTCTTGATCTATAGTCTCACGGAGAGGACATGCAGGGGTAGTAAGTACAATTTCAAATGCAAGCTTCCCCGAGTCCAGTGAGATATTACGAACCATGTTTAAGCTTACTATGTCTTGATGAAGTTCAGGATCATTCACTTTTCTCAGGGCAGAAATTATCGTCTGCGTATCTGTCACATTTACTCCTCACATAGAAGAAATTACCCACAACATAAGATCGACAAATAAAACGATCTAGAATATAGCAAATTAAAATTCAAATTTATTAAGCATTTGATAAACAACAATAAAATTTGAATACTGTTGAATTATAACCGTCGATTTACGCAGGAAAAACCAATTAGAATAATTTTTATAACTTATAGATCTTAAACTTGACTAAAAACTATTACAAGATGCATAATTGTGTTAGCACATGCGCATATATAACAATGTAAAAGTACTCGCGTGCTGCAGTTAATTGAAATAGTTATCCTGAGGGCACGGGGTGACTTTTGCTAGTTTAAGGAATGAGATAATGAGTCGTACAAAGGCTCCAGTTAAAGTAAGTAAAGTTAATAAAGTCAAAAACACAAAGAAAAAATGTGTCCACCACTGGATTATTGGGACTCCCAGTGGCAGAGAGAGTGTGGGCAATTGCAAACATTGTGGAACGAAAAAAACTTTCCCTAACTCTAATGAGAGTGTCATGTGGGAAAAAACGAGTACATTAAGAAATGACATTAGACAAGCTGAACGATTCTCACGCCCTGCAGAAATACTTTTGTCTGATGAGTCATGATGTTTTTAGCTGACATTTCTTTTATCTAAATTGAAAAATTAGTATCACAAAGATTTATATATTGTCTTGGTATCGACGATCAAAATAATGCACGACACTATACGTAATTCTTTTCAACATGTAGTCTTTTCTTGTTAGCGATAGGTAACACACCTAATGGACTTAAGAGTTAATCTTGCAAAAGAAAGCAAATTTGAACTCCAACTCCAGAATCCTGTTATGACAGGATCAGGGACTTTTTCCAACGGACTAGAATTAGCAAAAAAATTTAATATCAATGAATTAGGTGCCGTTGTATCAAAAGGTACGACAATTCACCCTCGAAAAGGGAATGCAACTCCTCGGACGCATGAAACTGCTTCTGGAATGATCAACGCAATTGGTTTCCAAAATATAGGCGTCAGTGCTTTGATTAATAATGTTGCTCCAATTTGGGAGAAATGGAATATTCCAACAATAGTTAATATTATGGGTGACACAATTTCAGATTACGGACTCCTGTCTGAAAAACTTGATAATGTTGCTGGGATTTCAGCTCTGGAAGTAAATATATCTTGCCCCAATGTAGACGCAGGTGGACTTGAATATGGACAAGATCCTTCGATGGCTGCAGAGGTAATCTCGGTGGTACGCAACCACACTTCACTTCCAATAATTGCCAAATTGACACCTAGTGTAAGCAATATCCAACCTATCGTGGAAGCTGTTACTCAAGCAGGTTCTCAGGCTATTACAATTTCAAATACCATCCCTGCCCTTGCAATAGATATCAATAACCGTCAACCCGTAATTGCAAATGGCTTTGGAGGCCTTTCTGGTCCTGCGATAAAGCCGATTATACTTCGTTTGGTTTGGCAAGCAGCATCAATCTCTAGAATCCCAATAATAGCTTCAGGTGGAATTATTTCTGGTAAAGATGCTATCGAATTCATTATGGCCGGAGCATCTGCTGTACAGGTTGGAACAGCAACTTTCTTAGATCCTTTTGCACCTTGGAGAATTATAGATGAAATTGAAGATTGGTGTACTGAAAATAAAATACAGAGTATCTCAGAATTAGTTGGAGCTGCGCAAAATGTGCACTAATATATAGACACTCAAATTATGTTTATAGTAGTATCCAATTTTTCGGGGTGTAGCTCAGCCTGGCAGAGCGCTGCGTTTGGGACGCAGAAGCCCTCGGTTCAAATCCGAGCACCCCGACCACTACTTTGAAAGTAGAGAGAAATGCCAACTGGAACCCCTAGCTATATTCTTATTGTCAGGATAATTTCTGTTTTGGGAATGTCATTTTCATTGGCGATAGGATTATTAGCTTTAATAGGAGGTTGGCTATTACCAGCAATACTATCATTCTTGTGCTTTGTTCCGTCGCTAGGACTTCTTCTTATCGTAGAACGAAAATGGTCAGAGCAACCCAACTATACTGACAATCAATAATCACTCAAGATTATTACTGATCTTAATCTCAATTATTTCATATTCGGGGTCTGTGGCAGATTCACTTGATGCTATGCGTTGTACAGTTTCTAAACCTGTAATTACTTCTCCAAAGACTGTATATCTCCTGTTTAAATGTGGAGCATCAGTCAATGTTATAAAAAATTGAGACCCATTGGTATTTGGCCCTGCGTTAGCCATACCGACGACTCCAACATTAAAATCTATATCGGATATTTCGTCAGGGAATCTATACCCAGGACCACCTTTGCCATTACGAGCAGGATCGCCTGTCTGAGCAATAAAATTAGGTATGATCCTATGGAATATACATCGATCATAAAAACCTTCTTCAGACAGAAATACAAAACTGTTTACTGCAACAGGTGCAACACTGGGGAACAACTTTATAACAAAGCTACCAGCTTTAAAAAAAACATGCGCATAGTAATCCAGTAGTGGATCAATCGTCATGTCAGGAGGAGCAGTATAGCTAGGTGTAATTTCTCACTTCATTTCTCTATAATTTCAATATTAAGAATTTTCTCAGCCACCTCTAGCCCTGGTCTAGTAGGATCTCTAACCGGCAAATTATCTAAAATTTCTAACCCAGACTTTACTTTGCCAAAGACAGTAAAGTCGGTATTAAGATGAGGAGTAGAACCTAATGTAATAAAAAATTGAGATCCATTCACCGTCCCAATAGCATCTCTCGCCATCGATAATGATCCTGCAGAAAATGTAAGTGCATTTGTTTCAGAAGAAAGAGTATATCCAGGAGAGCCATATCCATCACCAGAAGGATCTCCAGCTTGAGCAACAAATCCAGGAACAACTCGATGAAAAACCAAACCATCATAAAAAGAATTTCGAGCCAAAAATATAAAGTTATTAACCAATTCCGGCGATTCTTCAGCAAATAAATCAATATTAATTATGCCTGAATCTAGTCTTAATATTGCCTCATATTTAATATCTAAATCGATAGCCATTTCAGGAGGAGATTCATACCACCTTACAACTACATCTTCTGAAACATCTTTTGCCGCAGGTTCTTTGGGGGTCGCAGATGTAGAGGTTGGGGAATCATTTTTATTAGTTTCTGGTGGTCCCAAAAGTGATGTGAAAATTACTCCACCCAAACTGAGCACCATAAATATAATCCCAAACAGAAAAAAACTTTTGATATGTCTTTGCATAAATCCCATAGGGCCGGAAAATTCTACTGGACCAGCCTCTTCAATAGTCTGTGTCCGTATTTCCCTTCTACGTGTTTGACGTTGCCGCCTTTGCTCTTGACGACGCTGGTTCCTGCGATTACTGCTCACGGGAATTCTTACTCCTTGTATATTCATATTTGATTTGATGTTCAATACATGATGATATTTTAAAAAAGTTACTCTGTTTAGAAACGAATCAAAATATCTTCACAAAAAACAACTTTCGACTTTGTTAATCAGATGTCATTTTTATAAGGTTATCCATACTAAAACTATTATCCAGATAAATCAGCAAAAAAAGAACCGACATCTCCTGCAAACAATTCTGGCTGTTCAAATGCAGCAAAATGACCTCCACGATCCATTTCAGAGAACCTAACAAGATTATAACGATCTTCAATCATTGATATTGGAGCAGTCCATGGTTCCTTAGGATAACGCGTATAAGCNGTGGGGACTTCAATCTTACCTTCTAGGTAAGACNTACCAGACATTTTTGCCTCATAATAAATTCTTGATGCAGATAAAATNGTCCCNGTNAGCCAATAAATCATNACATTCGTCAAGATAGAATCTCTCTCAAATGTTCCCCAAAGATCTTCATCATGATCTGACCAAACCCAATATTTTTCTAGAATCCANCCCAAAAGTCCTACAGGAGAATCATGCAGAGCATACGACAAAGATTGTGGTCGTGTTGATTGTATATGGCTATAACCAGTCTCAATATCNCGAAAAANATNTTGTTTCTCTAGATACAAACGTTCTTCAACAGTGAGTGATTTCTCTTCAACAGNANCATCACCCAAATGTNTNCTAGCNGGCATAAAATTTAAATGTAATTTTAATACTGCCTCAGGATGTTGCAAAGANANAGCTGANCCAATAATAGCTCCCCAATCTCCTCCTTGAACACAGTACTGTTCATANCCTAAAGATTGCATCAAACCATGCAATCTCTCTGCNATTTCACCTGGATGCATCCCTCGAGCATTTGGTTGATCAGAAAATCCAAAACCAGGTAATGAAGGAACAACAACATCATATCCTGGAAAATCAGTACTACCATTTTGCAACAAAGGTGCAGCTTGTAAAAATTCAATGAAAGATCCTGGCCATCCATGGATAAGCAAAATGGGCACTCGTTTTTGTACCGCAGGGCCAGTGTATAAGACTGCATGTAGTTCTTCAGAATTAATAGGTACTCGAATATGAGCCAATCTATTTAACTCACGTTGATGATGGAACCAATCATAATCTTTTCGCCAATATGAAACTAAATTCCTTAAGATAGAATCATTAGTTCCAACTTCCCATTCTTGATCAATGTGTATATCTGGCCAACGAGTAGCATCTAGACGTCTGTGTAAATCTTTGATTGCACGATCACTAAATTCAATTCTAAATGGTGTAACAGACATAAATATTCCAGTAGCACTAAAACATAAATATTAGTATGTTTGGTGACCCCACGGAGAATCGAACTCCGATTTCGAGGTTGAAAACCTCGCGTCCTAACCGTTAGACGATGGGGCCACTGGAATATCTTTGAAGAATATTCCAGTNTGAAAGGATATCAATGAACGACATAACATTCAGGTCTGACCTTNATAAAATTTAATTTTAATTAAGATTTTTATCAAAAAAAGGTTTTTTTAACTATCAACTTCTAGAAAAAATAACTTACCCCCCTCCCTTCTAGCAAATAACTCGATATATTCTATAGATACATTTGAACTTGGGAGACAACTATGACTACACAAGATACGCAAGGTGAAAAAGATCAGCGAACAGTTGTTGAGGAATTTTTAAATCCTTCTCAAGGTTATTCAGCTGTTGGATATCAGTTACTCCTGAGGCTAAGGAGCGAACAATTACCAGGGATGCTAGGTACGATTACGACTGCACTGGGTACCGCTGGTGCAAATATTATGGACATCGATATTCGAGAGGCAAGATCTAGTTATATGATTCGTGATTTTCGAGTCTTATGTGAAAGTGAAGATCATGCCAAAACGGTATCGGAGACAATTGCTACTTTAGAAGGTGTTGAACTTGAGTTAGCATCTGACAGAACATTCCAATTACACCGAAGAGGCAAAATAGCTATCGAAAATAAAGTTCATATCAGGACCAATGCAGAATTAGCTCATGTCTATACGCCTGGTGTTGGTAGGGTTTCAATGGCCATCCATGATAATCCTGATGCAGTTTGGGCACTCACGATCAAATCTAACACTGTCGCAATCGTTTCTGATGGTACAGCAGTACTGGGGCTTGGAGACATAGGTCCGGAGGCAGCGATGCCAGTCATGGAAGGGAAATCAATGCTCTTCAAATCATTCGCCGACATTGATGCATGGCCTCTTTGTTTAGACACTAAAGACACCGATCAAATAGTTGAAATTTGTAAAGCTATTGCTCCAACTTTTGGTGGAATTCTACTAGAAGACATTTCAGCACCAAGATGCTTTGAGATTGAAGAACGACTGCAACNGCTTGACATTCCTGTTTTTCATGATGATCAACATGGAACTGCAGTAGTTGTTCTGGCAGCATTAATGAATAGTCTAAAAATTATTCAAAAAAGACCTGAAGATCTGAAAGTAGTAGTTCTTGGAGTTGGTGCTTCAGGTGTCGCCTGTTCAAAAATTATGATGAACTACGGAGTGAAAAACGTTATAGGCTTTGATCGNACTGGTGCTGTNTATGAGGGAAGAGATAATTTAAATTTNGCAAAACAATGGTTTGCGGAAAATACTAATCCTGAAGGNTTCGATGGNACTGTCGAAGAAGCGTTGGATGGTGCAGATTTGTTCTTGGGTCTTTCTGGTCCTCATCTTATTCAACCAGAATGGATCACAAAAATGTCAAAAGACGCAGTTGTTTTTGCGCTTGCTAATCCNGTACCGGAAATTATGCCGGAAGATATACCAACTGGTGCGGCNCGTGTTATTGCCACTGGAAGATCCGATTACCCTAATCAAATAAATAATGTACTTTGTTTCCCNGGTTTATTTAGAGGAGCACTTGATGCACATGCGCGCAATATCACAGAGGAAATGAAAATTGTTGCAGCCCGAGCGATTGCAGATGTGATTCCTGACGATCAACTTAGTGAAGAATACATTTTGCCCTCGGTATTCAATCAACAAGTTGTTGAATCTGTAGCAGAAGCTGTTCGGCAAGAAGCGATTCGTTCAGGAGATACTAGAGAGTTTGGACCAAGAATATACGTATAAACTAACCGTATCTTTCTTCAATCCANGGATCTCCATGCATATGATATCCGTATAGTTCCCAAAATCCTGGGCGATCTTGGGCAACAAATTCTATACCGCTAACCCATTTTGCACTTTTCCAAAAGTATAAATGCGGAACCATCCCTCTTAAAGGAGCACCGTGTTCTGGAGTTAAAGCTTCACCNTTATGGGTATGNACTAGAAGAACGTCAGGGCGATCCAATTCAGATATCGCTAAATTTGTTGTATAACCACCATAGGAGTGAAAAATAACGTATTTCGCGTCAGGTAATGGATTGGCAATTTTGAGAATCTCAGAAAATTGTACGCCAACCCAATCATTATCATATTTACTCCATGTGGTAACACAATGAATATCAGTGCGAACATCAACTTGAGGTAAAGACATAAAATCTTCCCAAGAAAAAGAAATTTCTTGAGGGACCAANCCACCAATTTGAAATTGCCAAGTAGAAAGATCTATACGAGGTATTCCGCCATAATGAAGTACAGGCCAATTTTCAACTAATCTTTGTCCTGGTGGCAAGCGAAGTCGACCATCAGGAAGTAATTCATTNTTACTCGTGGCATTACCGAATAATCCAAATGTCACGTAATCTAACCTCNCCGTATAATAAAATNTGTCTACCTGTAGACTATAGTAATAACAAATTATGTACATTCATAGTGAACTTGTCATAGAAAAAAACTCANAGATAAACGATGTTTAATAAAAAAATTTTAGAAAATCTAAGTGAACAAAAGAATTTCAAACTTAAGNTTTTGATTAGTCTATCGGTCGTATTTATAGATCAAACTACAAAGGTGTTAGTACGTAATTTTATTAATGAAGGTGATACATGGCCTGAAAATTTTAATCTTCTTTTTATTTCACATATCGAAAATACTGGTGCAGCGTTTGNTATTTTTCAAGAATATAGCAACGTACTTACGATTATTACTTTTTTTACATTAATAGGACTTCTTTATTTTATGTTAAAAATGAGCTTTGTTTCTCATTGGCAAAATTTAGGCTTAACACTCATTTTGGGGGGAGCAATAGGAAATTTTCTAGACAGATTAATCAGAGGATCTGTGACAGATTTCATTGATCCGATCTATTATCCTGCATTTAACATTGCTGATTCTTCAATAGTGATAGGTACTGGATTAATTCTATTATTTGCTATTGTTGATAGGNATAATACAGAAATTATTAAAGAGCGTTAAATGACTGAATGCAGAGATATTGTAGTTAAACAAAGCAACAGGCTTGATAAAGCAATTGTCTTAAGTATGCCAGAATTATCTCGATCTCAAGTTCAACGTATCATTGATAATGGTGGAGTTAAAATAGAGGGTGAAATTAATACTAAAGCCAGTTCACAAATTACTGCAGGGACTAAAATTTCTGTCACTGAACCTAGATCTCCAGAATCCAACTTAATCGCAAAAAATATACATTTAGATATCATTTTTGAAGATGAAGAAACATTGGTATTAAATAAATCTGCAGGAATTCTTGTTCACCCCAATAAAGAATCTGATGGAACTACCTTAATCAATGCAGTTCGCGCTCAATACCCTGAAATCAGTTCGCTCGGCAATTCTGATCAAGGAGGAATAGTACATCGATTAGATCGTGATACGAGTGGAGTAATCGCATTCGCAAAATCAGCTGCTTCCCATTATCTACTCCAAGAACAATGGAGNAAAAGAACNACTTTTAANAGCTACCTTGCCGTAGTTTCTGGCAAATTAGATCANCNACAAGCAAAAATAGAGACACAGTTAGGANCAGATCCTCAAGATCCACGTAGGCAAGCTGTAATTGAGCATGGACGTTCAGCAAGAAGTGAATATAAAATTATTGAAGAATATGGTAATGAGGCAGCCTTAATCGAAGTGCAAATCTATACTGGACGTACTCATCAAATTCGAGTTCATATGTCAGCGATAGGGAATCCAATCATTGGAGACACATTATATGGGACAAATTCGATTTATATTTCAAGACAGGCTTTACATGCATATCGTTTAGGTTTTTCCTTACCNTCGAANGGTGAATGGAGAGAATTTTTGGCACAAATCCCTGTTGACCTAATTAAACTTATTGAAAATTATCGAGAAATTCATGAAACAAAACCAATGTTANAATTGAAGGAAATGTAATGCAAGACACACAAAATGTTAGAGTTCGATTTGCACCAAGTCCTACAGGTGATCCACATGTTGGTGTAATACGACAAGCATTATGGACTTGGCTATACGCAAAAAAAATGAATGGCCAATTTATACTTCGAATTGAAGACACTGATCAAACACGATATGTAGAAGGAGCAGTAGATCGCATCCAAAATTCTTTACAATGGCTAGGCATAACCTGGGATGAAGGTCCTGATATTGGTGGCCCTTACGGACCGTACTTTCAGTCTGAGCGTAAAGATCTATATAAAGAAACAGCAGAAAAACTTATTGAAAACGGATTCGCATATCGGTGTTTTGCAACACCAGATGAATTACGTGAAATGAGAGAATCTCAACAAGCTGCAAAACTTCCTCCAAAATATGACGGACGCTATCGTAACTATCCAAAAATTGATGCCGAAAAACGTGCAGAATCTGGCGAACCATATGTAATAAGATTTGCGATGCCACAAGAAGGTTCTACTACTTTCACAGACTTACTCCGCGGGGAAATTACATTCGAAAATAAAGAACTCGATGATTTTGTTATCCTCAAATCAGACGGATTTCCTACTTACCATCTAGCACATGTTGTCGACGATACAGCTATGGAAATATCACACGTTACACGTGGGGAAGAATGGATACCCTCTACTCCNAGACATGTTCAATTATTTAATGCTTTAGGGTACAAAATTCCTACATGGGTACATGCGCCTGTAATCTTAGGACCAGACGGTGGAAAATTGTCTAAGCGCCANGGAGCAAAATTTGTCTTGGAATACGCTGAGGAAGGGTATCTTTCAGATGCGCTTGTCAATTTTCTTGCTATCACAGGCTGGGCTTTAGATGACCATACCGAAATTTTTTCTCGTGAACGTCTTATAGAAGTATTCGATCTAAAAGACTTGAGTAAAAACCCTTCAGGATTTGATCAGACAAAATTAGAATGGATGAATGGCCTTTATCTCCGCGAAATGGACGAAGATGACCTTGTCGACATTTTTGTTCGTCGCCTTGAACGTGATCTACCTGTAGAAATTCCTCGACCTATCGATTGGGCTCTAGTTAAGGAATTAACGCCATTAGTTAGAGAACGAATAAAACTACTATCAGAACTAAGTTCTTTAGTCGGATTCTTTTTTACAAGTGACGTTCCCACTCCTGCAGCGGCAGAATTTTTAACGAAAAAATGGAAAGATCGTTCAGCTGATGCTGCGAATGCATTAGATTCTACTATGAATATATTAGAGCCTTTGACAGATTGGAATGCTGATAACATTCAACAGATAATGCGNNATACTGCTGAAAAATTAGAAATCCGCGCTGGAGACTTTTTTTCTCTTACACGTATAGCTGTCACTGGAACTCGTATTTCACCTCCACTTTTCGAAAGTATGGAAATNATCGGACAAGAACTCTGTCTCGATAGAATTCGTCAAGCCGCTAACTCGCTTAGAAATGCTCCTGCCAGCTAGAATAGAGCATCCATTATGGGGACTCGTCTAATGGTAGGACAGCGGATTCTGGATCCGTAAGTCGGGGTTCGAATCCCTGGTCCCCAGCCATTTGTTACATTAACTTCGGNAAACCTTGATCTTTGCCATCAGTTGAGATCGGCAATCTCCCAAAACAGCAGTGAATAATTTACTACCGTGACAAGTCAGACTTTTTGATTATTTTCTAATTCAAGGAAAAATCTTTTACTGTCTGATCTTATAGCGTGAATTTGATCTTCTTTCATACGCTCTACAGAATGGTAAATCATTTGAAGTCGATAATTTTCATGCAGTTTTTCCTTATTAGCAATCAAGAAATTCCAGTATAGAAAGTTAAATGGACACGCATCAAATCCGCTTTTTTTATTAACACTGTAATAACAGTCCTTACAATAATTCGACATTTTATTGATATAAGAACCACTAGCTGCATAAGGCTTGGAACTTAAGACTCCGCCATCAGCAAATAAGATCATTCCTGTAACATTAGGAAGTTCAACCCATTGGTAGGCATCAGCATAAACAATCAAATACCANTGGTTGACTTCAACAGGGTCAAGGCCAGCNATAAGTGCAAAATTACCAAGAACCATGAGCCGTTGTATGTGATGTGCATAAGCATTTTCTTTTGTTTCTTTAACACATTGACTCAGGCAATTCATTTTTGTATCACCATCCCAAAANAATTTGGGGAGTTTACGTTTTGCTTCAAAGAAATTTTCGTTCACATAATCTGGCATTTTCAACCAATAAATTCCACGTATATATTCACGCCACCCAATAATCTGTCGAATGAAACCTTCAGCAGCATTTAACGGTACTTTTCCATCATGGTAAGCNGCTTCAGCAGCCTTAACACACTCAAGCGGNANTAATAGACCACAATTGATATAGAAACTCAGATGTGAGTGATACATCCATGGTTCGTCTTGTACCATGGCATCTTGATAGTCACCAAAATCAATAAGCCGTTCTTCGATAAACAAATCTAGTGCCTGTAATGCTTGATCACGTGTAACTGCAAAATAAAATGGCTCTAAATCACCAAAATTATCAGAAAAATACTCCATCGTAAGTGCCATGACCTCATGAGTGATGTCATCAGGATTAGACATATATTTTTTTGGGATATTCATCATTTTTGTCGGTCGTTTACGATTTTTAATATCGTAATTCCATTTTCCACCTTCANGAAGATCACNATCCATNAGAATGTCGTATTTTTTGCGCATCAGACGGTAAAAGTACTCCATACGNAATTGCTTGCGTTNCTTTGCCCAATTTATAAATTCTATGTGTGTACACAGAAANCGATCATCAGATCNNATTTCTACAGGAATATGAAAATTCCATGCTTTAATCTTTTCTAAAACACGATACTCACTTGGTTCTGTCACTACTATCTTGTCCGGTTTATATTTCTTAATTGCCCGAGCTATTTCGCCTTCAAATGAATCCGTATTATAAGATTCATTAAGTTTCGTATAGTGAATCTTGTACCCTTTTGCTAATAATTCTTCAGCAAAATGACGCATGGCAGAGAAAATAAAGGCAATTTTTTTCTTATGATGTCTAACATAAGNAGCTTCTTCCCATATTTCACACATCAATATGAGATCGTGATTTTTGTCTATATCGGACAAGCTAGAGATATTTTGGTTTAACTGATCCCCAAAAATAAGAATTAATTTCATTTAATAATTTTAAGTCATTTTGCCGATACATATTAGATTTCATTTCAAGTATCAAAAATAAAAGTAAGTAGCAATTTTTAGGCTCAAATTTATCTTTCTTTTCTGGAACAACAATCAGATGATGTCAGCTTTGATTAGATAATAAATGAGAACACTCTAACTCCAAACTTACCGATTTATTATGTATTAATTTTCATTATTTCGAATCCTAACAAAATCTTGCGTAGAATAGCTCAATGCTCACATTCACCATCAGGCTTATACAGGTCAATATTGGACTGATATTCTTTGGCATTGGCCTCGCTGTAATGCTACAAGCACAATTAGGACTGGGGCCTTGGGAAGTATTACATCAAGGAATCGCAGATCAATTTAGTTATTCTACGACTATATTTAATTTGGAAATAGATCTCAGTAGTGTTGGGGTTGTCGCCATTATTGTAAGTGCACTTGTAATGTTTTTCTGGATTCCTCTAAAAGAAAAACCTGGACTCGGTACAGTCTTAAATGCAATCGTAATTGGAATAACAATCGATTTAGGAGTCTATTTTTTCCCTGAACCAAGTTGGATAGTTTGGCGATTTATAATGATGGCAATTGGCCCCATATTAGTTGCATTAGGTTCAGTTATTTACATTAGTACAGAACTTGGTCCAGGGCCAAGAGATGGCCTCATGACAGGAATTGCAAAACGTGGTTTCCCTATTGGTATTGTACGTACAGGCATTGAAGGAACCGTACTCATTGCAGGAATTTTCCTAGGTGGAAATATAGGAGTGGGAACAATATGGTTTGCATTTGGCATCGGTCCAATGATCCAATTTATGTCTAGATACTCAACGTCACCCACATTGAATACAATACGAAAATAATTTTAACATCTTAAAAATTGTATAAAGGTAGGAATAATTTCTATAAAGATTTACTAAATGCTTCTTTAAATCTCTGTATTAGTAAAATATGCGCTTCTACCTCCGATAAATTACCACCCATAGTATTAACGGATAAATGTGAAACACCATTCTCAATCCATTGATGAGCTTCAGTAACTGAGTCATCTAGATCGCGTCCAGTAATATTGATTCGTGCTTCTACACCAATAGATTGAGGATCTCGTCCTGCATTTACTGCTGACTCAAAAATTCGTTCAAGACCATTTGCCAATTCAGATGGCATTCGATACTGAGGGAACCATCCATCAGCTAGACGTCCCAAACGATCGAGTACAACAGGTGACATTCCCCCAAACCAGATAGGAATTACTTTTTCAGGCAAAGGGTTAATTCCCGCATCATCGATTTGATCAAATTCACCCTCAAAAGAAAGCAATGGTTCAGTCCAAAGACGTCTAAGTAGAGTAATTTGTTCTTCAATCCGACGGCCCCGACTATGAAAATCTTGTCCTAAAGCTTCATATTCAACTGCATTCCAGCCAACACCTATGCCTAATCGCAATCGACCTCCCGACAATATATCGATTGCTGCAGCTTGTTTAGCAACCAATGCAGTTTGGCGCTGTGGAAGAATAATAATTCCGGTTACAAGTTCTATGTGCTTAGTAATTGCAGCTAAATAGCCAAACAACACAAAAGGTTCATGGAACATTGATTCGTGATCATATACTCCACTAAAACCTCCAAGTCGATCCCGATTTGCCCCTAGTACATGATCATAGGCTAATAAATGATCATATCCTGCATTTTCGACAGCCAATGCATACGAGCTAATATGTTCAGGATTAGAACCAATTTCTGTCTGNGGNAAAACAACACCTAATTGCATTAATTCTATTCTCCNGGTTGCTTAACCACTCGAATATATGGCAATGGAGATTCCCAACCATCAGTGTATTTTGTTTTTGCATCTTCATCTGATACTGATGGGAGAATAATAACATCGTCACCTTTTTCCCAATTAGCAGGTGTAGCAACTTGTTCTTTTGCAGTAAGTTGCAATGAATCAAGTAGTCGTAGTATCTCTGCGAAATTACGACCTGTACTCATAGGATAAGTCAAAGTAGCCTTAATTTTTTTGTCAGGTCCTACAATAAACACAGATCGAGCCGTTGCATTATCTACAGCTGTNCTTCCAANAGATGTANNACCAGCATCAGAAGGAAGCATGTCATATAGCTTAACAATATTTAGATTCGGATCTCCGATAAGAGGATAATTCACTGCATGTCCCTGAGAAGATTCGATATCCTTTGACCATGCTTCATGATCTGTTACTCCGTCTACACTGACACCTACAATTTTACAGTTTCGTAAAGAAAATTCTGGTTCTAAGGCAGCAACAGCTCCTAATTCAGTTGTACATACTGGAGTAAAATCTTTTGGATGGGAAAATAATAATGCCCATCCCTCACCAATCCATTCATGAAAAGAAATCGATCCTTCAGTAGTATCTGCAATAAAGTCAGGCGCTTCATCATTTATTCGTAAAGCCATTCTACTCTCCTAACAAATCTTATAGAGTTGAGATATAAATATACACTATTTTGTTGAGTAAGAAAGTCAAGATTTGTTAAATTATTATCACAGATCAGATGTCCACGTTGTTTTGGTAGCCGCTTGCAATGATTGTTCTACATCAGCACACATTGCATAAAAAGCACCTATTTGTACTACATCCGTCATAGTATTACTTGTCCTGCTAATACCTTTAATTTCTGTTTTATATTTATCAATATAATCCCAGTAAGCTCCTGCATTATCAGTTACGAGATGTGTAACCCAAGCTTGCAATGGCATATAGAACCAGTCTGACTCACGTATNAATTCATCTAAACGATCAGATGCAGCAAGTGATTTTAATACATCNCCCGGAAATTCTTGTACCAATTGATGAGCGATTGTTTGAATAGCTGACCAATAAAGCGCACGAACAGGACGTAATCCATCTGAAATAATTCTTTCAATATCGTAANTACCTTCATTTACCATTTACTAACCACCCTATTACATATTACTTAGCGGTATTGGTGNGATAAAACCACCTATCAATTCTGATAGTTTCTGAGCAAANTCAATCGTNGTCCTATCNCCAAGATAAGGNCCTANGATCTGAATACCTACNGGCAGACCACTCTCAGAACATCCTATAGGTGCAACAGTAGCTGGTAAATGTGCCATGGTCGCCATACTAATCCATCCTAACTGCTCCCAATAAGATCTCTCTTCACCATTAACCAAAATTTTCCTTGAATCCTTAATTGGTAATGCATCATTTTGAGCAGCTCTAATTGGATTATGTTCTGGTGCAGTGATAGATGTTACCGGCATTAGCATTATGTCAAATTCGCTAAAGAAATTATTCCATTCTGCTCGAATCTGATGACGCCGCTGATTTAAAATTAGCCAATCACGATGACGCACTGCAGCACTTCGAAAGCGATTTGCCCCGATATCTAATTGCTCAAGCCCAAGGGCATCTTCTTTAATTCCAAGATCCAGTAAATATTCATGAGGCATTTCTAATCCTGTCCCAGACATCAATAATGAAAAATATATACGATACACTTCTTCAAAATTTCCTATCGCTGGTCTGGCCATTTCATCAACAGCAATACCATTACTACGTAAAGCCTCCACAGTCATTTTTAATCTTTTCGAAACAGCATCATCGACGGGGAAAAATGGATCATCTAGCCAAGCAGCAACACGATAATCGGATAATGAAGTATGCCTAGGATTGGGTAAATCCAATTGCCATGCTTGAGAATGATGGTATTCTGGTCCAGCCATAACAGATAAAGCTAATTCTAAATCATTAGCACTTCGCGATAGAGGGCCTACTACAGACAAATCATCTTGTATTTGCGGAGATGGTAGAGGTTTTATTTTTGGAATAATTCCCAATGTAGGTTTATGCCCATATACACCACAATAATGAGCAGGAGTACGAATAGAGCCACCTATATCACTCCCTAGCTCTAAACTGGTCAAATCTGCAGCTAATGCTGCAGCTGAACCACCTGAAGAGCCTCCAGGAGTTTTTGTCAGATCCCATGGGTTAGAAGTAATACCATACACATCATTATATGTTTGAACATCACGTCCATACTGTGGACTATTTGACAGACCAAATATGATTGCACCTTCTTGTATTAATGCTTCAATAGTTGGTGAATTTACTTCACCGATTCGACCGACATTCCCACTATCACCTTCTATCCAAGGGAAATTTTTAACCTCAATTAATTCTTTGACTGTCATGGGAAGGCCATGCAGCTTACCCCAATTCTCACCTTTCATTCTTGCGGCATCAGCTGCTTCAGCTTGTTGAATAGCANGTTCAATATCAAGATATACTATCGAATTGATAGAATTTACATCATATTTTTCGATACGCGAAAAATAATATTCCAGCAGTTCTCGAGAACTAATTACGCGGCGTTGAAGAGCATCAAGTAATTCACAGGCAGAACTATATTCGATCTTATCCATAGAACATCACCACATTAAATGCTACAAAAGAATCAGAAATAATATCTTTTGAATCTACTTTCTAAATATACATGCACAAAGTAGATTATCAGAAAGCATAATAAGGAGATTCAAAATGGATTTTTCAATTCACTCAATTAATGATTACCACATTCACTTTACAAATGAGGCACTAAATCAAGTAGCAGACTCCATAGAGAAACTCACTCCAGAAGAAATGCATTTTCGACTTCATGCAACTTCAAACTCAATNGCTTGGGATGCATGGCATATTTTTAGAACTGTAGACAACCTAATACATTTTTTATTCGAACGTGANGCACCAGTATGGATCCAGCAAGACCTTTGGGAAAAGTGGAACTTACCGAGGGTNGATCAAGGNACAGAAATGACACCAGCAGAAGCTTATGCCCTACAATTTCCTCCTGGAGANCAATTAGCACAATATGGAAGAGATGTACTAACTGCTGTCATTCCAAGAATAGAGAAAATGACCGAGGAGTATTTGCAAATAGAACAACATGTATTTCCATGGGGAAATCAAACGAGGCTATTTGTCATGGGGAAAGTAGTCACACATTCAAGTAAGCACCTTGGTTATGCAGCTGCTGCTATNGGTTCATTAGGCAGAGANGCTCCTTCATTTTAGGTGATTATGCTCCGATTAAGACAGCTATGTTTAGTAACNAATAANCTAAANCAAACTGAAAGAGATCTTAAAAGTATCTTTGGATTNGAAGTATGTCATCGTGATCCAGGTGTTGAGAAATTTGGACTGCATAACTTCCTAATGCCAATAGGCACAAATTTCCTCGAAGTTGTAGCACCTTTCCAGGAAAATACTTCAGCGGGACGCTATCTCCAAAAAAAAGGAGGAGATAGTGGATANATGATCATAATGCAATGTGATNATGTTAAAAATACTAAAGATAGAATACTTTCATTAGGCCATCGACTAATATTAGATAATAAAACCTCTGAGACAGAGGGAATTCAGATACACCCTAAAGANCTTCCTGGAGCTATAGCAGAATTTCGATCAAATAAAGGAAATCAAGACGTTAATGGACCATGGGCACCCGCAGGGCATAATTGGACTTCATTTCAAAATTCGGGACCAACTGATCAAATTGATTCAGTTACTATTCAGTCAAAAAACCCATCCCGACTCGCTTCTAAATGGAGCGAAACATTAGATCGGCCTATTAATAAAAGTACAGAGGAAATATCTTCAATTAATCTTGATAATTCAATTCTTCATTTCATTAAGAATCCAAACAATGACACAGAAGGTATAGTTTCAATCGGCTTAAAAGTAAATAATCTTCAGAAAATACTTTCAACAGCAATTTTAAGAGGCTGCAAAACAACTTTGGACTCCGTGATCGTGTGTGGAGTTCGATTTAAATTATTTGAAGAAAACTAAGACAGATGAGACTATTCTTGAAACAAAGTAATTAATGAGTCAAATTTAGTAGAGTGAGATACACATGGGCAAGCTAGATGGAAAAACTGCGGTAGTCACAGGTGCAAGCCGTGGTATTGGTCAAGCGATAGCTGAATTGTTTGCAGCAGAAGGAGCAGCCGTCATATGCGCTGCAAGAACAATTGCAGAAGGCGATCATAAAATGCTTGAAGGATCTCTCAATCGCACAGTAGAGAACATTATAAAAAATGGTGGTAAAGCCGCTATGGTACAAGCAAATGTTTCTGAAGAGGATGAGTGTGTGCACCTTATTGACTCAGCTAATGATATATTTGGACCTGTCGATATTCTCGTGAACAATGCTGCACTAAATTATTATATTCCTATAGTAGATTNCCCTACGAGNCGTTGGNTAAGATCATTTGCAGTAAATGTGCACGGTCCTTTTATTCTTTCAAAACTTGTATTGCCTGACATGATGGAAAGAAATCAAGGCGCAATAGTTAATATTTCATCTGGTGCAGCAATTGGTCCTGGTAGAGGGCCTTACGAGGATCAGGATGTTCGTGGAGGAACTATGTATGGCGCATCAAAAGCCGCTTTAGAACGTTTCACTCAAGGACTTGCACAAGAAGTGTCTTCGTACGAAATAGCAATCACTGCCCTGTCACCATCACAAGTAGTACCTACGCCAGGAACAGTATTCCATAAGTTAGTTGAAGGTATGGACGATCCCAAAGGAGAACACCCTGATTTTATGGCAAAAGCTGCACTTCTATTAGCAAGTGAAAATCCCACGAAAGTTAACGGAAGAGTAACTTATAGNCAGCAAATTTTGTCAGAATTTAACTGGATTACAAATCCGCAAGGTAGAGGTGTTAATTCAGATAGCCTTGGTTCAGGCTACGCACAATCATAGTGAAGAGTAATAGAGTACTACGAAAGTGAAAATGTAATGGATGATGCACTGAAACGTTTCGGAGAGATCAAAAAACTTAAAGACCCTTTATTTATAGGATCATTAAGTGGATTTACTGACTCAACAGGAGCTGCCACAACTGCAGTAGATCACCTTATAGACGTATGGAACGCACAATTAATTGCAGAAATCGATTCAGAACACTTTTTTGACTTCACGGTCCAAAGGCCGCGAGTAGGTTTCGAAAATGGTAATAGAGTAATCAATTGGCCAGAAAATAAATTTTATATCGCAAGCCCCGAAGGTGCCGAGAGAGATTTTATTCTTCTCTCAGGTGTAGAGCCACATCTAAGATGGAGACAATTTTCGTCATTGATTGTAAATTTTATTGAAGAATTAGGTTCATCTATGAGTGTAACACTTGGAGCTCAACCTTCAGGAGTTCCTCATACACGTCCTATGCCATTATCACTTTCAGCTTCCGACACTTCATTCGAAACTCTTTTTGGATTAAAAAGTCCATCTTCACGTTATCAAGGACAAACTGGAATAGTAGCCGTCCTAAATTTAGCACTTCGAGCAAAAGGATGGTTGAATGCATCTTTATGGGCAATGGTTCCACATTATATTAATGCTGGCCCAAACCCAAATGTTGCAATTACATTAATTGAATTAATCGATCGTAGCTTTGGCACTAGTACAGACATAATATCTTTAAGAGAAGATGCGGAAAAATTTGAGGAACAAATTCTCTCGGTACTTTCAGCTTCAGACGAAGCAGGAGACTATGTAAGACACTTAGAGCAGCAATTTGATAGTAATCGCCCTCCATTACCATCACCAGATGATAGNGCAAAGATTGAGCTCCCTGATGCGCAAGATCTGCTAGGAGATCTTGAAAAATTTCTTAAAGATCAGCGAGAAACTGATTAAGAATTGCAATTTGATTTTCAGTGAATAACATACCAACTCTATCTATTGTAATTCCTGCATATAACGAGGAAAAACGTATCGAAAAAACTATAGATACGCTTTTAGACAAAGCACACGAATTAAAAATTAAAGAAATATTAATAGTTGATGATGGCAGTGTGGATAAAACATCAAAAATTGTCTTAGCCAAAGTGCATAAAACCATCGACATCAAATTAATACAACTTGGTATGAACCAAGGAAAAGGTAAAGCTTTACGTGAAGGTGTAATACATGCAACGGGAGAATATATTGGATGTTTCGATGCTGATCTTTCTGCAGCAATAGACTCCATACCACATGCAATTACAATGCTTGAAAACGATGCAGACTTAGTAATTGGAACTCGTGTAACACCACAAGGTACAGATCTCAGAAAAACACAACCATTGAGACGAAGATATGCCGGAAAACTTTTCTCATTATTACAAAAAATAATTGTAGGAGTTCCTTACAATGACACACAATGTCCCTTTAAAATTTTTACAAAAAATGCAGCACAAACTATTTTTCCTAATTTAGTTATTCGGCGCTGGTCCATAGATGTCGAGCTACTGGCTCTAGCAGAGAAGAATAATTTTAAAATCACCGAATTATCGATAGTTTGGCAACATGTAGATGACTCAAAAGTAAATTTAGGTCCGAAAATATTAATTAATGTAATTTCTGAACTCCTAAAAATACGTCACAATATAAATAAGTTATAAGATTAAGAGAATCTCGATTGATCTGTCCGTCTTGATTGCTACACTAGTTTGCCGAAGGAGTGTAGCTCAGCTGGCAGAGCATCGGTCTCCAAAACCGAGGGCCGGGGGTTCGAATCCCTCCACTCCTGCCACATGCCCAGGTGGTGGAATTGGCAGACACGCTGTCTTGAGGGGGCAGTGCCCATTAGGGCGTATGAGTTCGAATCTCATCCTGGGCACCAATCACTTAGTTGGAAATAATGCTGGTCTATTGTATAAGTACTTAATAATGCGGGAGTAGCTCAGGGGTAGAGCGCAACCTTGCCAAGGTTGAAGTCGAGGGTTCGAATCCCTTCTCCCGCTCCACAAN
This sequence comes from Chloroflexota bacterium, assembly GCA_002707835.1. Taxonomy (GTDB): domain Bacteria; phylum Chloroflexota; class Dehalococcoidia; order UBA2979; family UBA2979; genus UBA6955. The sequence continues at coordinate 36,863 of PANZ01000005.1, forward strand.
ACACCNATTTCATGTGCTTATTTGACTATCCTATTTTTNACATAAAAAATAAAAAAATGATGTACCACAAAAAAATACCCCAAAGTTATACTTGAAAAATGCATTTTTTTGCAAAACATAGAGATGAAATCGAAAATATAGAGCATCAATTCTTAATACTAACTAAAATTTACGCATAATATCTTTGAGATTTGCTTGTTTCATAACTTAGCTCGATGCACAATCAATTCTCGTGATCGGCCACGTCGCCAAGTGGTAANGCAGGGGTCTGCAAAACCCTTATCGCGAGTTCGATTCTCGCCGTGGCCTCCAAAATACCAGGACCAATGCTTGTATATTTAAATTATTGATTGAGGAATATCTGCACGTGATTCACGGACGACTGCATTAGGTGCCACCTCAATACATGCACCACACCGGATACAAGCTTCATCATCGATAGAACGACTACCTATTTCACCTCTGAAGGCTTTGACAGGGCATATAGCCACAGCATCTTCAACTCGTCTATCAGCAGTGTTAGTTACACGAAACTGGGTCATAGCAGGAATTGTTAAAGTAGAGTCTTTTCGATCAAATACTAAGGCATCATATTCATGCCGAAAATGTTGCAGAAGATTTCGCATAGGTTTAGGACTAAATTGACCATGAACACAGTTAGAATGTTGTAATGTATCATCAATCATCTTGAGATTGAATTCATCTTCTCTTCGTCCATTACCTGACATAATTCTACGAAAAATTTCTGTCATCCGCTGATTACCACCATGACATGTAGTGCAACGACCGCAAGATTCTTCTTCAACAAATTCAGAAATATATTCATTAAGAATAATTAAGTGTGTTCGATCAGACACCCAAACAATCCCACCTGAGCCCATCATGGCATCATAAGGAACAAACGAAGCATTTTCTAAAGTTAAGGTGGGAAGAGCTGATGCTGGGACTAAACTTCCTAAAGGGCCTCCAGATTGAATAGCAACAAGTTTTTCTCCTACATTGATATCACCACAAGATTCTAAAACATCTTTCATAGGAGTACCGAAAGGTAATTCCATAAAACCTGTGTANGGTATATCACCAGAAAATGAAAACAACCTAGTCCCACGCATAGCNTCTGTACCATATTCTTTATACCAAGAGCTTCCATTTTGAAGCACCAAAGGTACATGTGAGAATGTTTCAACATTGTTCACATTCGAAGGTTTCATAAATACTCCAGCTTGTGCAGGAAAAGGAGGTCGGATACGTGGTTGACCGCGTTGTCCTTGAATAGATGAAAGAAGACCTGTTTCTTCTCCACAAACATAAGAACCTGCTCCGCGGACTACTTCTAATTGGAATGAGAATTGACTTCCCAAAATATTATTACCAAGTAATCCTTTTTCTTCCGCTTGCTTAATAGCATTTTTTACTCGTTCTACACCAAGTGGATATTCATCACGTATATAAATGAAACCTCGCTGTGAGCCAGTGGCATATGCTGCGATAGCCATACCTTCAATCAATAAATGAGGGTCACCTTCTAGAATAACTCTATTAACCCATGCCCCAGGGTCTCCTTCGTCAGCATTGCAAACCATATAATGTTCAGAATCAGAAGCACCAGCCAAGAAATTCCATTTCATCCCTGCAGGGAATCCTCCACCGCCTCTACCACCTAAGCCACCATCAAGTAACTCTTGTCGCACATCCTCTGGAGTCATACCGCGATATAAAATACGCGCAAACGAAGACCACCCACGAGTTCCAATATAATGTTCAATAGAATCAGGATTTGTAAAACCAATTCTATTAATTAAGCGTCGTTCATCAGGTTCATTCTTAAAAAATGGATGCGCCCGTAAGTTCTTTAGTGAAGAATGTTCACCGGATAACAATCCGATACCTAAATGTAAAGCAGCATCAGATCTATTTATAGCTTCATCAAGAATGTCGTTAATATTGTTTAGATTTACGGGNCCGTAAACAATACTTGTACCATCTGGCCAGGTGATAGTGACTAAAGGATTCAACCATTGCATTCCATACCCATGGTTTTGGCNTACATCCAAAGCAGCATTACGCTCAGCGACAATTTTCACTAATTGACGTTCAATCTCTACAGCGCCATTCGCTAAAGAAGATGTATCCATGGCGACATCAATACGCGGGCGAATAGGATTACGCCACTCTTTGTAGTTTAGATCAGCATTTTCCTTAATACTGTTATATGAATTCTCAATATTGAGTGTCTCAGAATGCAGTTTCGTGTCCTTCCTCAATATATTCGCTCTTGCTGATCGCACGAGCTATTTCAATAGCTTTAGCAACAGATAATTTACCCACAACATCGCGTTTATGTTCGACCTGTTTTTCAATCCAAATAAGTGGAGCAAGTTCACAAGCACCATTACATTGGCCATTTATCATTTCAACTTGATTATCATCGGTTCTATCGCCAAGTTCATTGAGATCGAGAACAGCCAACATCGCATCACGAATACCATTTGAATTTTCCAATCGACACGCTGGGCCAGAACACCATCGAATAGTAGTTGAAGCGGGGGGAGTGAACCGATATTCATCATAAAATGAAGCTGCACCATAGACATGAGAAGGAAACATTTCTAGATGTTCAGCAATGACTTCAAGTGCCTCATTGGATAAATAACCATAGCGATGTTGAACACGGTGAAGAGCGTCGAGCAATTTTCCATCATCTGGCTCTAAGTCGGATATTAGTGATCGAATTTCCGCTCGTGCTTCTGTTTCTAAAGGCATGTGACCACCCTACTGCAATAGAAATTTAGCGTCATCTAATCTGTTCTCAGATACTTCGAAATATAAACATTAAGGACGATCTATTCAAGAATATTTTAATTACATTATTCTTAATTTATCTGTTGATTTATCAATTCAGCGACCCGTTGTCCCATACGTATAGAATAATTTTGGCCTCGATCTTCGGGATATATTTGGGTAGTATTTGCAAGATATAATCCTTGGATTGGACTTTGATGTGAAACAATATCTTTATGGTATAAAGAATGAACAATAGGTTGTCCTGCACGATCAACAAAAAGCCATTTTTCTAGAATCCAAGAGCTCATAAATTCTGTATTAATCCTTTTTATATAAGGAATATATGTCTCTAAAAGTTCATCAGGTGAAAAATCCAAAATTGGATCTTGAGGATCAGTATAGTTTGAAAAATATACTATATGTTTGCCATCGTATTCTTGGCTAGACACAAAATTTGTATGTTCTACAGTAACTACAAAAGGACAGTCTTTGTCAGTCATAGTCATCCAATAATATTCAGACAATGGTCTATCCAATACGAGAACTAAAACACTAGCCCATTGATATTTCACGCGAGATAGCTTTTCAAAATACTCTTGATCCAATGAGGCAATTTCAGGTGTCAATTTTGCGAAAATCCCTGATGGAATAGTAGCAATCACAGCATCAGCAGAAATCTTCACTACTTCATTTTCTTCCAAAACATTTACTCCAGAAACTTTCCCATTGTCGATCAAAATATCATCCACAGGCATAGATTTTTTTATCTCGCCACCTAAAGAAATAATTTCATCAGCAAGTGCGGTGACTAACCGACCAAAAGATCCCCTTAAGTATCCAAGTTGTTCTCCTCCTAAAACACCTGAATCTCTAGAAGCAAAACGCAAATATATCTTCCCCCAAAACCATGCCATCGACACCTCAGATGCATACTTTCCAAATTTTGCACTTAAAAGAGGTTCCCATACCTTTTCATAGCCATCATGTCCAACTTTTGAAATAATCCAATCCTGCGCCTTAAGACCTTCATATTTTTGCCAATTAGAATTTTTGCGTAACCACAAAGCTGCAAATCCCAATCTAAGCCTCGTGATAAATGAAACTTGATCGAACTTTAATAGATCAAAGGGACTAGCAAAGGGATAAATTTTATTATCTGTATTTATTGCAGTACTAGAATCATGCCACACAAGATCGTCACCTAAACCTAATTCGTTAATTAATTCAATGATTGTGACATCTGACTTAAAAAGATGGTGGTAGAAGCTTTCAATTTGCTGACCGCCGATTTCAAAAGTTCGAACTTGTCCACCCAATATTGGTCCAGCTTCAATAATAACTACTTCATGATTAGATTTTACTAATTCATAACCCGCAGCGAGTCCAGCAACTCCACCACCTATGATCACTGCTTTCATTAATTTCTATGTCCATTCCTTAAAAAATCGCTTTTTGATGACCTCAACATTTGCAACGACGTTCCTGAACGCCAAAACAAAATTATCCCTATCAGAGTCACTGGAAGTAGTACAAATACATGTACGGTTATAATAAACGCAACTGCAACGGAACTGCCAACTCCTAATAAGATAAGCATTTCACTTCCAAAAAATTCAAATGGACCTACGCCACCAGAAGTACTAGGAGCGACCATAGCTAAATTTGCGGCGCTTACCACACCTAAATATGTTAGAGGATGAATAGCTAAACCAAATGACAAACCAACAAACCAAAAAGCGACTGCCTCCAAGGTCCACGATAGAAAAGACAGTGCAAGTACGCTCGCAAAGCCATTTAGTTTTCGTAAAGCCAATAATCCAGTGATGAAATTACTTAACCATTGTCGTAAATAAGGTCTGATTNTATTAGGGGTGAAAGATAACAAAACGTGCATTTTTTCTCGAATANGATCAGCTTTGATCGCTAAAAATGCAATAAAAAATGTACCTAATGTAAAACCAATGCCGGCAATGATTGCCAATGACTGTAATATCGAACTGTTTCCAAGAAGAGCAATAATAATCGCCAAAAAAATTGCCAACACTAATCCATCAAATAAACGTTCAATCACAATAGTTCCCATAACTTGCATTTTGGGAATNTCATAGCGTTTCTCAATTATCAATGCCCGTACAATTTCGCCAAGACGAATGGGTAGCAAATTATTAGCTGCATAACCAATTAAGATAATTGACATCGATTCAGAATTAGAAATCTCGATAGAGTTTTTCAATAGAGAAGACCATCTTAATGATCGTAAAATCAAAGCAAANATATATGGCAATATCGCTAACAATATCCATCCAATTTGAATAGAATTAATCGCTTCACGTAATTGAATAATTTGGATATCTCTGAGTAATAAGATCAGAAAAAAAGCACTGACNATTACGCCTGTCAAAAAACGCACTTTATTCCCCATAACAACCTATCTAAGTCTATCAATTCTACCGCGGTAAGTAAGCCTCGCCATAGAGAGAACCTACCGAAGATTCATCTGCTTGATATAGCAAAAAATGAACTCCATCAAATAACAAACTACCATCACTTATTTTTTCACTTAATGAATTTAAGGTGATAGATCTATAGTTAGATTCATCAAACCAAGATCGATGTCGATACTGAACTCGTCTTGCATATTGCAATGTCTCGAGCATACTTCCTGGNATTGAATATTTATTAGTAATCAAAATGGGCCGTGTCGAAAAATCAATCAGGGAAAAATAATCGCCTGTCACGTACTTTACATTATAATCACGCAAATACCATGCCCAAGGCCATGAAAGTGCAGAGGCAGTTTCAATATAAATTGGAGAGCCTTTTTCGGATTGTATTGCTTCAATTTGATCAAGGACAATCTTTAAATCTGGAGAAGTTTGAGTATAAATTAATGGTTCAGTTGGGATACTTGCATTAGAGAAATTAACCCTCAGACTTACAGCAGACATAAATATAATTGTTATAGCAACTAGAAAAACTGGGACAAACAATTTAGTTATAGTCGGAATAGTATAGGATTCTCGAAGTAAATATACATTATTATCTAACAAATTCCCCAGTACCTTAGATGCAAGAAATACCAACGGAACCGTCAAATGAACCAGTAACCATGGCATTTTTTCTCCAGCTAAGGAAAGGCTAATGAAAGTACCCAAAAAACACCATGTNAGAAAAATTGAATTTTGATCTTTCTTCAATAAAAAATATCCAGACCCAAAAAAGCCTATAACAATAAGAAATANCTCATATATNGGTAACATTACAATATAATAAAACCAAGGTTGTTCACCTCGTTGAACATCTTGTTGATCAATCCAATAATCTAACGACCCCCAAATGCCTGACTCGAATCCGTTCAAATTTGTCAACAAAGAAGTAAATAAGAGAAAATATATAGCACCAAAGAGNGCAAAACATATGAGCCATTTACGATAGTTCCAATAAAGCCCAACACACAAAACTCCTAGAAGAAGAATTGCAATTACAGAAAATTTAATAAATCCCATAGATTCATCGGAAATTGTAATCGCCAACCATGCAATTGGGATTGTCACTGCAGCGGCCAACTGAGTTGCAGTGAGAGTGCCTAAGATGACAAAAAGATCATAATCAGGATCGTCTAATAAAACGCGTAATCTGAATCGTTTCATTGGCATTAGCAAAGTAATAANCCACAGAAAAGGAGAAAGAATTAATACATAAATTAACTTGAGAGGTGAAAGTGATGAGTACTCTGCATTAACGCAAATTAGCCTGTAAGTAAGTAAGAAACTCAAATAGAGTAAAATTATTGCTGCTGTTAGAAACGTAGTTTCCTTAGTTGTAAATGACAAAGCCAATGCAGCTGATAAAACTAAAAGCCAAACAAAATTCCTCTTCTCACGATACCGTAAGATGGAACATATAATTAGCACTGTCCATAGGGCNATGAATATATCATTCCTTGCAAAGCGNGAATAATATAGAAGTGATGGAGAAAGTGCAAAAAATAGTGATGCGAGAATAACCCCATAGTTACCTAACCATCTTCTAAAAAACAAGGGAGTAATTACTAGAAAAGTTCCGAAAACAGCTGAAGGCAAACGTGTAACAAAATCCGAATCACCAAAAAATCGATAAAATAAGGCAATGATATGAATCTGAAATGGTCCATGGGTCATGGGATCGTGAATATATGTCATTTCNTTCATAAACACCCACGAATACAATGCGTGTAAAGATTCATCATGATGTATCGCGCGAACATCAAGGTCTATTACTCTTAAGACAAATGCAAAGACAGTAATCAGAAAAATTATGAGTACNGTTTTCGATTTTATAAAGTAATTTTCTTCTAGCATCATGGGACCTTGATAATTGCTGAGTTATTTTTTTGCCAAACAATATCCCAATCCTTGAATCGATCCAATACATCCCAACCAAACAAACTTTTTTCTTCACGGCCAATATATATATGTGTTACATGATATTTTTTAGCATTCTCTAACCCTAAATTACTCGACCCTGATCTATATATTTGATCGACTGCCTCAATCCGATCACCTAAAGAGAGCTCTGNACCACGCCATTGAATTTGATGACCGGGCCAATTTAAAATTGTCGGGACACCACTAGCAGCAGCAAGATAACCACCTTTACCGTAAGCGTGTGTAATTGCTTGTAATAATATATGTTCTTGAGGAGATAATTTTTCTTTGGCATAACTAATCGCACCATACAAACCTGGATCACTAGTCTTAAGATAAACTACAGAATTTAAATTCGCTTCCTGATTTTCGTGTGCACGACTTAATCCCATCATTGGAGAATAAATATATGAAAGCCCATATATCAGGAAACAAATAGAGCAAATGGGAAGAAAATACTTTATATTTTTACTAGCAAATATGTAATTAGAGTAATTGATTGATTTAGGTAGCTTATTCACAATAATTCCTATCGAAATCGAGCTAGCCACAGCCAAAAGTGTCCATACGTGATACCAGATCTTAAATACTGTATTAAATCTACCCGGTGTTCCTGTAACAATGTTAAAAAATTCAGTTAAGAAAATAATCGAAAAAGCTAACGCAACCAACAACAAGCTAAGCCCTAAAGCTTTATTGTTTTGATTGTCATGATACAAAGCTTGCTGTAAAGCAATCCCAATAAATATCACAATTACCATAAGTGATAACCATCCACTTCCTCTATCGATGAGTGCATTTGAATTACCAGTTATCATTTGAATTAAGATAAAAAAAGTGGTCACAGATACTGCCGTTGCTATAACGAAACGTAAAACTCGATAATTGACTGATAATTGAGTGATGGAAAGTAAAATCAAAACAGGAAGAACAGGAATCAGCCAGATCAACAATAAATTTTTCAGGCCTGTTGTTTCATTAGTGACCACACCTAAAGCAATAGAAGGTGATTCAAGATTTATTATAAAAGGTGCTGCAAAAATCAATGCAACGCATACAGGTAATGTCAAGTACCCACAGCTCGTCGATAAAGCTACCAGAAACTGATTTTTATTACGCATATTGACAAAAATAGCGACCCCGAACCAGATGAAACCATATGACAGAACATCCCAACTATTAATGCAAAATAATGCAGCGAAAATCATAGCAACCAAAATTAATTTGAACGGAGAATTTAGCCAGTACTTAAAATCTAATTTAGATTCATAAATATAGGCTTTTACTATTAGCGCAATAGCTACTATCGACAATGGAAGTGATAAAACATGTGCGTGAAGATCTCCAAGCAATAAAGAAAAAGCTGGGAATTCAACTATCGGTCCGTCCAAAATTCGAGTGGCATCCCACCACCACCACCATTCTTTAAACAGTGATCCGCCTTCTCTATAAATGGTAAATAGTGTCTCAATGAGATTATAAAATCCTGCAAGTGGAGCAAGCCATAACAGACCCATAACTGCAGAAAACCCTACAGCAATTTGTGAACGGAAACGACTAATTTGATTGAGATTAAAAATATCTAAAGATAGTCCTAAAATAGCTACGCCTGCCATTGCACCAATCATTGCAAGGCCAAGGTTAAATGCTACCTCAGGTTGATTGATCGAAATACGACTAACAATATCTACTCCTAGATGACCTAAGTGATAATAAGATAATTCTTCTCCAGACAGCCAAGGATCTAATGGAGGTAAAGAATCTGCTCGGTTTACTGACATCAATATCATCAGATCCATCGGTTTTTCAGTATTTTCTGCATTAGGAACTTGAATTCGAACAAGAGTAAGCAATGAAAAAATTACTAAAAAAACTATTTCACTGACTAAAATCAATTTCCATTTAGATATTATTTTTGAAAATAGCTCGCGATTAATGAAGTACAAAAATATGTTCGTGAAAAAGCAAATACTAATTATTACCCATATCAAATCATCTCCATAGTCAAATAGTTTCGACCAGCCAAACCACCAAACAATCAAAGCAAGAAGGCTCCATCCGATAGACTTCGCATAGAAAATTCCAATAGTTCTCATTGAACTAAACAAAAAATATGAGATCGGAAAACTTAAGCAACCGATAAGGAATGTAGCTAGGTACCAACGCACTATTTCAAACATTAGTCATCTATACTAAGATCACCCAGAAGGGCATCAACAAAAACTTCGGCATCAAACGGTATCAAATCTGTAGCATCTTGACCTACACCGACGAACTTAACTGGTAATCCAAATTCTTTCACAATAGAAAAAACTATACCACCACGTGACGAACCATCTAATTTTGTGAGAATGACACCTGAAACATCTACAGCATCAGCAAATGCACGTGCCTGAGAAAACCCATTTTGGCCAGTACTCGCATCAAGTACCAGAAAAACTTCATCGGGATCACGTTCAATTTTTCGTTTCACGACATTACGTAATTTTGTCAATTCTGCCATCAGATTATTGCTACTCTGCAATCTGCCAGCGGTATCAATCAATACAACATCATGTTCTCTAGCTATCGCAGAATCTAAAGCGTCAAAAACGACTGCAGCGGGGTCTGAACCGTGTTGATGGGCGACTACATCAAAATTCAGTTCTTTGGCCCAACTTTGTAATTGATCAATTGCTGCTGCACGAAAAGTATCGCCAGCAGCAGCAATTACTGTTTTGTCCTGCAATTGATATTTATGTGCCAAACGACCAAGTGTTGTTGTTTTTCCACTCCCATTAACACCCACAATTAAAATTACCCATGGTTTATATGGAAAAACGTCAATTTCAGATTCGTTAGTATTGAGTATCAATAACCGTGAAATCAATTCTTCACGTAATGCAGAATATATCAATTGAAGAGTATCCAGTTTTTTCAATTGAATATTTTCTATTATTTCAAAAGCAGTTTTAGCACCAATATCTGCACTTATGAGAATTTCTTCTAACGAGTCCCAAAAATCACTCGGAATCGAATCACGCATAAATAAATCATTTAAACGAGATAAAAGAGAATTACGCGTTAATGAAAGAGCTTGATTCGTGGCACGATCATCATTTTTATTTCTTCTGAATATTTTCAACGATCACCTTCCACAGTGCAGAGTATCTAAAAATTCATAGAAAATAAATATTAGAATACTGTAGACATTTGATCGATTTTAAGAGATAGCACTTGCGAAGTAGAGTCATTACCCATAGAAACACCATAGATAGCATCACCAGACTCTATAGTAGAACGATTATGTGAAATCATCACAAATTGAGTTTTTTCTCTTAATTCTCTTAATGTTTCAACAAAACGTCCAACATTTGCTTCATCTAAAGCTGCATCAACTTCATCAAGCACTACCATAGGTGCAGGGTTTACCGAAAGCAGCGCAAATAGTAATGCAACAGATGTCATCGAACGTTCACCACCAGAAAGAACGTTGAGATTAGATATACGTTTTCCTGGTGGCTGAGCAAAAATATCCACTCCAGGTTCAGTTTCTTCACCATCATCAATATTTGTCACTCGTAATTCAGCTTGCCCACCACCAAAAAATCTTTGAAAATATTCACCAAATCTTATATTGACGACTTCAAATGTTTCTAAAAATTTTGATTTTATTAAAGTACGCAATTCCTTAATAGCGCCTCTTAATTCGTTTTCAGCCAATTCCAAATCCTCAATTTGATTGGTTAAATAAGTGTGACGTTCTGATTCTTCACTTAAATCTTCAAGTGCCTCTAAATTAACTGGCCCGAGATTACGAAGTTCTAATCTTAAGTCTGCAACACGAGTGCGCAATGATTCTACATCAGCATCTGAAGCTCCAGTTATAGGTAACATAGGCAACATAGTGCTTTGTGGTTCACCCGCAGAAGGCTCGCTTTCTTCAACATGATTAAGTTCATTTGAAACTTTCATCACCACTAAACCTTCAGATGTAAGTTCCATTCCTTCAAGGCTAATTTCTGTCAATAAATTACTAACTAATTTCGCAGTTTCATTCAAATTATTCTCGCTAGATAGTAAATCACGTTCGGCCTCAATCAAGTTACGTTGTTCATCTTGTTTTTTTGTTCGTAATTCACGTTCTAATCGCTCGATTTGTGCTACTGAATCACTCGCTGGACCAATAGACTCTTGATTCTCACGACGCACCAACCGATTATTAATCAAACGTTGCTTATAATCTTGAAGAGATAAAGATAAATCTTGCTGCTCGCGTGACAAAGTAGATAATTGGTTTTGTTGCTGCTCTAATCTTTCAATCGATCTTCGATATTCTTCTTCGCGCTCTTTACGTCGAGCAATTTCAGCAGCTGATTCTGCTTCAGATGACGCTAAAACCCTAGTTGAATCATCCAAAAGCGAAAGCATATTTTCACGTTGTGACGTCACTGCAGTAGAACGATCTCTTAAGACATTAATTTCATTCGACACTGAAGATAATTCAGTTCGAATATCATTTTTCTTTGCTTGCAATACCTCTGCTGTGTCCTCTGAGGTAATTAGTGTTTTCATCGAGAGTTTTAACATTTTTAATTCTGCTAATATCTGACTACAGATTCTACGTTCACGAGCTTTTTCTTGCTCAAAAGCCCTTAGACCATCTTCCACATTTTTCAATTGCATACGGTCATTTACTAGAAGTGATTCTTGATGCTTTATTTTCTCTTCAGCTATTTGAGCTCTCTTAGAAATTTCATTAACGAGATCCATAGCAGCATCTTCTTTTTGAGGTATAGCCTCTAATTCTCTTTTTAATTGGAGTTGTTCCATATGTGCAGTTACTGATCCACCAGAAATAGCACCATTCGGACTTATAACAACACCACTTCGTGTAACGACTGTCCCAAGACCACGGCCAGATATTTTCTTTGCAGTCTGCAAATCTTCAACAATAATGACCCTGCCTAATAAGGTATCCACAAGCGGTCTATATAATGAATCAGTACTAACTAATCGTGCGGCAACACCAACAATACCTTTTTCATTGAAGATATTGAGCGGATAGATATGTTTTAAATCTTTTATAGGATAAACAACAGTAGAACCAAGAGAATTTTTTTCTAGGTATTCGATAGCACTAAAAGCATCCTCAGAAGATTCAACTACTAGTGAAGCAAGATGTTCTTGTAATGCTCCTGCAATTGCATTCTCTAAACCTTCAGGTACATCAATCAAACTAGATAGTAAATCAACAATACCAACTAATTTTTCTTCTGAGTTATTAGCATTTTTTGCTGCATTTATAAGTGATTTTGATCCTCCTTTTCCTGCTGACATAGTACTCAGGAGCCGTTCCAATAATTCCTCACGCTCTTTCAATGCATTCAACGTACCTTTTACACCTGTTAATTCTTTTTCAATAGCATAATAATCTTCCTGCAATTTTCGGGATGTTATTTCAGAACGTGTTAAATCTTGTGTGGCTTCTCCAATACGATGGCTCAGGGTTTTTCGTGCACCTTTTCTGAAAGCAGAACGATTTCTATAAGTTCTAATTTGGTCAGAAAGTTCTTCAAATCGTGCTTGCTCTGCCATTCTGGTACGTTCACGTTCTTCACGACCAGATTCTTGTTCAACAAGGCGACGTTCAATATCTTCACGTTCGGCTTCAAGACGCGCTCTCCGAGCTTCATTTTCTCCCAAAGAACGTAAAATATCACGAGTAAGTGTATCAATATCCACAACTGCTTTCTTACGTATTTCTAAATCACCACGAGCTTTTTCGACACTTGCTGATAATTGAACTATAAATTCATCATCATTCTGAGCTGGTGAATTTTGGAATGTTTTAGTTGAAATTGCTTCTGTCAATTCTTCAGTTCGCTCTTGAATCAAATGCATTCGTTGCTCACCTAGTGCGACAGCTTGTTCTAATCGTAAACCTTCTTCTGAAGTTTCTCTGTCAGTTTTCTGTAACTGCTCTAATGCATCTGAACGTTCTTTAAAGTTATTTTCAATTTCAAGCAATTGTTTTTCGATATTTTCCAATCGAGATTGAACCATTTGAAAGTTTTGCGAATTTTGATCATGTTTTGCTTGAGATGCGACTTGTTTTTCTTTAGCTGTTTTAAGATCATATTCAATCACGAATTGAAAAGCTGAAGAAAACTCAGATGTAAGTGCACGATATTTCTCTGCTTTCTTTGATTGCCTTTCAAGTTGTTTCAATCGAGGTTCAACTTCACGAATCAACATTCTTACATGTCCCAAATTATCTCTAGTCTCAACAAGTCTTCGTTCGGATAAAATCAATTGTTGGCGATGTCTTTTTAGATCAGCTGCCTCTTCAATCATTTCTCTTCGCTCACTAGGGCGCATAGCTAAAACTTCGTCAACAAGTCCTTGGGACATATGTGCATATGAATTTTGTCCGACTTGAGCACGACGAAATAAATCTAAAACATCAGTCAAACGAACCTGAGCACCATTAATTAAATACTCGCTTTCACCAGAACGGTGTGCTCGCCTCGTCACAGATACTTCACTGAAATCTATAGGCATCCATCCATCTGAATTGTCTAAAGTAAGAGTAACTTCCGCCATACCCATTTGCCGTCTTTTTTCAGATCCAGAAAAAATCACATCCTCAGTTTTTCGTGCTCTAATTTGTTTTGTGGATTGTGCACCTAGAGCCCACTTAATCGAATCAGCAACATTTGACTTCCCTGAACCATTCGGACCTACAATGACACTCATGCCATTGCCGAATTCAAATTTTTGTCGATCAGCAAAAGCTTTAAATCCATGAACTTCTAATCGCCGAAGGTACACTAGTTAGAATCCTTTTCATTAAATCGCGAATATAATATTTCAAGAGCACGTGACGCTGCATGTTTTTCAGCTTGCTGTTTTGAAGTTCCAATACCACTACCTAACAATTCTCCACTTACAAAAACTTCTACAGCATATTCATTTCTATTGTTTTTATCAGGACCTGATTTTTGAGTTAAAATATATTCTGGACGAATATTCATCTTCTCCCAAACGAATTCCTGAAGTTCACCTTTAGGATTCAATAAAGTTTCGCCTTCAATAAGCAGTTCAAATTCTGGAATAAGAGTTTTTTCAATGAGCATATGTACTTCTTCAAGACCTTGGTCCAAATAAAGCGCCCCAATTAGGGCTTCATACGCTCTCTCAAGATTTCCTTCACGAACTCTTCCACCGGTTCTTTCTTCACCACGGCCTAATCGAAGAGATTCACCAAGTTTTATTTGGGTAGCAATTTTAGATAATGTAGGGCCGCAAACCAGATGAGATCGCCATTCTGTCAATTGACCTTCACTAACATCAGGAAAACGTCGATATAAAGTTCTTGCCACTACCATACCTAGAACTGAATCTCCTAAAAATTCCAATCGTTCATTATCTTCAGTTGGATCTTCGGGATGCTCATTTGCATACGAGGGATGAGTAAGTGCACTATGTAACAAAGTTTTTTCCTGAAAACTAATACCTAAGCGTGCTTCAAGCTCTTCGTATAAGCTCTGTTCAAGTTGCAGTGATTCATCTATCTTGGCAGACACATTGAAGCCTTTACAAAGGAGTACTCTATGGCTTTAAAGAACACTCACCATCTTCTAATTACATTTTTTTGGCCAAATCACATTTCATATGAATCCATTGCCTGCCCAACATTTATGGATCCACAGTTGCTATCCTAGAAACGAGAAGCATTGGTGTCAAGAAAAGTTAATGTGCTTATTCACCCTAACATTCAAGATTTATACAAAAATCTTTCTAAAGAGTCTTTGGAATTACTTCAAATAACTATTGATATAGCCAATAAACAAGGCATTATTTTATGGGCAGTAGGAGGAATTGTACGCGATACAATTCTGAAAAGTCAGTACACGGACCTAGATATAATAGTAGAAAAAAATATCTTCAAACTTATAAATTCAGTTAATAAAATTTTAAGAGGGACAATAAAATGGGAAAAAGATTTTGGAACTGCGTCTATTATTACTGATACAACACGAATTGATTTCGCATTAACTCGGGAGGAATTTTATCGACGAACTGCGAGTCTACCTTCGATCAAAACTGGGGTAACACTACGAAAAGATCTGGAGCGAAGAGATTTCAATGTAAATGCAATGGCACTGTGCTTAAATAATAGTAACGACTATCAACTCCATGACTATTTTGATGGAATTTCATCTCTTAAAGAAAGCACTTTTAGAACTCTCCATCCACTTTCGTTTCAAGATGATCCTACTCGAATTTTTCGAGCTTCCCGACTTTCAATATTTTCACAATTATTCCCTGATACCAAAACCAGAAAAGAAATAGATGAGTTCAAAAATGCAATACAACACTTGTCAGGTAAAAGAGTATGGAATGAACTTTCTGTAATCGCTGAAAGGGGTCACTCTGCAAAAGTATTATTACTTTTAGAACAATGGAAAGTACTGGAACAAATCAACCCCCAATTAAAATTATCCAATAAATCTCATACCATTCTAAAGTACAGAAGGCAGCCTTTGCTCGCTGAACATCTAATTGTAATTATGCTAGTACCATTAAAATTAGATCATGCATTAGCTATTCTTAAACGTCTTAATGCTCCTAAGATCACATTCCAATTACTAGAAGATGTTAGAAAATTGATACAATCAGAACTTGAAATAAACTTTAGAAATCTTCAAAAATTGTCAGAAACTAGTGATGAATCAAGAAAAATAGCAAAATGGTTTGATAAAAATAAACAAATCTTAATTCAAAACAAAATTAAAAAAATTGAAAAAATAAAACTTTTCTTAAATGCTGAAGATTTAGTAAGTTTAGGCATATCGCCTGGACCAGATATAGGTAAACTGTTGCAAGCACTTCGTGAAGAGCAATTCTATGGAAGAATTCAATCAAAACAGCAGTCTTACTTATTTGTAAAAAAATATCTTAATAAAAAGTGAAACAATTATGACGAATTCAAACGCAAGAAAATGTCATGTATGCTCTTCATCTGTTGAACAACATTCCTTAGCTGAACAATGTATTATGTGTTCAAATTACTTTTGCCTCAACCCTTATAATTCTGATGAATTTCGTGACTGTGGAGATGCAATTATTGGTCCCAGCATGGGAGTAGAATATTGGTGTGAACCTTGTTTAGAAAAATTAAATGTCACAGAAGAAGAAAATTCATCTACTCCTCCTGCTCCAATCTTTGGACAAATATCTCAAGAAAGTAATTATCTTCCACCAACTAATCAAACGAGTAATATAAATACTACAGAAAATAATCCACCACCCTTAAAGAAAATAGAGAAAAAAACTAGACGCTATAGAAGAATAAAAAATTAAGAAACAAATGCCTAAACTTATCAATCGTAATACTCAACGCAGACCAACACCTTCACCTACCAATAATGCAAGGCAGCACTCAACTTTTTCCTTAATATTTTGGTGCGCTATGGGTGCAATTATTGGCCTAGAGGCCAGTAATTTATCAGCCGCAGCTTTAAGCTGGTTTCAATTATTCTTAATTGTAATTATTGCATTCTATATTGCCCGAACTTATAGAATTTTTGCCAAAAAAATTATCAATAAAAGAAGACAATCTAGTCTCAACAACAAATAAGTTGCTTCTATAAAATTTTAAGATCTAATTCTTCATTGTTTGTTGTTATTATTAACATAAACAAGAGAACGTTCTCGATAGAGCGCATCAAAACTTATTCACCATCATTCCTCATATTGGGTTGAAAAGGTTAGTATATATCTGAGGAAATTTTAGAGATAAGTGCAGATTATGACTGAATTCAAGCCCGAACTAGTACATGACAACGAAAGATATAAAATAGAAGACACGGATCTTAAGTCTTTCACTATGTCACGTACTATTCTTCACCCTAACCAGTCAACAAGAGGTCATTCACATCCATGGCCAGAAATATATGTTTGCACAGATGGTGAAGGCACATTAATACTCAACAGTCCTAATGAAAAATTCACTATTAAAAGAGGTGATTTACACAAAATTAGTAGTAATCGTTTTCATAAAGTGGAAACTATAGATGGTATAGAATTTCACTGCTTTTTCAGAGGTACTCGAGAAAATTAAAATTACCCGATCTGAGTTATTTTTGGCCACCACGAATAAACCAATTTAATTCAACATGATCATAATTATGTGACGGTGTAAAACCAGCACGAAGTAAAAAATACATCCCTCTTCCATTGATTAATGGAATAACAGCCCAAAAATTATTAATCTTCACTCTGGCTAATTTTCTTTCTACAGCTAGCAGAGCTTTTGTTCCGTAGGCATGGCCACGATCAATATTATTCACAATCAAAGAATGAATTGTTACATCGTTCTCATGGGGAATATTTTTCATCAAAAACAGTTCACCGACATTCTTGCTCTGCACACGAATTTCATGTCGATAAATTTCTGGTTCCAAAGATCCAAGTGAATCAATAATTTTTTTTGAGATATCAGTAGATGAGTCAGAAAAATTCTTAACTAATTCACCTTGAGATAAACTTACTTCATCATACCGCGCCCAAAATCCACTCATTTAGACAACCATTCATGTACAGCATTACGAACATCACTAACTGCAACGTGACGTATTTCTGGATTAGGTAAAGCATCAAGAAAAAGAGAACCATACGATCGGTTACTTACGCGACTGTCTGCAATAATAAAAACACCCCGGTCAGTTGAACGCCGAACAAGTCTTCCAAAACCTTGACGGAATTTTAGAATGGTTTGAGGTAACGTATATTCCGAAAATGGATCTTGATACTGCTCAGCACGTCCCTTAAAAATAGGATCACTCGGGACAGGAAAAGGTAAACGAGTCAAAATTATTTGTGACAAGGTATCACCAGGAATATCAACACCTTCCCAAAATGCTGAAGTCCCGAAAATGACTGATTCTGGATCATCTTGAAGTCTTCTAATTAACCGCCGCGGAGAACCATCTAATCCTTGTGCAAGCAAATTTAAATTATTCGCACTAAATTCTGCTCTCAACATGTTCGCCGTATTGCGTAATGAGTTATGTGAAGTAAACAATGTTAATGTTCTTCCTCTGGAGGTCATCGATGCTTCAGTAATCAAGTGGGATAACTCTGCTTGATAATCAATATGATTAGGATCTGGAATATCATCAATAACTAAAACCAAAACATGGTCTTGATAATTAAATGGAGATTGGATTTCAATAGTATCAACATCCGAAAATCCAAGACGGTTTGCTGTAATGTTAAACGAATCATTTGCACGTATAGTTGCACTAGTCCCAACAACGGAATGAAGATTGGCAAAAAGAGATTCGTGCAATATTGGAGCAACATCCAATGGGGCAGATTTTATTTTCAATTCCCCCTCTCCAACAGAAATCCAGACAATATCATCTGGCATTTGGTGCAACACAGCTCTACCCAAACATAATCTATAATCATTGACTATCGAATTAATTTTTCTTAACTGCACTAATACAGAACTAATAGAATTATGAATCTCACTTTGTGCAGCATCGATAATTGCATCTATTTCTTGCAGATTTTTATTAAGAAATTCTAAAGCAACGTCTAATTCAATAGTACTTTCTTCCAGTTCAATCCAATCAGAGTATGAACGATTTACTTTGGACAGAACAAGATCAAACCGTCGAGGGCGTTTATCATTTTCATAATGCTCTCTAGCGAACTTTCTAAGCTGTTGAATATATGTTTTAATCATCCTTACAGATTCATCAGCGGCTGTATGAATTCTCTCATATCGGGCATTAAGTAGCTTTTTATCTATATTTGGTAAATTTTTTATTACATCTTTTAACGTATTCTCTAATGAAAAATTGCTGTTAATATCCTTATTACTAATTTCATTAAGAAATTCTCTCAACGCACGAGGATCAAAAATCGAACCAAATTGTTGTGTAGTTACATCTTCTAACCGATGCACTTCATCCACTACTAAATGATCAAACGAAGGCAATAATTGTTCATCGTGTATAAGATTTGAGATTAATAAAGCATGATTAACTACCACCAAATGCGAATTTTCTGCACGTTGTTTGGCGCGAGCAATAAAACACTGTCCTCTTTTCACATAATCACATGGGCGTTGTAAACAATCAGAACCTTCTGCAGAAATTTTATTCCACACAGGCCGCTCTTCAGAAGTAATATAAAGCTCACTTAAGTCTCCAGTTTCAGTAGTTGGAATCCAATTTGCAATTCGGCCAAACAAGCGTGCTTCTACTTGATTAAGAGAATGGTTTTGTGCAATTGCTTCTTGCCATCGTTCTAAACAAAGATAATTAGACCTACCTTTTAATTCTGTAAAATACAATTCATCTACATCATCTAGTGAGCTAGAAGATATACTCTTAATCGCCAGAGGAATTTCTTGATCCATCAATTGATCTTGTAAGTTTATGGTATGCGTAGAAACAACAATGCGATCATTATTTCTACCAGCATGAATCAAAGCAGGTATCAAATATGCTAAAGACTTACCTGTGCCAGTTCCAGCTTCAATTAATAGCTGCCCACCGTAAGCTAAATATTTTATAAAAGCATTAGACATTAAGTATTGACCTTCACGAATTTCATAATCGGGAAGAAGTTCAGGAGAAGATTCAATACTTAAAAAAACTTTCTCAATATCAGTGCTAGTAACATGCTGAATTTCATTAATTGGGGCTAATGTCTCGTTGGTAGGCACAGATATAGATGAAAAAAGTTCATTACTAATTTTTTGCTCAGAATAACTGCGGAAATTCTCTATTTCATCATCCGCAACAATATCTTCGATTAAAGTAGTTAAATTCCAATCGGCAGATTTTGCCATAAAATAGAATTGTGCAAGCAATTTTCCTGGCGTCGATTTAAGTCGTTCCAATAATTTTAAAAATACATCTCGAGTAACTTCAGCATCAGCAAGTGCACGATGTGCAGAGTTATGTTCAACTCCTACTAATTCTGCAAGAGAGCTTAAATCTAAATGAGAAGCACGAGGAAATAATATTGAAGAAAGCTCCCAAGTATCATAATTTGCATTCGAAAAATCTATACCGACATTAGCCAAAAAAGCCAAATCAAACTTAATATTCTGCCCTACAATTGCAGCATCACCTATAAAGTTAATAAGAGTGGGAAGTACGTCGCCAATCTGTGGAGCATTTTTAACATCTTCATTTGTTATGCCAGTTAATTGTTCTATAGCTTCTGGAATAAATCGATTCGGATTAACAAACGTCTGAAAAGATTCAATTTTTTCACCTTGATAGTTGAATTTTGCTGCACCAATTTCAGTAATTGCATCTGTCGAAGAATTTAATCCTGTAGTTTCAAGATCTAAAGCAACAAAATCAATAGTCAACTTGATAACTCTTCTCTAGAGTAGGACATTATAAATGTATCTCATTCGAAAAACTTCTACTATTTAATTTATGAACTAATCTAAACTACCATTAACAAACTTCACCCATTTATTATCGATATTTTTATGCGCAGTATGAAAATTCCCTTGATGGAGTTCTTCCAATAGTTCAGAACTAGATTGAATGTTTTTGGAGAATACTGTAGCAAATGTCCCTATCCCAGAAGTCGAATGAGCATCGCTACCTCCAGTTCCTGATAAACCTAAAATATTAGCCACTTCAAGTGCAAAATAATTTTCCTGCGGAGTATTCGAACCATTCGCTACTTCAATGGAATCAACATACTTAAAAACTTCCATTTTTTCAGCAGCTTCTTCAGGGGAAAAATCAAATTTTTCCCCAGTCCTCATTGCAGTCACTGGATCAAAAAGCCTTCGGAAAGGGTGTGCAACAATTATAAAAGCACCATGCTCATCGGCAGCCTTACGAAGGTTTTCTAATCGATGAATCCCAGATATATAATTTGGTAAACCAAAAACTAGCATATGGCCTAAATCAGTAGAAACTTCCATGCCAAAATTAATTAGTAAATCTGTGTATTTTTGACGAAACAATTCTTGCGCATGTGGTTCTAAAATAAAATCATGTTCCGTCATAGAAACAGCAGTTAAATCATTGGTTTTCACTAATTCAACTAACTCTTCTGGCTTTAACATAGAGTCAGAAGAGGATGGTGTAGTGTGAACGTGTAAATCTATTCGTGTTCCATCAAAAATATCATGCAATTGTGCAAGACCTACTTTTCTGCAGTTTCAGTGCAAATCCCAAACAATGAGCATACCTGTGGTTAGCGAACCGGGCTAGAAAAAATCCAACTATTCTAACTTAGCTTAATTAGCACAGGTATTAACAATCCGTAGACGCTATACAAAAGAAAAAGTGAAACAAAAATAATGGAATTAAATATCCCAGCAAAATAATACAAAACAATGTTACTCAAACTTATAAGTATTAATAACAATATTAATAATCCCACCAAACCCAAAAATGAATAAATCATTGCAAAAAATATCCCTGCCACCATCGCAATTAAAAGAAAACCATTAACAACAAAAATTAAGAAAATCGGTGATTTTTTTAGAAATCCTGGAGCAAATTGATACCAATTAGAGTTTCGAAAAATAATTATTAATAAACAAGTTAAACCCACAAAACCAGAAAATAATCCAGATGCACAACCAGCAAGCAAAAATAGAAGAGGATCAGAAGACATCATTATTGCATGTCTTCATTGCTACAGCATCTTGTCGATTTGTTGTAAAGACTTCAAAAACACTAGCACCTGCCTGCTTAAAATCAAACATGAGCTCCTCTACTTTTGCATTTTGATGTATCCATAAATATACAGCAGGACCTGATCCACATAGATGCAAAACAGGTGCCCCTTTCGAACGTAATAATGCATAATATTCAATTAATTCTGAATAGTGATTTTTTATAACTGTCTCAAAAACATTAACCATATCGGCAGTCGGTGGGGGCAATTTTCTATCAATACGATGGGCAATACGTTTAGAATGATTGCCATCACTGAAATTATTAGAATGTATTTGAGAGTACAATGTCGCCGTTTTGTTCTGGATTTTCGAAACCTCAGGCAATAAAATCAAAGCTCGCAACTTACTTAAATCTTTCAAAGGATGTATTATTTCACCTCTACCAGTACATCTTGCAGTGCCACCATAAAGAAAAAAAGACACATCCGAACCAATTTTACTGGCAATTTTTTCGAGATCTTTTAATTCCTGATTTAAATTCCAAAATTCATTCAATCCTCTTAAAACTGCAGCAGCATCAGAAGATCCTCCACCTAAACCAGCAGAAGATGGAATTTGTTTTTCGATAGTGATAGTAACATTAGGTTCACGCCCAATAGTTTTTGCTAATTCAATAGCTGCCCTTCCCGCTAAATCATTCGATGGATCAATCCCTTGAGAATAGGGTCCTATAAAATTTATAGATAATTTTTCTGATGACTCTATCGAAATATAGTCGAATAAACTTACTGTCGTCATGACAGTATCAATTTCATGAAAACCATCTCTACGTCGTCCAGTTACTTCAAGTGCCAAATTGATTTTTGCAGGAGCACGAACATGTATCTCATTAATTGACATTATTTTACCTAACCTTCATAGCCATAGGATGACTGTTCTGCAAAACACAAAATAATAAATACCAATCCTCCAGCGATAAATGTTGCGCTCTTAGATCAGGTGCAATGTCAGCATTATTTAAAACTAGTTTGATTTCTTCAGCTGATATACCTAATGCGCCAGGAAGAACATTATGCAATTGTTTACGTGGACTTGAGAATCCTGCGCGTAGTAAATGAAAAAAAGATTCTCGATNTTCACTTAATACTGGAACAGAAGGTTCAGAAAAATTATCAATTTGTATGACGGATGATTGAACTTTAGGTTCTGGCCAAAAAGAAGAAGAATCAACATCAAATAATTTTTGTGGAGATCCAAAAAATTTTGTACACATTGAAAGAAAAGACTCTTTCGATGTACCACCGACTATACGACGACCAACTTCACGTTGAACCAAAATTACAATACGTGAAGGCAGTACGGTACTTTCTTGCATTTTTCGCAATATGGGTTGAGTAATGTAATAAGGTAAGTTTCCTACAACAACAAAAGGTGGTCTAGCTTCTGCTTCCAAAAGTATTTCCAAAAGGTCAACTTGCAATATATCAGCTGCAATTACAGTCAAATTATCGTAATCGCGCAATCGCTCTCTAGTAATAGATGCCAATTCCTCATCTATTTCTACTGCAATTACTGATAAAAAATTTTTTACTAATTCCTGTGTAAGTCCTCCGGGACCAGCACCGATCTCAATTACTGTCCCAATATCTTTTTGAACTACAGCAGCTGCAATATCAAACATTATCATCTGATCAATTAAAAAATGTTGGCCTAAAGTTTTTTGGGGAGATAAATTAAGAGTTCTTAAATAATTTGGAAGGTTATTTTTTTTACTAGCAAATCTATTGGAGGATTTTATATTACGTCGTGGCATTTAATTTACCAATATCCAGCCTAGACATTTCTAAGGTTGTGCCCTACTTTCGAATAATCTCACAGTCTTACGCATAAAAACAAACTCAAACCCAGCTACCTTACGGCACCCAATACTACTGATATACCGCTGCTTCCTTCCGGACCTGACGGAATTAACCAGGTATTGCCGCGCAAGACCAAGTTCTCAACATTTATTATAAATTGCAGTTTCTGATCAATCTATCCTCCAGTAGGAATTCAGCCCCGCTAAAGCGGATTGCGGGTAAAGGGCACCGCTAGTTCCCCGCCTAGCACAACATATAAAGCGTAGCAGTGATAACCTTTGTTGCGAAGTAAATCTAGCTTACAGAGACATTCAGAGCTAAATTAAATTGATAGAAAAATAAAATTTACATTAANAATATATTTGATAGTGAGGTGTTTTGTGCGGATATTGTCACTCAGTCACCGATTAATGCATCCCAGTATAGATAATCATAATATCTTCAACGCACCTTCAGTGTTTGATTATGAAGCAATAGTCGTAGACATCGGTGGCATTGCCAAAACGATTCAAAATGCAATTTCATCCAATGAAAGTTATCTTACACATTCAGATAGACAGATANTCAANGGTGAATCNTTAGACGAAGTCGTCGGTATAAAAGATATTTTGTTCCGACGACAAGAAGAATTTACAAAAGCCCTAGAGAATGGATCTGTTGTTGTTGCGTTCATCGATGCCCCTAGTCAAATCACTGGAGTAAAAGGATTTCAAGGACTTGATAGATATTTTTTCTTGCCTGCTCCTACTGGAATAAATTGGGATTATTCAACCATTAGGGGGGGTGANGGCATTACTTTATCAATAGCGGATGATGAACATCCCCTAGTCAAAGTTCTCGAAGTTTACAGAACTGAACTTTTATATAGATCTTACNTAAATGAAAATGTTCCCGGTATTGCAGGAAAAACTAAAATTATCGCACGCTCATCTGGTGATGCTGTTTTAGCAGCAGAATTTAATGTTCTTAATGGGAAAGTTATATTTTTGCCTACCCCTGTTCCATCATTAACCCAAACTACTTCTCAACGTGAGAGTGAAGCATTTGTAATAGCATTCCCAGAATTATTTAAACGAATGGACTCTCCTCCTCCAAGCTGGGTTCAAGAAATTGATGTGCCGGACCTTAATGCACTTGAGTCAGAAGAAAATTTACGAAAAACAGAATTAGAGCGAATAAAAGAATCCTTAGCAGAGGCAACTTCACTAGCAGATAACAAAAGAAATTTAAGAAATATTTTGTGGACAAATGGTGATCATGCTTTGAAATTAGCAGTAATAGAATGTGCAGAAATATTAGGATTCTCAGTATCAGAAACAACGAAAAATGAACTGATCCTAAGTAGCAATGACAAANATTTATTTACAGTGGTAGACGGTTCAATTGATGCTGTAGATATGAGCCCACATTATAGACTCAGATCACAAATTGATAATGTAATTGAAAAAGAAAGCCAATCTCCACGGGGATTGATTATCGCAAATGGGCAACGCTTGACAAAACCTGAGGAACGGCAAAATGAAATCAGTGTTCCACTTCAGATTGCGGCTGAATCAGTTGGTTATGCAGTGGTTACAGCACAAGAGTTTTTCAATGCAACTATCGCAGCATTAAATGGGACCACACCTGAGCTATTAGAAACGATCCATGAAAAATTATTATCAACCGATGGGATCGTCAATCTAACCGAAATATACTCAAAGTCTGAGTGATGATAGAGAGCTATTAACTCTCAATTTCGATCAACTGTAATCCTCTTTCAACTTCGGTAGGAATTGTATAGTCAACACTCGCAATATTAAATCCAAATAGTTGTTCAAAATCTTCTCTATACCCTTCATAGTCTGTCAGATNATAAAGAGTTTCGTTACTTACACGATTCCATATTTCAGAAACACTTTCCTGCACATCATCTAGCATCTCGAGATCATCAAGTCTTATTAAGTTATTCACATCAGTTTTCGGTGAAACATTACTTCGAAGATGATCGCGAAACAGACGTCCAATTTGATGGATGGTTTTCTCATGAGTATTGCGTTCTTTCATAATCTTAAACAAAATGCTCATATACAAAGGAACAGCAGGAATAGCACTAGAAGCTTGCGTTACAACTGCAGTATTAATACTCACCCAAGCCCCTCCATCATTATTAGAAAATGATTTATGCATTTCTTTAGCAGTGGATTCTAGATGCTTTTTAGCTTGGCCTATAGTACCGTCTCTATAAATGGCCGCAGATACTTCTGGGCCTATATAAGAATATGCAACAGTACGAAAGTGACCAGAAAGTAAATCTTCTTCTTGTAAAAAATCGATCCAATCTCGCCAATCTTCACCACCCATTACTTTAACAGTATGGGCAATTTCATCTTGAGAAGCTGGTTCAAGTTCTGCATCAACAATCGAATGATTACGCAGGTTGAAAGTATATCCTTCATATTTATTACCTATAGGCTTAAGCGTGCTGTTCCATATATTACCATCATGATCTATACGCCTAGGAGCAGCCAAACTATAGATTAGTAAATCAATCTGACNAAACTTTTCTTTTATAAAATGAGCAGCAGTATTTTTTACTTGTTGAGAAAAAGCATCCCCGTTGATGGTATAAAGTTCTCTAGATTCAGCGTCCGCTTGCTTGTGTGCTTCCACTAAATTGTACCAGCCAGCCGTAGCGGTTTTATTTGCAGATGGAGGTTTTTCAAAACAAATACCTAAGGTTTTGTCACCATACCCAAAACATGATGTCAGTAAACTAGATAGACCATAACCTTGACTGGAGCCTATAACGAGGACATTTTTAGGTTTATCGGATAAAGCAAACTCCTTTGCAATTTCAATCTCCTTAACTACACGAGTTGCACAACCATCAGGATGAGCAGTTAGCGAAATAAATCCACGCATTCTAGGTTCAACAATAATTTTTGCCATCATACTCCTTCTCAATCACAGTATAATAGATAAACAAAATCGAGATCCCAATCTAATCTCTCAGTTTCAAAACAGCCATAAATGCCTCTTGAGGGACTTCCACTGCACCGACCATCTTCATTCTCTTTTTACCAGCTTTTTGCTTTTCGAGTAGTTTGCGTTTCCGAGTTACATCACCACCATAACATTTGGCAAGGACATTTTTACGCATAGCGCGCACAGTCTCACGTGCTACTATTTTTCCACCAATTGCTGCTTGAATCGGAACATCAAATAATTGACGAGGAATAAGTTTTTTGAGTGATGTAACTAACAATCGACCATTCTTAGATGCATTTTCAGCAGGAACAATAGTAGATAAAGCATCAACAGCTTCTCCATTAACCAATATTTCTAAGCGCTGAACTTTCGCAGGACGATATTTTTCAACNTGGTAGTCCAGTGCAGCATATCCTTGAGTACGAGATTTCAATTGATCATAAAATTCAACTAAAATTTCTGAGAGAGGCATCGCATAGGTTGCTAAAACACGAGATGAACCTTCATCTTCAGCATGATCCAAGTAATCCAATTTATCAAATTCACCCCTGCGTTCATCTACCAAGTTCATTACAGCACCAATATATCGTGCTGGCATAGTCACTGATAAATTTACCCATGGTTCTCTAATTTCATCAATTTGATTAGGAACAGGAAGTTTTGCAGGAGAATCAATAAGTAATACCGAACCATCTTTACTGACAACTTCATATTCGACAGAAGGTGCAGTTGCTATTAGTTCTAGATCGAATTCTCTTTCAAGTCTTTCTTCAATAATCTCCATGTGCAATAAACCCAAAAATCCACACCTGAATCCAAATCCAAGTGCACCTGAAGTTTCAGGTTGCCATTGTAATGATGCATCATTAAGACTTAATCTTTCTAGAGCTTCGCGTAATTCAGGATATTGCTCAGGATCTGTAGGATATAAACCAGCAAAAACCATAGCTTGTGCAGGTTTATATCCAGCTAAAGGATTCTGTGCGCTGTTTCTGGCGGTTGTTAAAGTGTCACCCACACGACTATCTTGCACACCTTTAAGACCGGTAGCAACATATCCCACCTGTCCAGCTATGAGACTATCTGTAGTCTTAAGATCAGGAGAAAAATATCCAAGTTCTATAGGATCAAAACTTCTACCTTGTTGCAGTAACTTTAATGTTTCTTTTCCAGAAATCATACCTTCAACAACACGTAAATAAATCAACACACCTTTATATGCATCATATTTTGCATCAAATACCAGCGCTCTTAATGCTTGAGCTTGATTGCCTTCAGGTGATGGAATCTTATCGACTATTGTTTGTAATATTTCTTCGACACCCTCTCCTGTTTTACCTGATGCGAAAAGTATTTCATCAGGGTCAAAACCAATGACATCAATAAGCTCTAAAGCTACTCTTTCGGGCTCTGCAGAAGGTAAATCAATTTTATTGACAATTGGAATCAATGTCAGATTCATATTCAAAGCTTGATAAACATTAGCAAGTGTTTGAGCTTGGATCCCTTGTGTCGCATCAACAATTAACAATGCACCTTCACAAGCAGCTAATGCACGGGAAACTTCATATGCAAAATCGACATGCCCAGGAGTATCAATAAGATTCAATTCAAAGGTTCGATCGTTTCGATCATGAAAATGCATGCGCACTGCCTGCGCCTTTATTGTAATCCCTTTTTCTCTCTCCAAATCCATCGAGTCAAGAAATTGTTGTTGCATTTCACGGTGATCAACCACACCAGTTTTTTCAAGAATNCGATCAGCTAAAGTCGACTTACCGTGGTCGATATGGGCAATGATTGAAAAATTACGAATTAGAGAAGCGTCCACTGAACGATCGTAGCTTCTCTATTCGTCTATGTCTAAGTTAATATTAAGATTTTGAACTTATTATCACTTAATACCTAAACGGTCATGCAGCATTCACAATTTGCAACCCAGTGACCAGGACTAACTTCAGCCAAAACAGGAGTTGTCTCAGAACAACCACATCCATCACCTTTAGTACATCGAGTCCTAAAGACACAACCAGCTGGAGGATTAAGCGGGCTAGGAACATCACCTTCAAGAATTATTCTTTCACGTGTTTTTTCAACCACTGGATCAGGGATTGGCACAGCAGACAAAAGCGCCCTCGTGTATGCATGTACAGGATTATTGTAAAGTTCATTAGATTCTGAAAGTTCAACAATATGTCCAAGGTACATAACTGCAATTCGATCACTAATATGCTTCACCACAGATAAATCATGNGCAATGAACAAATAAGTAAGACCGAATTCTGTCTGCAAGTCTTCAAGTAAGTTTACAACTTGAGCCTGAATCGAAACATCAAGTGCCGATACAGGTTCATCACAAACTATGAAGTCTGGTTCAACAGCCAAAGCACGAGCTATACCAATACGTTGACGTTGACCACCTGAAAATTCATGAGGATATCGCTTAGCAAATAGAGGGTTAAGCCCAACCGCATTCATGATAAATTCAATTCGATCCCGTCTTTCTTGCCCTTTGTACAATCCATGAATAGCCATAGGTTCCCCAATTATTTGAGAAACTGTCATTCGTGGATTAAGACTTGAAAATGGGTCTTGAAAAATCATCTGCATCCTACGACGAAATGACCGTAAATCAGAACCTTTTAGATCAGTTAATTCAACTCCATCAAATTCTACAGAACCAGCAGTCGGTCTATGTAGTTGAAGGATCGCACGTCCAGTGGTGGATTTTCCACACCCAGATTCTCCTACAAGTCCTAATGTCTCATTTCGAGCAACATCAAATGTCAATCCATCGACAGCTTTCACATCAGCTGTATGACGCTGGATTAACAAACCTTCAGTTACTGGGAAATACATCTTTAGGTCTTTAACCGATACTAATGTATCGTTAGAACTAGATTCTGCTGTTACCACTATAATCCTCNAATGGAATTGGACTAGTCCAATCTTTTTATATTTACAATCTTAATGANGTTAAGCCGGTACTGTGTCCCTACTCATACAGCATGGGCAATTAGCAACCCAATGTCCTGGAGTGACTTCAGTTAATTCAGGAGTCCCTTCAGAAGAACAAAAACAATCTGCTGTTTTAGGACAACGTGGCTGAAATGCACAACCATGAATTTCATCAATNAACAATGGTGGTTGCCCTTCAATAGTAGCTAACCGAGTATGTTCTGCATCGTCCAGTCTAGGAACAGATGCCATCAAACCCACTGTATAGCCATGTTGCGGATTACCGAAAACATTCTCAGCAGTACTGCTTTCCACAATTCTTCCCGCATACATGACATTGACACGGTCTGCATATCGTGCAACCACACCTAAGTTATGGGTAATAATCAATACAGCAGTCCCCAACTCTTTAGATAAGTTACCCATGATTTCCATTACCTGTGCTTGAATAGTTACATCCAAAGCTGTTGTAGGTTCATCGGCAATTAGTAGTTTGGGATTACACGACAATGCCATAGCTATCATCACACGTTGCCGCATTCCACCAGAAAATTGGTGAGGATAATCAGTTATTCGACTACCAGCATCAGGAATTCCAACTAATTCTAAAAGNTCAATTGATCTTTGNGTCGCTTCCTGCTCATTCAATCCAAGGTGCAAAATAATAGATTCACGTATTTGTTGACCGATAGTTAAAACAGGATTCAAGGATGTCATTGGTTCTTGGAAGACCATTGAAATTCGGTTGCCTCTAATAGCGCGCATTTCTTCATCAGATGCTTCAAGAAGGTTTTGTCCTTCAAATACAATCTCACCATCGACAATTCGTCCAGGTGGACTAGGAATTAATCTAAGAATTGACATTGCAGTAACAGATTTACCACAACCTGACTCACCAACTAGTGCGAGTGTTTCACCTTCATCAACATGCCAGGTAACACCATCAACTGCTCTGACAACACCTTCTTCCGTAAAGAAATGTGTCTTAAGGTTTTTTACATCTAGCAATCTAGCCATAGATCCCCCTTACGATCTTGCCTACCTGTTTCATTCTCGACTTCCGCAACCAATATACCAAATATTGGTGGGGAAGAGGAGACTCGAACTCCTACGCCTCGCGGCACGTGATCCTAAATCACGCGCGTCTGCCAATTCCGCCACTTCCCCTATCAAATCGGAGCTCTGCCGAATACTCTAACAGAACTCATCATTTTCGGCTCTTTATATTGTCAACAAAATATTGTTAACAATATTTGACTCTGGTGAGCCCCCGGGGAGTCGAACCCCGAACCGGCTGATTAAGAGTCAGCTGCTCTGCCATTGAGCTAGAGGCCCGGCAGAAAGGTAACTTGCATCAGAGAAAGTGTCAATGCTCTCAGGCAATATATGCCCTAATCACAAGACTTACAATAACGAATATATATATAATGCTTGTTTGTTTGCATTTTGACTATCACAATTCTATATAATTAGTCTTTTATTGATGAAGGGGCGGTTAGCTCAGTTGGCTAGAGCGCTTGCTCGACACGCAAGAGGTCACTGGTTCAAGTCCAGTACCGCCCACCAACTTTAAGTGAAAAAGGGTTGAATATAATTACTATGAGTAGCACTGAAGAAAACAATCAACAATTTTCTACATTAGATGAAGTNGAAAAACTGCGTCGAATGCGACACTCTGCTGCTCATATTTTAGCCGAGGCTGTGTTAGAAGCATTCCCAGATGCAAAGTATGCCATTGGCCCCCCGATAGACAATGGATTCTATTATGATTTTGAATTGCCAAGGTCCTTAACGCCTGAAGATTTAATTACATTAGAAAAGAGAATGCGAAAAACAGTAAAAAGCAATGTTCAAATTACAGGTGAACTTATCTCCAAAGAGAAGGCGCGCAATATTTTTGCTGACCAACCGTATAAGTTAGAACTAATTAATGATCTAGAAGATGACATGGTTGGCTATTTTCAGCATGCACAATTTCAAGACCTCTGCAGAGGGGGACATACAGAGCGAACAGGTCAAATTGGCTCTTTTAAGTTAAGTCATACTGCTGGAGCTTACTGGCGCGGTGATGAAAACAACATCATGTTACAGCGTATCTATGGTTTATTATTTTTCACAGATTCTGAATTGCAATCATACATTGAGGCACGAGAGGAAGCTGAAAGAAGAGACCATCGAAGAATCGGTCGTGAATTAGATCTTTTTTCTACACATGAAGAATATGGTCCTGGTTTAGTTTATTGGCATCCAAAAGGTGCACGAGTACGAGTGGAAATTGAAGATATTTGGAGACAAAAACATTATGAAAATGGATATGAAATTGTTTTTACCCCGCATGCTGGAAAAGCAAGTCTTTGGGAACAAAGTGGTCACCTAGATTTTTACTCTGAAGGCATGTTTTCAGCTATGGATATTGATGGTTCCGACTACTATATGAAACCCATGAACTGTCCATTCCACATTCAAATTTTCCGAAACACAAGAAGGTCATACCGAGAACTCCCTATGCGACTTGCAGAGCTAGGAACGGTCTACAGATACGAAAGATCAGGAGTCTTGCATGGGTTAATGCGAGTAAGNGGTTTCACACAAGATGACGCACACATTATTTGCACTGCTGAACAAATGGAGAATGAAATAGTTGATGTAGTTGAATTCGTTCTCGAGTTATTAAGACTTTTTGGGTTTACAGAATTTGAAGCAAATCTTTCAACTCAACCTGCAAAGTCCGTAGGNGAGAAAACGCAATGGGATGAAGCAGAAAAAGCTTTGGAACGATCATTAAATCGTGCTAATCTTCCCTACGACATTGATGAAGGTGGTGGAGCTTTTTATGGTCCAAAAATTGATATCCATCTTAAGGATACATTAGGTCGTAAATGGCAATGCTCAACTGTTCAATTCGATTTCAACTTGCCGGAAAGATTTGACATGACCTATATCGGCGAGGATGGCAACGAGCATCGACCCTATATGATCCATAGAGCATTACTAGGTTCTATAGAAAGATTTTTTGGCATACTACTTGAGCATCACGGAGGTGCCCTCCCTTTATGGCTTTCTCCAGTACAAGCTGTAGTAATACCAATAGCAGACCGTCACAATGATTTCGCTTTCGAATTAAAAGCAAATTTAGTTAAAAATGGATTGCGGGTAGATGTGGATGATTCGAATGAACGTATGGGAAATAAAATTCGTAAGGCACAACTCCAAAAAACACCATATATGCTAATCGCTGGTGATCGAGAAATTGAATCCAANCAAGTAGCCATAAGGCGTCGAGATGGTGAAGACCTAGGTACGATGAATCTCAATGAAGCAATCGAATTTTTATCTAATGAAAAAATAAATCGCTCATAGCTATTTTCCAGCTAAAATGTTCGACAGTAAAGGTGGCTTAATGTTTAAACGTGTGCTCATAGCAAATCGTGGNGAAATAGCATTACGCATCCAACGTACCTGTAGAGAATTGGGAATCGAAACAGTCGCAGTTTATTCTGAGCCTGATAGAAATTCACTACATGTGCGTAATGCAGACTATGCCATTTGTATCGGCCCTGGACCCGCTTTAGAATCTTATCTTGTTATAGAAAAAATAATCGATGCGGCAATCCAATCAGATGCTGAAGCAATTCATCCAGGCTACGGTTTTTTATCTGAAAACTCAGATTTTGCTGATGCATGTAATNCAGCAAATATTACTTTCATAGGTCCTCCAAGTTCTGCAATGAAAGATATGGGAGATAAAGTTTCNGCACGGCAATTAATGGAAAAAGCAGGGGTGCCTGTAGTGCCTGGAGCTGAAGACATCAAGATCGAAGATATGGAATCCGCCAAAGATGCAGCCACAAAAATTGGTTTTCCTTTAATGGTTAAAGCATCTGCAGGTGGTGGTGGCCGTGGAATACGACTCGTCCATAAAATAGAAGATCTTGAGAATGCCATGCGACAATCGGCCTCTGAGGCACAATCTTCTTTCGGCAACCCAACAATTTTTCTAGAAAAATATGTCTCCCCTGCAAGGCATATTGAAGTCCAAATCATGGCAGATAGTGAAGGAAATGTTAGAGCTTTCGGTGAAAGAGAGTGTTCGATACAACGCAGACATCAAAAAGTAATAGAGGAAGCGCCTTCAATAGCAGTTACCCCTGAGATAAGAAGGAAATTATGTCAAGCAGCTGAGCTAGCAGCATTAAGCTGTGGTTATCAAAATGCTGGNACAGTTGAATTTTTAATGGGGCCTGATAATGAATTTTACTTTTTAGAAATGAATGCCCGGCTACAGGTTGAACACCCNGTAACCGAACTAGTCTACGGTGTTGATCTTGTAGCTTTACAACTTTCAATTGCTTTTGGAGGAACTTTACCCCCAATAGATTCTGAAGAATTACATCCAAATGGTTGGGCAATCGAAGCGAGAATCAATGGCNAAAATGCATATAAAAATTTCGTTCCTTCTATCGGGTTAATTAATCACGTGACACAACCATCTGGTCCAGGAGTAAGGTTCGACAGCATGCTTTATGATGGTCTCGATGTGCCTCCGTTTTATGATTCTATGTTAGGGAAATTAATAGTTTGGGCTGAGAACAGAGANCTAGCTATTCAGAAATTGATGAGAGCATTAAATGANCTCTTAATTGTTGGCATCGAAACAAATNTCCCTTTCCATAAAGCTTTGTTGANGAATCTAGATTTTCAAACGGGAAATTTTCATACCGGGTGGTTAGAAGAAAAATTCATTATGCCTGCTTTAGAAGAAAACGATCCTCGCACTACAACTGCACTAGTAGCTGCAGCAATAGCTCAACATCTTCAGAAATCGGTAAATAATTCTGGTACAAAAAAATCCTCTTCGAAATGGGTACAAGCATCTCGGCATTCAGCTGTCAATATTTCTACAGGTCAAAGGGGGAGCGCATGGCGTCGCGGTACCGCCTTGAATTAGATGGTAAAATCTACAACGTAATCTTAGATGAAACTGACCAAGGCTTCAGCATTGTTTTGGATGATATAAATCTTGGAACTTATGACATCACGATAGAAGGATTGCCTGGATTATTTTCAATGTTATTAGATGAANAACCTACCAANGCTTATGTCGATCGTGATGGGCGAAATTACAACGTAACTATTGGTGACCGAACTTTTACAATTCAAGAAACTTTAGGAAATCAGCGTTCAAGAAGTAGTGTAGGTAGTAGACAAGATCCTATAGGGATAATTTCTGCACCATTAGCTGGTGTGCTTGTGGAAATTAAATTTGCTGAAGGCGATACCTTTGCTGAAGGACAAGCAATTCTTATTATTGAAGCAATGAANATGCAAAATGAAATTCAAGCACCAATAGCAGGAAAAATTACATCAATCCGCTATAAACCCGGNGATAGAGTCGAATCAGGTGATGTTGTGNTTGAATATGATGAAGTTAATGACTAACTAAAATTATTAATTTCTTTATATATTTTCCTAAAATTTGCTAAATCGCATTGTTGAGAACACTCTGTAATGGTAATATACCGCCCTCAGCTTTCATGATAATGAGTAAGCTGAAAGAGTGTACTCACATAAGAAAGGTTAAAACTTATCGCTAAAGAATTGCGGATGAATGAAGAAATTCAAGCTAAAACTGTCAGACTTGTTCGAGATGGAGAGCAGGTAGGAATAGTATCAATCGACGAGGCTTTTGACATAGCTGATGAAGCCAATTTAGATCTCGTTGAAATAGCACCAAATGCCGACCCACCTGTTGTGCGTGTGATGGATTATGGAAAATTCAAATACCAACAATCCAAAAGAGAACGTGAAGCAAGACGCGGATCGAAACAAGTTGAATTACGTGAAGTCCGTATGCGTGTTAAAATAGGGAAACACGATCGAGATTTCAAAGTGCGTACAGCAAGAAAACTACTAAATGATGGCAACAAAGTAAAAGTATCGGTAATGTTTAGAGCAAGAGAAATTACCCACCCCGAAGTGGCAAAAGATTTATTAGATAAATTTGCATTAGAGCTAGAAGATGCTTCAGGAATTGAACGTGANCCAGCTTTAGAAGGTCGATTTATGAGTATGACACTTGACCCAAGTCGTAAAGGTCAGAGATCATCTACTACTGAGGAAAACATCACTGAGAAAATTGGTATTGATGTAGCAAGCATGAATACCTTAGAAAGTGAAAATGAAATTGCCTAAGATGAAAACACACAAAGGCACTCAAAAAAGAGTAAAAGTCACAGCATCGGGGAAGCTAATGCTTCGCAAAGCAGTGCCGAAAAAAATGCGGAAGTCTAAGCGAACTTTATATGCGACTCGTGGAGATATCCAAGCACATAAAACAGTTGAAAAAGCCATACGTAAAAACTTACCTTACTCTTAGAAAATTTTTCGATACTTATATAATAAAAAGTCAGGGATAAAAAATGCCACGAACACGTAATAGAGTACAAACGCACAGAAGGCACAAAAAGATATTTAATCTTACTAAAGGCCATCGTGGCAAACGTCGTACCAATATAAAAGTAGCGCATGAATCTATGATCCATGCATTACGTTATTCTACTGAACATCGACGCGATCGTAAGGGTGATTTTAGAAAATTATGGATTATCCGAATAAATGCAGCTGCACGCCAAAATGGATTAAAGTATGGAGAATTAATAAACGGCCTAAACAAGGCAGGTGTCGAAATAAATCGTAAAATGTTAGCTGATTTAGCGATAAAAAATCCTGCTGCATTTTCTGATATTGCTGACCAAGCAAAATCTGCCTTAAAAATCTAATTACTACACTTAAAAATATTTTTGCCATTAANTATTTNTCAATCTATTGACTTTTTTAAGATAAATGCGCAANATCTCAGATCTCATGCCGTGNGGTGGGGACTGCTGGCAAAATATGTATTCAAAGACCTTCGCTATGTTTAGCAAATGAAGGCAGGAATGAATAATGNCTATCCGTGGGTATGTTTTGGTGGAGACTGAAGTTGGACGTACTCAAGCGGTTGGTGATGCAATACGTGCATTAGAACCCCATTCGGCAAAGGTGACATCAGTCGACACTGTAACTGGTCCTTTTGATGTGATAGTGCAACTTTCTGCAGAAGATTTAGATTCACTCGCAAAAATAATCACTGACGATCTTCAATTACTAGAAGGTGTTCAACGAACAACNACATGCCTATCCCTCAACCTTTGATTTTCATATCATTGTTCTATGAATACATCTACNAATATACAAAATGAGTTAGTTAATCTTGAAAAAAATGCCTTGGATCAATTAACTNCCGTTAAGAATGTCCAAGAATTATCAGACCTCCGAACTCAACTACTAGGTCGAAATGGTGAACTAACTCGTATTCTTCGATCTATAGGAGAGTTAGATGTTAATGAACGGAAAATAACTGGNCAAGCAAGTAATGCATTAAAAANCAAACTGGAACATGCACTCGATCGAAAAAACACAGACCTAATTTCTGAACAATCATCTAATCTTGAATCTATTGATGTGTCTNTACCTGGAAAATATAAACCAATTGGGCGCTTGCACCCGATCACACAAACTCTTAGACAAACATTAGATGTTCTTCGAAGACTTGGATTTACAGTGGTCGAAGGGCCAGAGGTAGAATTAAGCTCTTATAATTTCGATAAATTAAGAATCCCTGAAAATCACCCTGCGCGAGACATGTGGGACACTTTTTGG
Source organism: Chloroflexota bacterium (assembly GCA_002707835.1). Lineage (GTDB taxonomy): Bacteria > Chloroflexota > Dehalococcoidia > UBA2979 > UBA2979 > UBA6955. The sequence continues at coordinate 74,203 of PANZ01000005.1, forward strand.
ATAGATGGAAAAGATGAACCCATGTTACTGCGAACACATACAAGCCCTATGCAAATTCGATATATGGAAACACATGAACCACCTATTCGTGTAGCAGTTCCAGGACGCTGTTATCGATACGAAGCTACTGATATGACACATGAATGGATGCTACAACAAGTTGAATTATTGGCNATTGATAAAGGTATCTCTTTGGCAGATTTAAAAGGAACACTACATGAATTTGCCAGGCAAATCTTTGGNCCAGATTCTGAAGTAATGCTACGAAATAGCTATTTCCCTTTTGTTGAACCTGGAGTTGAACTAGCAGTAAAGTTCAGAGGAAAATGGTTAGAAATAATGGGGGCAGGAATGGTTCATCCGGAAATTATTGAAAATGCTGGCTATGATTCTTCTGTCTACACTGGATTCGCTGCAGGGATGGGAATTGAACGCATTGCAATGGCTGTATACGAAGTCGATGACATACGCCATTTTTATACCAATGACTTACGTTTTTTATCACAATTTTAGGTAACGATGGCAAAAAATTCTTCATTCGACATTACAACTGGTTGTGATTATCAAGAAATTGACAATGCACTTAATCAAGCTCGTAAAGAAATTATTAACCGATATGATTTTAAGAATGTTGTTGCAGAAATCAATTTTGAACAATCCAATAATTCAATTGAAATACGAACCGAAGATAACTTTAAACTAGATGCAATTTGGGCAATTTTAGTCAGTAAATTTATTGCCAGAAAAGTGCCACTTGAGAATATAAAACGTAATCCTTTAGAAACTGCCAGTGGAGGCTCTGTTAGACAATCACTTTCTTTAATTCAAAACATTGAATCGGATATAGCCCGAGCTATCACAAATCATGTTAAAGACATGAAACTAAAACGTACGCAGGCACAAAATCAAACTGACTCGATCAGAGTTTCTAGCCCTAATCGAGATGATCTACAAAAGGTAATGCGGGATCTGGAAAATAAAGACTGGGGAATTAAGTTACTATTCGGGAATTATCGATAATAATTTTTTTGTATTAAACGTACTTAATTACAAAGAAATTAATACTAAAAATAACGAGAGGTGAATGTGCTTGTTTCATTAAAATGGCTTAATACATACGTTAATTTGCCTACAAATATTGATGTAGATAAATTTGCAGAAACTCTTACAATGGCCTCTGCTGAGGTTGATGCTGTGATCAAAATTGGCAAGGAATGGGATCCTTCTCTTGTAATAACTGCTGAGATAGTCTCAATAGATAAACATCCAAATGCTGACAGACTACGTTTAGCTACTGTTAACTACGGGGCTGAAGATAACCAGCAAGTCGTATGTGGTGCACCAAATTTAAGTATTGGGCAAAAAGTTGCTTTTGGTCGTGAAGGTTCGGAACTGACTAATCCACAAACAGGGAAAAAACAAAAACTTAAAGCGAATAAAATTAGAGGAATTACATCTGCAGGAATGATTCTTTCAGAAGCTGAACTGGGGATATCGGATAGNCATGATGGGATAATCGAACTCGCTGCTAATACTCCTATAGGCTTGCCTCTTCAAGATCATCTTGGTGACACAATTCTTGATATACATATCTGGCCTAACAGACCAGATATGATGTCGATGATTGGTATTGCAAGAGAAGTTTCTGCAATCCTTAACAATACAATCCAACATCCATTAAAATATGACTTAGAAACTTCAGCTAATAATAACCAAAAAATAAAAGTTGTNATTGAAAATGAAGATTTGTGCAGCAGATATATAGCTACCATTATCAAAAACGTTTCCGTTGGACCTTCTCCAGAATGGNTACAAGAAAGACTAAAATCTATTGGGCAAAGACCTATCAACAATGTTGTTGATATAACAAATTATGTAATGTTTGAATTAGGACAGCCATTACATGCATTCGATCTAGATAAAATCAATGGAAATATTACTGTACGTCCTGCACATCAAAATGAGCCACTCCAAACTCTGGATGACTTAGACAGAACTCTAACTCCTGAAATGTTGGTGATCGCTGATGATTCACAACCTATCGCTTTAGCTGGTGTGATGGGAGGCAAAAATACAGAAGTGACTGAATCCACGACCAATATACTTTTAGAAGCTGCACGATTTGATCCAGTTAGCGTAAGACGTACCTCTAATAAATTAACGCTTAGATCTGAAGCATCTTCTCGTTTCGAACGTGGCCTATCATCACATTTAGCATTAGATGCAACCAAGAGAGCGATTCAACTTTTCGTAGAAATAACAGGGGCAACACCTCCAGACAGCTATGTTGACATGCACCCTGTACCAAATGAAAACCATGAAATTCAACTAACCAGAGCTCGAGTTGATACTCTAATAGGATTCCATATATCGACTACAGAAATAACATCTATCTTAGAAAATTTAGGATTCNCCGTTAAATCAACACTAATTAATGACACTGATGAATTATTCATAGTTAGAGCTCCATGGTGGAGAACTGACATCACAATACCTGATGATGTAATAGAAGAAATAGTAAGGTTAGCAGGTTACGATAGGCTCCCNGAGTCAACAATTAGTGGACAAATTCCTACATGGGAACCANATAATAAGCTTGTATTACGTGAAGAATTACGTGATTCTTTGGTTAAAATGGGTTGGCAAGAAATCATCACATATTCACTTACAACAGAAGAAGTCCTTGAAAAAATATTGCCGCCTGACGAATTAGCAAGTATCGATTTCTTTCGCCTAAAAAATACACTCTCATCTGATCGTGAAATCTTAAGACCAACCTTGCGGCATTCTATTTTGGAAACAATTGAACGAAACATCCGTTTAGGAGCAAGTAATATTGCCATATTTGAAATTGCTTCGGTGTATTTNTCGCAAAAAGATGATCCACTGCCCGATGAAAAGGCATTAGCAANTGGTGCAATCAGCGGCTTCGAAATAAATCGATGGAGCCAACCTACTACTAAACCTCTAGATTTTTTTGATGCAAAAGGTACTGTAGAAAACTTGCTAGAAAATCTTGATATAGAAGCAAATTATGAACATTCAGAAATATTTGGATTCGTTACTGGTCGCACAGCAAAAATTGTAATCAATGACACAATTATAGGATTCATAGGTGAAGTATCTTCTGAAACTTTATCACAATTTGGAATCTCTCAACCCACAATTCTATTTGAATTAGAATTAGAAAATCTTTTAAACCAACTAACATTACAGAAGGAATTTTTACCAATCTCAAAATTCCCATCTGTCCAACAAGATTTATCATTATTAGTTCCACATTCAATATCAGTTGGTNAAGTGCAAACTATATTTAAAAATTCTAGATTAGTAAGCAGCGCAGAACCTTTTGATGTTTATACAGGAGATGGTATTGAAAAAGAGTATCGTGCTATAGCGCTTAACATAAATTANCAATCAATGGAAAGAACACTTAGCAAAGAGGATGTCGAAAAAGAGCAAGCAAAAATTCTTGCACAACTGAAAAAACTCTATGACATTCGTCCAAGGTTTTAAGAAGTATTTTTGCTTTTTAAGTTTATTACTGAGTTTTTGAATCGAAATATAAGGAAACTAATCTGTGGAGAATACGTCGAATACATACAGTAGTACAACGACAGGCAATCGCAGCATCTTACCTGCTGATATGATTTCAGTACAAAAAGCGAGAAACTTGATTCTTGAAAAATTTACGCAATTGGAATCAGTTTCTATCCCTATCATAGAAGCAATTAATCAAGTAACTACTGAAGATCTCATAGCACAATTTGATATTCCACCTCATGCGAACACTGGTATGGATGGGTATGCCGTTAGAGCTGAAGACACTGAAGATGCATCCTATTCTCAACCAAAAAAATTATCTGTGATTGGTTACTTACCTGCTGGAAAAATTTTCAATGGCACTGTGATGTCTGGCCAAGCAGTACGTATTATGACAGGAGCACCTATACCTAATGGCGCTAACGCAATTGTTCCTTTTGAAGAAACTGATGAGTATCGAGAGGAAATCAGCGCAAACGATACAGAAAAAACTGAAGTGTTAATTGATGTTGAAGCTATGACAGGAGCAAATATTCGTCCTGCAGGTGAAGATATCAAAAAAGGTACCATCGTTTTTAGAAAAGGGACTATCCTTGGTCCAGCACAAATCGCTGTACTGGCTTCATTAGGGCTGAATAGTATTAGTGTACATCGCCGCCCTATTGTGGCAGTTTTATCTACAGGTGATGAGCTGCTCAGTCCAGGAGAATCTTATATAGATGGGAAGATCTATGATTCGAACAGTTTTGGATTAGCGGCACAAATCAAAAATTTTGGAGGAATTCNAAAAATTTTAAATATTGCAAAAGATAATGTTGAAAGCCTCACTCATCTCATTAGAGAAGGAGTAGAAAATGCTGATTTTCTGATTACGTCAGCTGGAGTTTCAAGAGGAGACTTTGATCTTGTAAAGACGGTCTTAGCAGAAGAAGGGCAAGTAGGATTCTGGACTGTCAAAATGAAACCAGGAAAACCTCTAGCGTTTGGTATCTTCACAAAAAAATCAGGAGCACAAGTACCTCATTTGGGACTTCCAGGAAACCCCGTAAGTGCAATGCTTACATTTGAACTTTTTGGCCGACCAGCCATCTTTAAAATGCTAGGCAAAATTAATGCTTGGCCNCGACCATTAGTAAGTGCTATTTCTAAAGACAAAATTATCAATACAGATGGTCGTAGATTCTATGCACGTGTTGTAATAGATGAAACAAATGAAGTACCCACAATCCGTCTTACAGGAAAGCAAAGCTCTGGCATACTAACTTCGATGTCTAAGGCAACTGCTTTTGCGATTTGTCCTGCCGACACTTCCACAATTGAAGTTAATCAGTCATGTGAGGTAATACTGATAGATCGTGAAAATAACTACTATGGTGAATCAATAGACACTCTAACTAATGAATATTAGAGAATCATGGATGTCCCCTATTCATAGAATAATTGGACTTAAAAAATCGACAGAAACAATACAGAATATTTATTTCCAAAAAACAGAAAACAGTCGTGAAATTTGCTATTAGGTGGTTACATATTGACTGAATTGATTCACAAATCGCCAATTAATAACAATTCAAGTTATAAATGGAAAGCTTTTGCTGCTATAGCNATTTCAGCATCCACTCAAGTTCTAATGATGTCTATGGTATTTGTTGCTCTCTCTGCCATTGCAGAATATTACGCGATTACATTACGAGCAGTAGCATGGGTAGTAATAGCGCAAAACCTAGCAATAAGTGCACTTATGATGCCAATGGGCAGAATGGCAGATATCATTGGCTGGAAAAAAGTTCATCTAATTGGATTAACAATTTCAGCAGTTGGATGTGTCATTACTGCAATGGCACCTTCGTTTGAAATAATGCTTTTCGCAAGAGTCTTTATGGCTATAGGGATTTCCATGTCAACTGCAGTGGGATCCGCAATGGTTGTAGCAGTCTTCCCTTCTGAGGAGCGAGGAAAAGCAATCGGTTCTCATTCAACTGCTGTAGCAATAGGAGGTGCATCAGGTCCAATATTCGCAGGTATAGTTCTTAATATATTCTCATGGCAAGCTTTGTTTTGGATCATAATAATACCCATAGTTATAGCTTTTATTGCTGGTTATTTTATTCTAGACGATCGAAAGTTAAATCAATTCCGTACAGATGAAAAAATACCGTTTGATTTTATAGGAGCCTTGCTATCTGGTACTACAATAGTTATTTTGGCCCTCACCATAAATAACCCTTTGAACGTAAGCTGGTTCTCTCCATTAATTATTGGAGGCAGTGCACTAGTATTTCTTCTATTCTATTGCTTTGTTGTTTGGGAATTAAAAACCTCTCACCCTATGTTCAATTTGCGAATGTTTAATAGTGGCACATTTAGCAAAGCAACATTAGCGCGTTTCTCTGGATTTATGTCTACAACAACTTTTCGACTCTTGGTACCAATATACTTAATTAGTCTAAGAGGTCTTAATGAAGGCACTGCAGGAAGCTTAATCTTCCTCACTTCTATTGGTATGGCAATATCTGCACAAACCTCGGGAAGATTAACTGACCGGTTTGGATCAAGACCTTTTACGATATTGGGGTTTTCAATCTTAATAATATCTTCTATCGGTATGTTGTTTATTAATGAATCAACATCTTTGCTCACTATAGCGATATTACTATTAATCCAAGGACTATCTCATGGCACATGGGGAGTCCCAAACAATAGTCAAATTATGGGTTCTGTACCTACGTCAGTTCTAGGAAGCGTAGGAGCTTTCAGTAACTTAACACGTAACGTGGGAAATGTAACAGGACAAGCACTTGCATCAGCATTGGTAGTAGCTGTTATGGCTACACAAGGATTTGATATTCCTCTTAGTGAACTTCAATCAACCTTAGGAGCATCTAAAGCTTTTCTGGATGGTTGGCGACTGGCATGTATTGCGGCGATATTACTGAGTATAGTGAGTCTCATAGTATCGACAGTCACTCAACCGAATTTTGAAAAAACAAATAATAGAGAACCACAACCATCTGCTAAAACTTAATTTCAAAACCTTCTATTTCAGTTTCAACTTCTTCCCATCGGAAAATAACATCCTTAACATGAGCAAAGGCAGGTCCTGTCCTCATAATTTCGACCATTTGTCTTAATGTAGCCTCATCCGCTATTCCTANTATTTGTACACGACCATCCGGCAGATTTTTTACATATCCACTAACGCCTAAACGTAAAGCATGGTCTGCACAAAAAGCTCTATATCCTACAGATTGAACCTTACCATCTGCAATAGCTACTATACGTTTTCTATTAGAATTGTTAGAAAACATTCAACTTCTAGAAATTTCTTTTAATACTCTTATGACAACTGATTCGGGTACATCATTCCGTACCACAGGTTTAGCAATATCTTCCAACAACACAAAACGTAATTTACCAGATTCCACTTTTTTATCTCGTTTCATAGCCTGTAGAATAGAGTTAATATTCATATCAGACATTTCAGTTGGCAAGGAAAATAAACGCAATAAGTCACTATGCATCGCAAGTAATTCGTCATCAATCATTTCTAAATGTCGCGCTATACGAGCAGCACCCATCATACCTATTGCAACTGCTTCACCATGAAGATATTCGGTATAATTGCTTACAGTTTCGATTGCATGACCAATCGTATGACCATAGTTCAATATCATACGTAAATTTTCTTCTCGAGGATCACTAGAAACAACAAGTGCTTTAAGACGAGCGGACCGTGCAGTCAGTTCAGACAATCGAGTAACATCATGTTGCAAAGTATGAACATTACCCAAATTCTTCATTTCAAAAAGCAAATCAGGATCTAAGATAAATCCATGTTTAATTAACTCTGCAAAACCTTCATTAAAGGAACGAGAGGGAAGCGTTGTTAGAGTAGATACATCAGAAATTACAGCTTTTGGTTGATAAAACGAACCAACAAGATTTTTTCCATCCGGTAAATCAACTGCGACTTTTCCTCCAATAGCTGCATCATTCATTGCTAAAACAGTTGTTGGAATTTGTATAAAAGGAATCCCCCGTAAGTAGGTTGAGGCAACATATCCNGCTAAATCACCAACTACACCTCCNCCAACTGCCAATATTAGATCGCGGCGTTCAGCATTTTGAGTACCAAGCCAAGTATAAATTTCCTTGGCAATCTCGAGTTTTTTAGATTCTTCGCCTGCTGGCAGTATATAGGATGCTCCGGCTATCCCATCTCTATCTAATATTTCTGCTATCGAAGTTCCATGTAGATCAATAACATTACTATCACAGATCATAAAAACTCGACGATTCGTCAAATCTAATTGGCGTAACCGATCTGGTAAAAAGTTCAATTCTTCAGGCCCAATCCAAATAGGATATTTATCGATACCTGTATCTACAATCGCTGATGGAGGAGCTGGAAGATCAATCTCAGCCAACCGTTCCAAGCGACGTGATGATTCAAGAAGTTGTCTTGATTCTGAAGACCAAGCGCGTAAAATACGAGTAACTACTTCAGAAATTGCATCAGATCTATTTTCAAAATCATTAAACATATTTTGCACAGGAACCCAAAGATCTGCATGTTGNTAGGTATCACGTCTTTCTTTATCAAGCTGATAAAGACGAGACTCTAAAGCCTCCGGTGAATCTCCAAGTAATGGACGAGGAACTATTCGGGGGTAATTTTTTAAGTGTTCAGAAATAACTTTAGGAGTAGCATCAAGGAAGCAAATATATCCATTGGCACCAAGATTACGACGATTTTGTGGAGAAAGAAATGCTCCACCACCTGTAGAAATTACAACAAATTCATTTTGTGTTGCCTCAATAATTACACGTTCTTCTATTTCTCTGAAAAAGAGTTCACCTTTTGAAGTAATTAATTCTGCGGGGTTGGAGCCAGTTTCTTCTTCAATAAGAATATCTGTATCCAGGAAGGACCATCCAAGATTAGCAGCGATCATCTCACCAATAGTACTTTTACCAACGCCTGATAGTCCTATTAAAGAAATTTGCGGAATAGCGCCCATATATTTATCCTCGTGGCCCTACAGTTTTCTGGAAATTTTCAAAATTTTGAGTTAGTTCTTTAATGCTATCGCCACCGAATTTTTCCAAAACTGAATTNGCAAGAACGATCGCAACCATTGCCTCACCAACAACGCCACCTGCAGGTACGACACAAACATCAGAACGTTCATAGAATGATTCTGTCTCTTTACCAGAAATCAAATCAGCAGTAGGCATTTTTTTAGGCACAGTTGAGATTGGCTTTAAGAACCCGCGAACAACTAAATCTTGTCCATTTGTAATGCCCGCCTCGAGTCCACCAGCACGATTTGACATGCGTTCCCATTTCCTTAATTCCCAAGCAGATTCAGGAAGTATCACATCCATCACTTCCGATCCTTTCCCAAAAGAATTATCAATACCTTCACCTATTTCAACTGCTTTGACAGCATTAATTGACATTACAGCTTGGGCAATTAATCCATCGAGTTTGAGATCCCAATGGACATGGCTACCTAAACCCATAGGTAGACCACTGGCACGTACTTCAAAAACACCGCCAAGTGTATCTAAGTCTGTTCGTGCAGCATCGATTTCTTGAATCATTGCCTGCTCCGAAGATTTATCAGCAACTCTGACAGGNGATTTTTCAACAATACTCCAATTAATAGATGCGCCTGTTTTAGCAGAAATATTACCAATTGAAAGAGTATGTGATCGTATTTCNATACCAAGAACACGAAGAAGAGTACGTGCAACAGCGCCAACTGCAACTCGCGCAGCTGTTTCGCGTGCGCTCGAGCGTTCAAGAATTGGACGAACATCATCAAAGCCGTATTTTTGAGTTCCAACTAAATCTGCATGCCCAGGACGAAGTAACGTTGTTTTTTCTACTTCATCATCAACTGGCTCAATCGACATTCTAGTTTGCCAATTTGCGTTTTGGTGATCTTTATTAATCATGGTAAGTGCAATCGGTGATCCGATTGATTTTCCATGTCTAACTCCTGAAATAATTTCAGCTCTATCTTGCTCTATTTGCTGTCGTTTCCCACGCCCATAACCACCCTGTCTGCGCAATAAATCACTAGCGATTAATTCTTCGGAGATCTCTAAACCAGCAGGGATCCCTTCGATAATAGCCGAAAGACCCTTACCATGGGATTCACCTGCTGTTAACCAACGAAATTTCACCATGTATCTGTCCTCCATAGAATAGGTTATCTATATTCTGTCGATATAGGCTAATCAATGAGTGCGTCTCTATCAGGATTAATATTTAAATCCCTTTCGCCATCCTGAGTTTCCCATTCTAAAAGCATATCTTCTGGGCTTCCGTAATCCCAATCACTAAGTGCTGCAACTGAACGATTAACGTGAGTGGTTAATAAATTTTGCTGTTTTGTTTCACCAGAAGCAGTTCTATATTCACTACAAATGTCAACTTGTACAGCATCAAATTTCACATGGGGAACTTCGTACAATAATCTTTCCACCATTCGAACTGCAGCGCGTCGAGCGACTACATATTGGTTCGATATCTCCCTACGAGTACCGTCAACTACTTGAACATCAGCATCAGCAAGCAAGGATACTCGGATATATTTGTGATTAGCTGCAACTAATGTNACTGAATGTAGTGCACGCCAATCACTAGGAGGTGTTCNTCTCGGAGGTCTACTATTCCGCCATTCGTCAAATGTCATATCCAACAGTTGTAATAATGCTTGATAATCGCCAGCGGCAATTACGGAACGCCATTTTTTGGCAGCAAACATCGCCTGCACCACTGCAAAACCAACAATCGCAGTCATCAGNAAAATTATGATAAACGCAAGTCCAAGTCCCATTGTATGTTCCTGAGCCCTAAATATAGTTATATTTCTATCGTATCAGCAATTAAGTTAGTTTTAACAGAGAACTAATAATCAAGCTCTTTTTTAGCTGCACGAAACATTACTTCAAGAGGAGGATTCTTATCGGTCCACAATCGAAAAGCAGCTGCACCTTGAAAAATTAGCATAGCTAGGCCTCCAATACATTGTGCACCTGCTGATTCTGCCATTTTAAGTAATGGGGTCCGTTCAGGAGTATAAACAAGATCAAATACCACTTGTGAGCTATACAAAAGTTCTTGTGGAATTGGTGAAAGTAATTCATTTCCTCCNTTGGACATCCCTAAAGAGGTAGCATTAATAATGATGTCAGCATTTCTAAAAAGTGCACTACGATCACTAGTCACTAAGTCAGNACTTANTATCGAAACGTTAAAGTTACTGTCCGNAAATGATTCAAAATGCTTTACTTTATTTTCTGTACGATTGATAACAGTAATGTCTTTGACTCCTGCATTTTTCATAGCAACGATGACAGCACGAGCTGCTCCACCACCGCCAAAAAGAATGACAGTCTTATTTTTTAAATTTACATTAGTCAATTTAAAAGAATTCTGAATGCCTTCAACATCAGTATTCGTACCGACAAGAGTTCCATTACGCGAAATGATAGTATTGATAGCACCTACTTGTTCGGCAATGTCATCAATACTGTCGACAAAACTCATAGCATCTAGCTTATATGGAATTGTAATATTGGCACCAAGATATTCAGAAGAACGTAACAAAGCTATCTTTTGTTTTAATTCATCAACATGTGTTTCCCAAGCTTCATAACGCACATTTATACTCATATGATCAAATGCTGCTTGTTGGAAAACAGGAGAAAGTGAATGAGTCACGGGATTACCAATTAACACAGCTATATCACTAAGACTCATAAAATACTTCTTTGCATAAATTAGTATAATGCCCCACAGCTTGATTGCTTGAATTTATCCACGTTACGTAGGTGCCCGGAATAACTAGCACTAAACAAATGAGAACCATCACATGCTGGCGAAGCAACAAAGTATATATAATCAGTCTCAGCTGGTTTTATTACAGACTCTATCGCTGCGATACCAGGATTTGATATTGGTCCCGGAGGAAGTCCTAGATTTAAGTATGTATTGTATGGAGAAATTACTTCTAAATCGTCGAAATCCAAATATGATTTCCACCAGCCATATTTTTCAACACTATCCGCATTAGAAATAGCAAATTGAACCGTAGGATCGGCGCCAAGCAAAATATCTTGTTCTAAACGATTAATAAATACAGATGCGACAACAGGCATTTCTTCTATCAATACTACCTCGCGCTCTACAATTGAAGCTAAAGTGACAACTTCGTGCAAAGTCATCCCATTTTCTCCAGCTAATATCATTAATTCGGGAGATACCTGTTCAGAAAATGCGTCTAACATAGACTTAATTGCTATTTCAGCAGTAGTACCTTCCCTGAAGGGATAACTTGCAGGAAGTAAATAGCCTAATAAAGATGATTCAGGTGGTTTGCTACTAAGCGCAATGTGTAACCAGTCTTGCGATAAAGTATCTTGCCAGTCTTGAATATCAACTACTTCAGCATCATGAAGTAGTTGACCTACTTCTATCAATCGCAAGCCTTCAGGGATTCTAACTAAATCAGATGTAACACCACCTTGTCTTAGAAAAAAAAGAACTTCTGCTGCTGGCATTTTCTTCTTAAATTGGTAACTACCAGCCTGTAATTGTGAACCGAAATCACCAAATGTCATTAGTATTCGAAAACGTGATTCGTCATTTATCACTTCAGCATTCAACAAAATTTGTATAATTTCCTCTACATCAGATCCTTCTGGAATATTAATTTCAACGGTATCGATACTTTGACTTTGAAGTTGAGTTCTTGAAGCAAACTCATCAATATTCGCGATAATGTTCTCTGGAGTTTCAGCAAGTGTATCAATAACCCAATACCCAATACCTAATAAAAAGGCACTCAGTACGACACATGCAATTATCAGCTGATTACGAGCTATCATTAGCATTTTTTATCTCCCGCATCAATCTGAATATTGTCGATTCTTCTTTTCTGTAAAAATTGATCCAATATCAAAGTGGCAGCTAAATCATCATTCCGACGTTTATGTTTTTTGTTGATATTAGGTTCACGTGACAAAACTGCTTCGGTTGTTAAAGTTTCATCTTCATAATAAACAGCGATTTTTAAATCAATTTCCAGCTTAGAACCTAATTTTCTTGCTACTTCAACAGAATATCCTTCATCACCACTTGGTAGCAAAGGTAACCCCACTACAATACCTTGAATATTTTCACGTAAAACTATGGCACGTATCGCAGGAAATGCAACATTAGCTGGCACAATCTCGAGCGGCACCACAATGTGCTCTTCAGCATCAGAAATTGCAAGTCCAACATGAACTGTGCCTGCATCTATTCCAAGCCAACGCATTCACAAACCTCTTTAAGGATTCTCAACTGAAGATAAATCAGAATTATCATTTAATATACGATTACATTCTGCCCTTAATAAATCTAATGCACCCTTCATTTGTGATAATTCTTTACCACCGGCCTGAGCAAATTCAGCACGTCCACCTCCAGAACCACCACAAATAGTTGCAACAAATCGAACTAAATCATCAGCTTTCAAACCATTAGCAATTGCAGTTTCAGAGGACGCAGTCATGAAAAATGGTTTGGATTCTATCTCAGTACCAACACATATAAATACGTTATCCAATTGTGATCGAATTCGATCAACGATTAGTTTTAATGTATCTACAGATTCTGATTCTAAAAATTCTATAATTATTGAAGTGCCATCCTCTTGATTAACTACTTTCACAATTTCATCTGCATGAATTTTAGCAATTGTTCCCAAGGTAGCTTCGGCACGTTTTCGTTCAGTATTTAGTTGATCTTCTAGTGAATTAATACGTTGAGGTAATTCTTCTACAGGAACTTTAAATTTTTGAACAAGTAAATCTAAAGTGTTCAACCGAGCAGTAACAAATGCTTCAGCTTCTGGCCCTGTCACAGCCTCAATACGACGTAATCCTGCACCAATACTGGATTCTGCAATAATTTGCATACGTCCAATTTGACCAGTTGAATGAATATGTGTTCCTCCACAAAATTCACTACTGAAACATCCAGCTTCAGCAGAATGACTATGTGGTGCAACACAATATTCAACTACTCTAACCTGATCTTGATATTTATCTTCAAAAAAAGCGACAGCACCTCGATCAACTGCTTCAGCATAGGGTAATACAAATGTTGAACCAACAATGTCATCACGAACTTTTTCATTTACTAAAGCTTGTATTGATTGCAAATTTTCGTAAGTAGGCGCTTCAGGATGTGTATAATCGAATCGAAGTCTATCAGGACCTACATAAGATCCTGCCTGTTTTACATGAACACCTAATTCTTTACGTAAAGCCGCATGAAGTAAATGAGTAGCGGTATGATTTCTCATAGCGCCTAAACGGAAATCACTATCAACTCTAGATTCTACTTCAACACCGGCATCAATCTTCCCATCATTCATTTGACCAAAATGAATGATAGAGTCACCGAATTTTTGAGTATCTTCAACCAAGAATTTTCCAGTAGAAGTGATAATTTCACCACGATCACCTATTTGTCCTCCGCCCTCAGGGTAGAAAGATGTAGATTCGAGGATAATTTCGGCATGATCACCAGCATTTAACTGCTGCACAATCATTTCATCACGCATTAAAAGAAGAACATGCGATTGATCGTTTATTTTTTCATACCCAGTAAATTGTGAAACTAACCCTAAGGAAGCATATCGAGATTGACGTTCACTTTCATTTTCAGAAAAACTTTCTTCACCTTTTGAACGTTCGCGCTGTGCATCCATTTCATTTGTAAAACCTATTTCATCAATTGAAAAATTGTTAAACCGAGCGACTTCACGAGTCAGCTCTGGAGGCAATCCGTGAGTATCATACAGTACAAACATTTCTCGACCAGGAATTTCTTTTTGTTCGCTATGGCTTTTCATAACATCATTTAAAAGTTCCAAACCAGTAGAAAGAGTTTGCTGAAATCTAGATTCTTCAGCTATTACAACACGCAATAAAAATTCTCTTTGTTTTTCCAATTCAGGATTATTAGCAGCCGAAACAGAAATTGCAGAATTAACCACATCGCCTAAGAAAGGTTTAGATATTCCCATTTGATAACCAAAATATACAGCCCTCCGAATTAAACGTCTCAGAACATACCCACGACCTTCATTACTAGGCAATACACCATCAGCTGCTAAATAGGCAAATGCACGGGCATGTTCAGTAATAACTCTCAAACCATTAGCATTTTGATCAGCTAATTCAGGTGTATATGCTATTTCTGTGACTTCTTCTGCTGATTTTAGGATAGAACGCAGCTCGTCAGTTTCATATGCACTACGCACACCTTGTAAAACTGCAGCTAACCTTTCTAATCCAGCTCCAGTGTCAATATTAGCAGCAGGAAGATCTTCTCTCGTACCATCTTCATGTTGATAGTACGCCATAAATACAAGGTTCCAAATCTCTAAAAATCTACCAGTATCCATAGCTGGGTGGTCTTTGTCTGGATCATAATTCTCATCCTCAATAACTGGAGTACCAAAATCATAATGTAGTTCTGAACATGGACCACATGGACCGCTATCACCTGGAGGTCCCCAATAATTACCTTGCTCAGCGGTATATCTTAAGATTCTATCCTCCGAAATACCTTTCTTTTTCCATAAATCATAAGCCTCGTCATCATCAATATAGACTGTGGCCCATAAGCGATCTTTATTAATACCCAGCACTTCAGTCAAAAATTCCCAAGCCCAATCTATAGACTCACTCTTAAAATAATCTCCGACTGAGAAGTTCCCTAACATTTCGAATAAAGTAAGGTGATTTTCATCACCAACTTCTTCTACATCGGTTGTGCGAAAGCACCTTTGAATTGAAGTTAAACGTGACGCAGGAGGAGTCTCTAAGCCCATGAAATATGGTTTAAATTGGACCATCCCTGCTGTAGTAAATAATAATGTTGGATCACCATGAGGAACTAAGGATGCAGAAGGAATAACCCGATGCTCTCGTGCTTCAAAAAAATTCAAAAAAGCTTTTCTTAACTCATCAACTTTCAATCGAGCACCTCAACTTTTGATAATCTTTATCAAATAAATATCAATTTTTTGCAGGTTTATCAGATATCTTGCACACCTAGTGTATCGCTAGGGTAGAATGCACTGGAAGAGGCAGTCAATTATAGGATATCCTTTTTTTTGAATGTTAGTGAAAAATCGGGCTACATGGTATAGCAAGATATAGCCAACAATATAAGCTAAAAAAGAAGGATTTATATTGTGACTGAAAGAAATACTGATTCTGCAAGAAATTGGGCTGCAATTGTGTTGGCTGCGGGCAGTGGAACGAGAATGTCATCACAATTACCGAAAGTTCTTCATCAAGTATCAGGTGCACCTATTATTAGCCATGTATTCGATTCACTAAATCAAGTGGATATTAATAAAGTCATCTTAGTAACCAATCCAGAAAATAATAATGCACTTAGTCAAATTGATCCTGAAATATCTTGTGTAATACAAAACACACCACTTGGAACAGGAAATGCAGTTTCTGTAGCCTACGAGAATGCTAGTAGTTTCGAAAATACAATAATAATTAATGGAGACCTTCCTCTTATCACCAGAAAAACTATTCAAAATTTAATTACAAAACACTCAGAATCCAATAGCACTCTCACACTTGTAAGTGCCGTAGTTGATAATCCTCAAGGATATGGGCGAATAAAAAAGGAAAATGACATAGTTACTGAAATTGTAGAACAAAAAGAACTATCCGAAGAAAACGAAAAATTAACTGATATTAATGTGGGTATCTATGCAGTGAAAACGCAATGGTTAAACAAGGCTTTATTACTTTTAGAACCGCATGATAATGAAGAATACTTTATTACAGATATCGTTAATCTAGCTACACAACAAAAAATACCCATAAATACATATGAGTTAAAAAAATCGAATGAAGCACAACAGGTAAATAATCGTGTAGAACTAGCGTTGGCTGAAAATATCATGCAAAACAGAATACGCGAACAAATTATGCTAGGCGGGACGACTATTATTGATCCTGCTTCAACTTTCATCGACAAAAATGTACTCGTAGGACAAGACACTATTTTGGAACCAGGAGTTCATCTAACTGGAATGACAAAAATTGGAACTGGGTGTCGAATCGGGCCTAATGCTCACATAGCTAATAGCGAAATAGGTAATAATGTTAAGATAACTACATCAACAATCGAAATGTCTGTTATTGGAAATAATGTATCCATTGGCCCTTATTGCCATCTTCGAGAAGGAAGTAAAATATCTGACGAAGTTTCTCTAGGAAATTATGTTGAAATAAAACAATCGACTATTGGTAAGAATACAAAGATTGGACATTTTACATATATCGGTGATTCAATTGTAGGTGAAAGAGTAAATATAGGTGCAGGAACTATTACTGCTAACTATGATGGAGATGAAAAACATCAGACAGTAATAGGAGATGGATCATTTATTGGAGTGAATTCTGTCTTAATCGCACCTGTAAATGTCGGAGCAAAATCTAGAACTGGAGCTGGGACCGTAGTCACTAAAGATGTCCCTCCAGATTCTTTAGTAGTTGGAATACCTGGTCGAATACGTTCAGGGAAGGGAGAATAACTGGCATCAATAAGTTTTATTGATGCTCGATAACTTTTGGATAATAGTTTAGCCATAGTCGTTGTTTCATTAATTCTTTTTATAACGACAATTCTTCTCATTGTTATATCTGCTGCTGAAGCAGGAATATCTGGATTGTCACGAGGTAGGATACGTGCGGAAAGATTAGATGGATTGAGTGAGCTTCTACTCGATTACGTTCGACAAAGACAAAGAATCCTTCGATATCTAAGTATAGCGATAACTGCAGAGGTAGTAATTTTTACTGCCACATTTTATTACATTGCTTCTGTCAATTACTCGGCCAATTTACAAAGCATTTTAATAAGTTCGGTATGTGCGTTCATTTTTGTAACATTTATACGCCAAACTACTCGATCAATTGTTTCTATAGATCCTGAAAAATGGGGAGGAAGACTCACGCTACCTATACAAATTCTTCAGAATGCATTTAGTCCTGTCGTATGGTTAGTGAATATTCCTATAAGTATTATTCTACGTCTGTTAGGCAGTAATGATGAGATTCGTGAAGCAAATCCAGCAGAAGAATTAATTGGCCTGATCGAAATCACCGACGATAAAGAAGAACCTGTAATGATTGAACAACGGCGAATGATGCGCGGAATAATTGAGATGAGCGATCAAACTGTTCGAGAATTAATGACTCCCAGAACTGATCTTATAGGAATATCAAGTGATGCATCGATTGGTGATGTCATGAAGGTTATTGGAGAGTCTGGGTATAGCCGAATACCTCTATATGAAGAATCTGTCGATTCAATATTGGGAGTAATCTATGCAAAAGATTTACTCGCGTACTTAAGAAGTGGTGATATGACTCCACGATTAGCTGATATTTGTCGACCAGCGTATTTTGTCCCTGAAACGAAACGTGCAGATGAATTACTTGCTGACTTCAGAAGAGATCAAGTTCATTTAGCTATAGCAATCGATGAGTATGGAGGAACTTCAGGGGTGGTTTCTGTAGAAGATCTATTGGAAGAAATTGTAGGAGAAATTACCGACGAATATGATACTGAAGAACTAGAATTCGAACTCATTGGCGAAGGAGAATTCTTAGTAGACGCTCGAATGACAATAGATGAATTGGAAGATTTGTGTCATGTTAATATCGCATCAGAAGATTTTGACACAGTAGGAGGTTTAATCTTTACTTTATTAGGAAGATTGGCTTCACCTGGAGATTCAGCTTCGACAAGAAACGAAGATGGTGAAATTGATCCCCAAGGGTTAAGTCTTCGTGTAATGTCAGTTATTGGAAGAAGAATTAAAAAAGTACATATCACAAAAACAAAAAGAGAAGTTGAGCCGATCAATGCAAAATAAACGACTAGTAATAGTTGAATCACCTGCCAAAGCTCGAACTATATCTCAGTTTCTAGGAGCAGAATATCTTGTTGAATCTTCAATTGGACATATCAGAGATCTACCATCTTCTGCTGCACAAATACCTAAAAAATATAAAAAGGAGAGCTGGGCTCGCCTAGGAGTAAATATAGGAAAAGACTTTCAACCGTTGTATGTAGTCCCTCCTGATAAGAAAAAAACTGTCACCAGCCTTAAAAATATCTTAAAAGAAGTAGACGAAGTATACCTTGCAACTGATGAAGATCGCGAAGGTGAAGCTATCGCATGGCACCTTTTACAAGAACTCAAACCAAAAGTTCCAGTTCACCGTATGGTATTTCATGAAATTACTAGCGAAGCTATTCAAGCAGCTTTAGATAACACCCGATCAATAGATGAAAATCTCGTTGAAGCGCAAGAAACAAGGCGCATCTTAGATCGACTGGTAGGATATGAAATTTCCCCTGTTCTATGGAAAAAAGTAAAACCACGACTATCTGCAGGTCGCGTACAATCTGTTGTCGTAAGGCTAATAGTAGAACAAGAACGAAAGCGTATGAACTTCGTTCGATCGAACTATTGGGGCGTAGAGACTAGTGTTAGTACTACATCAGCAAAATCAGATCTTTTCTCAGCAAAACTAATTGAAATCAATAATCTTAAAATAGCCACTGGTAGAGATTTTAATTCTATGAATGGCGAACTCAATGACAAAAATACAGTCGTATTAGTCAATGAAGATATTGCCACCAACATTGCATCTGAACTTACTTCAGCTTCGCTAAAGGTAAGTGATTTACGTGAACGACCTTTTACACAAAACCCGCCCGCACCATTTATAACTTCAACATTACAACAAGAGGCTGGTAGGAAATTACGTTATAGCACGCAAAGAACTATGCAAGTCGCGCAACGATTATATGAAAATGGATACATCACATATATGCGTACTGATTCAACTAATCTTTCAGAACAGGCAATTAATGCTGCTCGTGCACAAATTAAACAAATGTACGGTAACGAATATCTTCCAGCATCAGCACGACGTCATAAAATATCAGCAAAAGCTGCTCAGGAGGCACACGAAGCTATTCGACCTAGTGGTGAAATTTTTAGGACACCCGAAAATATAAAAAATAATCTAGATCAAGACGCCTTCCAACTCTATGAATTGATTTGGAAGCGAACAATAGCTTCACAAATGCAAAATGCAAATGGGATGCGTACACAAGTAAGGTTAAATTATACAAGTCCAGAATACGGCGAACTTAGTTTTCAATCATCAGGGAAAGTTATTCTTTTCCCTGGATTCCTCAGGGCATATGTTGAAGGTAGTGACGATCCAGAAGCTGCATTAGACGATCAAGAACGAATTTTACCTACATTACAACTTGAACAGGAATTACCTGTAGATGCTTCTAGTCCAACTTCACATGAAACACAGGCACCAAACAGATGGACTGAAGCTAGTTTAGTGCGAGAGCTTGAAGAACGAGGGATAGGNAGACCATCAACATACGCATCCATTATTCAAACTATCCAAGATCGCGGNTATGTATGGAAAAAAGGATCTACATTGATCCCAACATTTATGGCTTTTGCTACAACAAGATTACTTGANGGCCATTTCCCTGAACTGATCGATTATGAATTTACTGCACGCATGGAAACGCACCTTGATGCTATTGCACAGGGAGACAAAGAAGGAAGACCTTGGTTGCATAACTTTTATTTTGGTGACGACAATATTGANAATACTGAACCACGCCTTCAAAAAGGCCTCCACGAAACAATTAGTATGGGATGGGAGGATATTGACGCACGCTCAATCTGTTCTGTACCAATTGGAANAAACGGAGATGGAGAGCCGATTGTTGTTCGTGTAGGAAGATTTGGAACTCAAATCCAAGAAGGAGAAAATCCAAAACGTGCCGACTTACCATTAGAGATCCCTCCAGACGAAATCACCATCGATGTCGCAAATAAATTATTAAGTGAAGCAAAATTAGCAGACCTACCTTTAGGTGATCATCCAAATGGAACCCCTATATATCTAAAAACAGGGAGGTATGGACCTTACGTTCAATTAGGAGAAGATCCTGAAAGAGATGAAAAGGGNAAAATAAAAAAAGACGCTATCATTCCAAAAAGATCAAGTCTCTGGGACGGACTAGAGATGNGCACTATAACTTTGGAAGATGCATTGGAATTACTTTCATACCCCCGAATGATAGGAATCCACCCTCTCAATGAAACTGAAATTACTGTACAAGATGGCCCAAATGGCCCTTATCTAAAGTGTGGTGATGAAAATCGAAGCCTTAACGATATAGAGCATATGAAGAACATTAATTTAGATGAGGCTGTTGCATTATTAGCNGAGCCTAGAAGACGTAGAGGGCAAAGAGCATCTAAACAAATCATTGCNGAACTAGGACAACATCCAAATGGAGGAGGCACTATTCAAATTCGNAATGGCAGATTTGGTCCTTATGTAACCGACGGTACTGTNAATGCATCTATACCGAATACAAGAGACCCTCAAAAAATTGAACTGGAAGATGCAATAAATCTNCTAGCAGCGCGTGAGGAACGATTACGATCCGAAGGGAAAGATCCACGCTCAACTACAACAAAGAGAAAAAATAAACTTAAGACATAAATGTTTGAGCTTGCCTTAAAGCGCCAAAATACTCTAGCCTTAAAAGAAGAATAAGGCGAAACGATGGCACCGCAATCTTCTGAATTAACTTTACAAATACCGATAGAAGCAGAACAAGCTCTTGATCATTATCTTAATCACCTAAAAAGCATACGAAGACGATCAAGTTATACCATCCGTAACTATAGAAATGATTTAAAATCTTTCCTAGTATTTTTAAACGACTTAGAAATTCCCTATACGGAAGCTAGTCGAAGAATTGGGAGAGCTTATCTTGCCGATTTAAAAATTAATGACCTTGCCTCAGGCTCTATAAGAAGAAAAGCTACTACCATAGCTGCATTTTATCGTTGGTTAGATCAAGAAGGATACCAATTGAATCCTCCTGTAGGTGATTCAATATTACGGCTGAAACCTCCAAAAAAAGACCGAGCTCTTCCTCATTTTCTCTCTGAAGCAGAAACCGAAGATTTGATCACTTCTAATGACGTAACGACCCCTAGTGGCTTACGTGATCGTGCTATCATTGAATTACTCTATAGCGCAGGATTAAGAGTAAGCGAATTAGTAAAATTAAAGTTGTCAGATCTAAATTTCGAAGACAAACAGGTTTTTGTCACTGGGAAAGGTGATAAAAACCGAATTTCTTTATTTGGAGACCCTGCNGCTAAGATTTTAAAACAATATATTGAACTAGGTAGAGNAGAAATCTCAAAAAATACTTCTGAATATCTTTTTATAAATCGATTTGGTGAACAATTGTCTNCAAGATCCATCCAAAGATTAGTTAAAAAATCTGGGATAAAAGCCAACATTCAACAACCTGTATACCCTCATCTACTGAGACATNCCTTTGCAACACATATGTTAGACAATGATGCAGATCTTCGAATCGTACAACATTTATTAGGACATAGTTCCGCAGATACAACGCAAATTTATACTGCAGTCGCGCACAAACAACAAAAAGAGATAATTACATCTGCTTTGCAAAAAGCCAGAAACCCACAATCAAAAAAACTTAATCAATAAAACTTGGAGNGTAATATGAAAATATTTGTGATAAATGGACCAAATCTAAATCTACTTGGCGANAGAGAGCCTGAAATATATGGTACCCAAACTCTATCTGAAATTGAACACATTATTTCTNCACATGCGGAAAAACTTAACAATGTACAAGTAGAATTTTATCAATCAAACCATGAAGGTGAAATAATCGATGCATTNCATTCACATCGAGATTGCGATGGCNTCATCATTAATGCNGGCGCATTAACGCATAGCTCAACTGCGATATCCGATGCATTACAGTCTATAGATTTACCAGCTATAGAAGTACACTTAAGTAACACTAATGCACGTTCAGAAGAATGGCGCCATCATTCTTATCTATCTCCTGTTTGCTGGGGAGTAATTATGGGCTTCGGGCACTTGAGCTACACTTCAGCGCTGGATTTGCTCTACGAACGACTATCTAGGTAATAATTAATGACAACTAACAGGCTCCAACTTGTCCGTGAGGAAATGGCACACTCAAATTTGGATTTTTTATTGGTCACAGATCCAAGTAATCGCCAATGGATATCTGGATTTACTGGATCTTCAGGCATCATCCTAATTTCAAAACAGGCAGCTTATATTGCGACAGATTCACGATATTGGATACAAGCAGAACAACAATGTCCTGGATTTGAATTAGTAAAAGTAGCAGGAGCTTCAACATCTATAGCAACAGAATTAGTAGAAAAAATCTCTGATGGCAGTCATTTCGGCTATGAGCACGAAAACTTAACGATGAAACAATATCAAGATTGGACTAATATAATTTCATCAATGACTTGGGAAGATGTTCCGAATTTCATCCCCGCATCGAGTATTATCGATAAGCTTCGAATGTCTAAAGATAATCATGAGTTAACTTTACTTATGAAAGCTGTTGAAATTGCAGACGCAGGAATGAAACATGCTTTTCAAATTATAAAACCTGGTATGACTGAAAAAAAATTAGCGTGGGAAATACAAAAATATGTGATCGAAAATGGCGCAGATAGTTTGTCCTTTAACACAATAGTTGCAGGGGGTGAATGGGGTGCGTTACCCCATGCAAGACCACGTAATGTAGCGCTAAAAAAGGGAACCGGTGTAGTTATTGATATGGGAGTTAAGGTAGATGGTTACTGTTCAGATCTTACACGAACATTCTTCCTAGGTGCACCGACTGCCAAATTCAAAGAAGTATATGACGTAGTCTTAACAGCACAAATGATGGCCATCGAACGTATCGAAGCTGGTATGACGGGCTTGGAAGCACATGAAATAGCAGCTTCGGTAATTACTGAAATGGGTTACGGAGATTATTTTGGTCATGGCCTAGGACACGGAGTAGGAATCGATGTACATGAAAACCCAAGATTATCCCCTGCGTCTGATACTATTTTAGAAAACGGCCATGTGTTTACTATTGAACCAGGAGTATATCTCCCAAATTGGGGAGGTGTGCGAATCGAAGACCAGTGTTTGATGGAGTCAGGTAAGGTACGATCTTTAACTAAATCACCAAAGTTAGATCTCGAAATTGGAGTAATAGATGATTAGCACTTCTGAACTTAAAAAAGGACTGTCATTGGAAGTAGATGGGACTCTCTATCAAATAGTAGAGGTACACCATGTAAAAACTAAAAAATCTGCAGTTTATCGAGTAAAGCTAAAAAACTTACGAGAAGGACATATAATAGAAAAGTCTTTTAATGCAGGTGAAAAATTAGCAGCTGCACGAGTTGAACGTCGTGAAATGCAATATCTCTATGGGGATAGAGATATTTATACTTTTATGAATACTGAAACATTTGACCAAATTGAAGTGGATAAAAAAATAATCGAAGATGCTCTTCCTTATCTTACTGAAAATGACAAAGTTCAATTAATATTATACGGAGATGAAGCATTATCCATTGAAATAGCCCCAGCAGTCGAGTTAGTAATAATTGAATCTGATCCAGGTGTAAAGGGAGATACAGCTACGGGAGCGACCAAACCAGCAAAATTAGAGACTGGCTTAGTTGTGAATGTACCGATATTTATTAATCAAGGAGATAAAATTAAGGTATCAACTTCAAGTGGCGAATATCTGGAGCGTGTAGCTACTGCATAATGCAAATACAAGCTCAGAGTGTCTCACAGCTCACCAAAAAAATTCG
>PANZ01000006.1 GCA_002707835.1 Chloroflexota bacterium
TATAATTTCTATGGTTTCCTTTAACCGCGTATAAGGTAAATCAAAATTTACTCCATGCCAGCCTTCGATGACTTGAGGTCCACTAGTTCCTAAGCCTAAAATAAATCGATCGTTTGTCATGGACGCTAAAGAAAGTGCAGTCATAGCAATGGTGGCAGGACTTCTTGCCCCTATTTGCATAATTCCTGTGCCAAGATTGATTTTGTTAGTGTGCGAAGCAAGGAAAGCGAGAGGTGATGTCGCATCAAATCCCCAAGTTTCTGCGCTCCAGATAGTATCTACACCTAATCTTTCAACTTCGGAAGCCCATATAGCAGCACTATCCCAATTTTCATTATGGAGTCCTGTTCCGACGGAGACTTTAATTGTCATTGTTTTCTGGAAAATCAGTGGATTCTTTTACTGATTTAATTTGATTCATGTGATCTGTATCATGCAGTCTTTGGAACATATGCCATGCCCTTGCATGTAGTTCACCAAACATCGAATGACCTGAGGTTGGTTCGAGTGGAGGTTCTGTTGGTAGCGATAGAATACTTGATGACCATTCCATTGAATCGTTGCGGAACTGTGTGATGAGTTCATCAATTGTGAGATCTGTGGATTCTCTTGGGGGTTCAACATTCGCAGTATCTGTTTCAAGGTTTTGTGATAGTCGGATTACAGTATTACGTATGTTGCGAGAACTTTTAAGCAAATGTAATGCTATTTCACTGATACTCCATTCGNTTTNTTNAGGTTGCCATTTTGACTGTGTCTCATTAACATCTTTGAGGGTNTNTATGAATTNTAGACGNGATAAGATCACTCTTTCCCATATTTCTGAATGAGAATACTTCGCTCCTTGAGCATTAAGATAACCTTGTATCCGTGTNAATTCTTCATTTTGTGGTGTTGTCACAAATCCNNCCTTCCTATTAGCTGTATGTCAGACATTAACTAAAACACTAGGTAANATGCAATATCTTATGTGAAATAAATTGAGGAGCTGAAATGGATATTTATGAGGTAATGCGGACAACATTTTCCGCAAGAGAATTTACTGATGAATATGTACCNAATAATGTGTTGTATAAGATACTGGACCAAGCTCGTTTCGCTCCCAGTGGAGGTAACAGACAAGGTGCACACGTTATTGTCATTCGTGATAATGATATGAAAAGAAAGATTGCTGATATTGCTCCATTTGCTGCTAAAAAATATAGGGCTCAGCAAAAAGCAGGGGAAAGTCCTTGGAATACGATTCAAAAATCACAACTTTCTGATTCTGATATTGAAGCAGTTCCAATTCCTAAAATGCTAACTGAACCAATTGCACAAGCGCCTGTTGTACTAGTTGTNGGTGTTGATTTACGTGTAGTCGCTTCAATGGATCAAGANCTTAGTCGCGTAGGTGTTGTGAGTGGCGCTTCAATCTATCCATTTGTATGGAATATTCTTCTTGCTGCTCGTAATGAAGGATATGGTGGAACTATTACAACTATGGCTATTTCTGAAGAACCATCTTTATGTGAGATNTTAGATATTCCAAGTTATATGGCAGTTGCTGCNATTATTCCTCTGGGTCGTCCNAGTAAAATATTAACCAAACTNCGCCGACANGAAGTTGAANAATTTACCCATTTAGAAAAGTGGGATGGAATGCCATTGATGGAAAATAATTAATTTCATGATGTAATCATTAAGTGTTTTCTAGTAATTGGAGGGTTTGTATTGAGCATGATAACGATAGCAAATAAATAGGAGCTGATTACACCTATGAAAGCAAGAATATAATNACCAGTTATATCAAAAAAATATGCTACGACTATTGGACCGATTGCACCAAAAATAATTGTAAATGGCATGCCAATACTTCTTACAGAACCTAANTAACGTCTACCAAAGTAACTTGCCCAAAGGTATTCACTGTTTGGAATTGTTCCACCAAATCCCATTCCAAATAAGATGCATCCGATCATAAGGACTATATTTTCATTGCCATTACTCGCAAGTAAAATCAGCGTTATACCACATAAGGAATGTGTATATGCTGCTGCAGCAACTTTTTTTGGAGTGTACCGCTGTAATGACCATCCCCAAATTATCTTTGAACCAAGATTCCCAAACCCCACTAGGCTAAATGCAAAAGCTGTATCCATACGACTGAATCCCATATCAATAATCCAAGGGATACCATGTACAAACATTGCTTGAAGCCCGGCACCATTAATCCCAAATGCAAGGACAAGTAACCATAAACTCTTCATTCGGAGAGCATCGTGTCTTGTAATTGAGTAGTCGAAGTCATTTTTTATGTGTAATGCTTTTGAATCGTCATGCTCATCGGTAGTAGTATTTTTTTGGTTACCGTCTGGAAGGAGTCCCATTTCCTCTGGATTTTTTTTCATTAATGGTGCAATGATTAATACTGGGATTGAAATCAATAGTGCCAGAATAATATAGCCATCTTGCCATCCGAAGCGATCTACAACTTGGATCATAATGATAGGCATTAGTATCGCAGCCAATGACACTCCTGAAGATCCTATAGCGAGAGCCCAGCCACGTTTTAAAACAAACCATCTCGATACTGCTACATTCACAGTGAGAGGGCCAACAAGAATTGCTCCTAACCCTCCTGCGATTAGTTGTAAAATCATGAAGTGCCAAAGAGAATTAATTTGAGAAAGAGTGGCAAGAGAAGCGCCATAGGTTACCGCACCTATGATCATTAAATTTCGTGGCCCATATCGATCAACGAGAGGTCCAATAAAAGGTCCACATAATCCACCTACTGCAAAAGCTAATGAACTTGCAACAGTATATTGACTAATTGACCAACCTAAGTCTGTGGTCACAGGTCCCATGAAAATTCCTGTGACTTGCCCTCTACCACCTAAGGAAGCATATTGTCCTACAATTGCACCAAGAACGATCACCCAGCCATAAAAAAAAGATCGGTTTTTTGTAGTATTTTTATTTAAACCTGGGAGTTGCATTTCTAGATATTACCATTGTTGGCCAATACCACCGCGTTCACCAAAGAAACCAACAGGCCAGTTTCTGCCTCCAACCATCATGCGATCGATATCTTCTTCTGAGGCGATATCAGCATCAACTAATAGTTGAGCTTCTGCTCTTGCAGCAGCAAAAATGCGATTTACTATGAACCCGTAAGTTTCATTTGCATCAGCAACCTGTCCAGTCACTTTGCCAGCTTTTTCTCCTACTTTGGTAACAGTTTCAGCTGTTGTATCTGAAGTTTGTGAGGTCGAGATTATTTCGACAGCTTTCATTATGGGAACAGGATTGAAAAAATGCATTCCTGCAAATAATTGCTTACGTGATTCGAGGACATTTTCGGCTATTTCTTCTATAACAAACCCAGAAGTGTTACTAGTAAAAATTGCCTCAGGTTTTATTATTTCATCTAACTCTTGGAAAACTTGCTGTTTTAATTCTAAGTTTTCTGGTACGGCTTCGATAATCATATCTACATCGACTAGATCGTTCAGATCAGTTGTAAAACTAACTCTTTTCATAGCCTCTACACAATTATCAAAAGATAATTTTCCTACTTCGACGGATCTTTTCATCCCCCATTTGCTTTCGAACATTGAATCTTTGGTTTCTTGTATAATATTCTCTGTAAGGTCACGTACTATAACTTCATAGCCACCCATCGCCATAACCTGTGCAATGCCGCCACCCATCACACCGCCACCAACAATTCCTATTTTTTTAACGTTTTCGAATTCCATTTAAAGCTCCAACTTGTACTTTCCTTTGCGATCGAAAGGAGATCAGAAAATATGGCTCCCCGACGTGGACTCGAACCACGAACCTAGCGGTTAACAGCCGCTCGCTCTACCGATTGAGCTATCGGGGATCGCATACATAGTAGTCTGACCTAAGATGTACCACTGGGACAAGTCATTTATGAAAAATTTTTTAATATTTCCCGCTGCTTTGATTAATCTTTAGTATGTATTTTATGGAAGGCGCTTATGGCACAACAAAATATGTCTGAACCCGACATTAATAAATCGACGAAAAGAAAGTGGGGATTGCTATATGGATTGTCTGCTGGGCATGCTGTAAAACACTTTGGCCAAGGTGCAGTCTTGCTTTTAGTTCCTGAAGTCAAAGCTGCATTGTCATTATCTGATTTTGCTGTTGGGGCTATGTTTGGCGCTCAGGAAGCGTCTGCGGGAGTAACAAATGTTCCAGCTGGGTTACTTAGCGACATGTATAGACGGAGAGTTCCGCTATTATTGATTACGAGTATGTCGTGTGTTGCCTTTGGTTATTTTTTGATTGGGATTTCATATTGGTATGTGTTGACGCTTTTGGCATTAATTTTCATTGGAGCTGGGACTTCATTATGGCATGCCCCTGCTTTTTCAGAATTAGCAGTGCGATATCCAGAACGACGTGGTTTCGCTATGGCAGCACATCTCACAGGTGCACAAATCGGTAATACCACTGCACCAATTGGTATTGGGCTGTTGTTAGGTGGAATTAGTTATGCCGGTATTGAATGGGCTGGTTTGGAATGGAGGCTTGTTGCATTTTTGTTAGTGATTCCTGCAATTATCACAGCGTTTTTGATTTTTATTAAATTTAAAAGTCCTGCTCAAGATAATTCCATTCACGTTGATTTAAGATCATACTTTAGTGCTTCTGCGCGATTGTTACAGAACTCTGCAGTTTTGGCGCAGGCTTTTCTGCATGCATTACGTGGAGCATCTCATACATCAATACAATTATTTTTAGTGATTTATATGTCAGAAGAGCTTGAATACAGTGAATGGATGATTGGAGTACATGTCGCATTGTTAACGCTTGCAGGAATTGTGGCTACGCCAGTANTAGGGTCATTGTCTGATCGTTTTGGNCGNCGCATAGTGTCAACAGTAGCAATGTGTGGAATTACTGTTTTTACTTTAGGTTTTTTGTGGGCAGACACGGGCTTGGCACTAACTATTAATGTAATTTTATTAGGAGTTTTCCTATTTTCAATAATGCCTGTAATTGTTGCTGCTGCTATGGATGCAACTGATCAAGGATCTGAAGGAACTTCTGTAGCAATATTGTTTGCTGGAGGAGCTTTGATTGGTGCGTTTGCTCCTGCAGTTGCAGGTGCAATTAATGATCGTTGGGACTTTTCCGGTGTCGTTTTATTTGTTGCCTTTTTGGCAGGTGCAGGTGCATTAATAGCTTTTCTTGCTCCACGTAAACCTATTAATACATTAGAAAACACAGCCTAAGGCCTAATTGAGTTGGGAATAATTAGACCGTTAGACTGCTTTAAGCCCAATGGAAGGATTGGTGCTTAGGGAACAAGTATCACACTTTTCATTTATGGTTTAATTGGAAAAGAAAAAAATAAAAATTTTCGTAAAATGCCTTTCTAATGGGATAGTATTGCATATATTGATATGTACTCAGAATAAATATGGTAAACATAGGGGGAAATATGACACGCGTGAAAGATGGCGTTTTACAACTTGACAAAGAAGCTAACGGTCGAATTTGGGTAATGACTTTGAATCGTCCAGAGCGATTAAATTCATTAAACGGCGAACTACGAAAAGCTCTTTATGAAACTTATTGGGAATTTGCACAAGATGAAGAAGCTTGGGTTTCAATTATTACAGGAACAGGTAGGGCATTTTGTACAGGGCAAGATCTTCGTGAACGTGCTGATCGTGATGCAGCAGCAGCTCAAGGACTCCCTGACCCAATGGTTGAGATGCCAGATTATCTACAAAATATTTTTCCACTTGCAGATCGTTTAGATTGCTGGAAGCCAATGATTGCCGCAGTTAACGGGATCGCAGTTGCAGGTGGCTTTAATCAGGCTATGCAGTGTGATATTCGAATTGCTTCAGAAACTGCAGATTTTGGTGTAACTGAAGTTCGATGGAATCAAGGTGCAGGGTGGGTACATCACCTTACTAAGGTCATTGGATTGGGTAATGCGTTAGAATTAGTTTTGTGGGGTGATGAGCGTATTTCTGCTGAACGAGCAAAAGAATGGGGATTAGTTAATGAAGTTGTTGCGCCTGATGACTTAATGCCTCGCGCAATGGAATGGGCTGAAAGAATGTTAAATCTTGCACCTCGATCGGTATGGAATTTAAAAGAAATCCTTTATCGAGGGACTGTAATGGGTCCGATTGAAGCCCAAAGATATGCTTCAAATCTTGAACGTAATTTACAAGGCATGGAAGATTCAGTAGAAGGGCCTAAGGCTTTTTCAGAAAAACGTGCTCCTGTATTTAAGAATCAATAATCAGATTCAAGAGTATTTACAAAATGGAAAAGGTTATTTTTGAGGAAGTGGCTGCAGGACAGCCACTTCCTCTTCTTTCATTTTACCTATCTCGCAATGATGTTATTTCTTTCCATCAGACTGTCGGTATAGGACATGACGATTTTGTCTCACCTATTATGATTCTTGCGATAGCAATGTCTAAAATGACAGAGATAATGCCCCTTCCTTTTTCAACTCTTCATGTAGGTCAACAGCTTGATTGGTATAGCCCTGTTGATATTGATGATCATTTAAATGGACAATTTGTGCTTCGAAACAGGCGTTATTCTGAAAACTCAATCCTTCATTATTTTGACTTGGAAATTTCTAATTCTGGCAAAATAGTTGCTGATGGAAGAATTACGTTACAAACAGATGCATAAAAATAATAATTAGTTTCTCAATTTTATTTTTCACTGTCTCTTCCTTGGTGTTTTGTCCATAGAACTCCTCGACGTTTGATACGCCAAACATGCCATCCGATCAATAGTAATGTTTTAAGAGTAATGAATGGATCTCGTAAAAGTCTTTTAGTCATAGTTCGATAATTTAATTTAGTTTTTGTTAATTTCATATTTGCAAAAAGGGTCATTTCGTTTTTTTCCCATTCTGATATTGAAATTTGGATTAAGTCATTAATATCGGATACTCGTAGATCATATCGTGCGTCAGAGTTAATAAAAGGTGAAACATACATTCGTTTATTGCTGCTGGCTTTATAAACCGCTTGTGGTTTTATTGTGTCCGGAACAGTAAAGTCATAAATCTCTCTTTCGCCATGAGTATTATTTACTTCTGCTATGACATGCCGTATGACGTTATTAGAGTCATGACATAAATAAAAACTGACAGGGTTGAATATGAACCCTAAGACACGTGGATAGGTGACTAAAATAATTTTCCAATCAGAGTGTTTAAAGTCAAGATCACTTAATCTCTTACGAATTGAATAACTTAATGGTTGCTTACTTCCATCTAAATGATCCGTTGTTCTGAATTCTAAGAGATTCTTATGATTTACTGATAGAAACCATAGTTGTTTATTGAGCTTGTCTAATGCATCTATATCAATCGCTAAATACCAAGCACCATGTGTAAAATCATAATTAATGAATCTTGATCTTTTATGACGAACTGAGCCCACTAATAAATGAGAATTTTGCATAATCTCTTACCAAGCAATTCCTAAATTATTTGCTGCTCGAACTGCTGAAGCGACTCCATCTTCATGGAATCCATATCCTAGATACGCTCCTACATAATATGTATTTTTTTCTCCGTTTAGTGAATTCAATTGTTGTTGATAGGATAAAGTTTCTGGCTCATAAACTAGATGTGAATAATCAAATGAAGCCAGTATTCGCGACGAATCTAGGTTTGTTCCAGGATTTACCGAAACACAAAAATCTCGATCATCATCTAATGCCTGAAGNTTATTTAAGTAATANGTCATTGTAAGCTTGTCGTAAGNGTCATTCAGTTGTGTTTTTTGATAATTCCAAGATGCTCGTGCCCAATTTTTTTTAGGTAGCATATTTATATCATCATGNAGGACTACTTTATTTGGCGCATAACGAAAGCNACTTAGAATTTGGCGTTCTTGAGTTGATGCATCTAANAGTATTTTAAGNGATTCATCAGGATGGCATGCTAAAACAACAGCATCAAAATTTNNNTCTTGGTTGTTTACATTCAGAGTAACACTATCTGTGTNGCGNGTGATTCCATTTACTGGGTTGCCAAAATGAAAAGATTCTTTTCCTATTTTATCAATTATCGCATCGATATAGGTTTTCGCACCTTCCTTAATCCATCTCCATTCAGGTATGGAATTCATTGCTAATACGCCATGTTGTTCTAAAAACTTAAACAGGTAATTTGCAGGAAATTTAAGGATGTCTGTCGGTGAATTTGACCATGTTGCAGCAGTGAGTGGAATAATTAATCTTTCTTTGAAAGCTTTGCTGAAATTCCGTTCAGCGAGATATTCTTCAAAAGTGACATTGTGAAGTTCATTTTTTTTGAGAATATTACGCGCATCGCGATGGAAGAAAAGCAAGTCATAAAGCATGCGGTAATGTATTGGATTAAAGATATTTTTCTTTTGTGCAAAAAAACCTCGTATACCTCTACTGCTAAATTCAAAATTTTCTTTTATTGAATTAAAGCTAAAAGACATATCACTTAATTGTGTGGAAATATTAAGTTCATTTAATAATTGTGTAAATTTCGGATAAGTTTTTTCATTGTAAACAATAAAACCGACATCAAGATTGTATTTTTTTTCAGAATCCGTTACTGAAACTGTGTTTGCATGACCTCCTGCTCGATTCTCTTTTTCGAATATTGTCACTTCATATTTGCGACTTAATAAATACGCAGATACAAGACCACTGACACCTGAACCGATAATAGCTACTTTCAAGATTAACTCCCGTTTAGTTATTTTACTCGGGTATTGATATTCTATTTATATGAATATGAATTTTAAACTTTTTTATTGATAAGAGGAACTTATGGCCAATTATACCGTAGAAATTTCTTCAAAATGGACTATTGAAAAGACTTTTGCGTTTATGTCGGATATGCAAAATTTTATTTCTTGGGATCCTGGGATAAAAAATGTCAAATTATTAGCAGGTCCTGATAAAGGGTTAGGCTGTAAATACCACTTAGTGATTGGTGGTGTTTTTCGTGATATCAACCTCGAATACGAGATTATTGAATATAGAGATCCACATATCGTAACTTTTCATGCTAGAAACTCCATCTTCACTTCATTGGATACGATAAAAATTGCTCAATCTACCAATAAAGGCGAATCATCTATTAGTTATAATGCTATTTTAGAATTCAATGGGTTATGGCGACTTTTCAACCCTCTTCTAAATCCTCTGTTTAAAAGAATTGTTAATAGAGCCACAGTAGGCTTAAGACAAGAAGTTCAAGGCAATGCAACTTAATAATCGTTTACGAAATACCATTGATACTCTTCTGGAATTTTTTGTAATTACGAGTTTCTCAAATATTGGTTATATAATTCGTCGTCGACTTTTTAAGTGGAGTAATTCTTCAAATGAATCCATTGATGGGAAGTGCATTCTGATAACTGGAGCCACATCAGGTATTGGGTTGACACTTGCAGAGCGTTTAGCTTCAGAAGGTGCAAAATTAATATTAATTGGTCGAGATTCAGAAAAAACTAGCTTTGTCGTTAAAAGTCTAATAAGAAAAACCAACAACACTGACATTTCATTTTTTATTGCTGATATGGGGAATCTAAAAGATATTCGAAAGATAGCAGCAGATATCAAAAATAGTTTCGACTCTTTGGATATCCTAATTCATAATGCTGGTGCAGTCGCAAATGCCCCCAATCTCAATTCACAAGGTATAGAGACTACAGTGGCGAACCAACTCATAGGGCCATTTTTATTGACTAATTTGATGTTGGTTTTATTAGAGTGTTCAGATAATCCTCGTGTAATAACCGTATCTTCAGGAGGGATGTACACCGAGCCACTTAATGTTAAATCTTTAATGACACTACCTTCATTACACGATGAAAACCAACCATACAATGGACTTAAACGATATGCTGTTGTCAAACGTGCTCAAGTAAGTATTANTTCTGTTTGGGCGGAACGAATTTCTANCGAGAGAATAAAATTTTACTGTACGCACCCTGGATGGGTTGATACGCCTGGTTTAAGAGTCCAGATGCCCACATTTTCAAAATATTTACGATTATTATTACGTAACCTTGATCAAGGTATCGATACGTTGGTGTGGNTGATTAGTAGTNCGGAGANTTCATCAACTTCAAGTGGAGAGTTTTGGCATGATAGAAAGATTAGAAGTAGTCATCGATTAAAATCTACAAGGAATGCAGAAACTACTGATGAAAGAACTAAGTTATGGNATTTTTGTGTCGAAAAAATGAATNATTNAGTGATTAAAAATCATATNCCAAGATCTCTTCTAACAAATGTATAGTGTGCAATGTAATAAAAAATACATGCACAAACTACCATGATTAAGATATGCGATATGTTTGAACCCTCACTTAGCAGCTTTGAACTATTGTAAAGATAAAAGGGAGAAAAATATTTTACTAAATCTATATCGTTAATTAGTTTTGGTAAGACATTAGCAAAATAAGTGAGCACAGCAATTAAGGTACCTAAGCCTGTCGCCACTGAACGTTTACCTGTAACACACTGAACAGATAACGCTAGAAAACCAAACCAAATTCCTAGTAGCCACACCATGACATTTGCCGCAAAAACATTTAATAAATCTATAGGAAATGTGAATAGGAATGTTCCGAAGAAAACAGCTGTATAAGATGCAAGTGAAATTATCCCNAGTTGAAAAATNACNGCAGATGCTTTTTGAAAAAGAATTGTACTCCTGCTAACTGGACTAGCCAGTAATAATTCAAGTGTAGAAGAATCTTCTTCGGTGCCAATTGCGGAAGATCCGAAACCTATAGCGATTATAATAAGTATGAGAGGGAGTATTAATTCATAGAGCTCGAGTGCTAACCATCCTGGGGGAGTATTAATTATAGTTACGTCACCAATGAACGCTTGAATTTCTTTTGAGAAGACATCAGATATTTCGGAATAAGAATCCGCGACAGATTCGAATAATCCTACTATAAATAATGTCATAAAAAATATGCACGTAGTCCAAATAAATGATCCTTTAGATCGTTCACGAAGGGTCATAAAGAAAATTGAATTACTCAATTTTTACCTACTTTTCATATAATTGTAAAAAAATGTCTTCGAGTGTTGTCTCTTGTTCATGAAGATCGATTACAGAATATTTGCCAAGATGGTGTATAAAATTTTCGATATTTCCAGAAATTGTTAAGGTTAATGTTCGATCATTAAGTTTTAAATCGGATATTCCCTGGACGGATTCAAAATCTGCAATATTTGGAGCGTTTCTAAAAACAATACGGTATTTTCTAACATTTACATTGAGAATATCTTGGATATCTTGAATTGTAATTAATCNACCTTCACGAATGAAACCAACTCTATCACAGATTTTTTCTACCTCNGNAAANTCATGTGATGACAAAAAAATCGTAGTCCCATTTTGTTTCATTTCTAAAACAAGATCATAGAAGGCTTGTTTTATAAGGGGGTCGAGGCCACTAGTTGGTTCATCAAGTATCAGTAGTTTTGGTTTGTGCATGCAGGCTAGGATTAATCCTATTTTTTGACGATTACCTTTTGAAAGTTTACCTATATGTTGATCAAGGTCTGCTTGTAACTTTTCTGATAATTGTGAGACAACTTTATTTTCGACTGTTCTTCCTAAATTAGCCAAGTAGTTAATAACTTGATGGCCGGTTAATGAATTATAAAGTGCTATCTCACCGGCTAGATATCCAATATTATTTTTAATTTGGACGTCATCTTTCACACTATCAAATCCATGAACTGCAATTGATCCTTGAGTGGGTTGGATGAAGTTCATTATTGTTCGGATTGTGGTGCTTTTTCCAGCACCATTTGGCCCTAAGAATCCAAAAATTTCACCAAAATGTAAATTTAATGAGAGATTTTCAACCGCATTATAGTTACCATATTTTTTCGTGAAGTTTTTGATTACTAAAGGATTGTCTATTTCCATAACTTAATATTAGGAGATATTAGAAAGTTTTTCACTATGTTTGCTTTTGTCAGACGTTGCGTTCGTGATGAAATAGTCATGACAGCACTAATATTAGGAAGTGCGATAGGCATTTTTGGTATTGCCTTTGGTGTTTTGTCTGTAAATACAGGATTAACTACTCTTCAAACTCAATGTATGTCCATATTCGTTTTTACAGGTGCATCTCAAATTGCTGCAGTAAGTATTATTTCGACAGGTGGTAGTCAAACTACTGCACTGATTGCAGCTCTAATTCTTGCAATGCGTAATGGATTGTATGGATTACGTCTCATCCCAATAATTACTGGTTCTTTGCCGAAGAGGTTATTAGCTTCGCAACTTATTATTGATGAATCTACAGGAATGGCGTCTGCACAAGCTGATCGAAACGATTCATTTCGTGCATTTTGGTTAGGTGGTATATCTGTTTTTATATTTTGGAACTTGGGCACATTACTCGGTAGTCTTATTGGAGAGAGCGTCGGTGATCCTAAAAATTTAGGTTTGGATATAGTTTTTCCAGTTACCTTTTTAGCTTTATTAATGCCGCAATTAACTTCAATTGGAAGAATTAATATTGCATTAATTGCATCTTTTATTNCTTTANTCGCNNCACCTTTTCTTCCTTTNGGNATTCCTATTTTGTTAGCNGCTTTGGCNGTTTTGCTACCAGTGATCTTTCCATCNTTTAAATATTTTAAGGATAATTCATGACTTGGGATTATATTTTTATGTTGGCATTAGGTGCATACGCTTTCAAATCAAGTGGTCTAATAATCCTGAATAAGTTTAATTTGGATAGATTTTTTCAAAATTCTGTGTTGTTGATTCCTATCGCTCTGTTAGCAGCTTTAATTACTGAACAAACATTTGTGATTGATCAGGCTATAGATTTGGATGAAAGAATTATAGGATTGTTGATCGCTTTAGTATTAATTAAGAAAAAGGCACCTTTTCTGATAATTATTCTTTGTCCAGTTGTCGCTGTGGCATTACTAAGACAGATCATATGATTGTTAATTGCTTACTGAAATAAAACTCATATTTACAGGAGTCAATTTTGCCTATTTGGCTTATAGCACTACCGGCATCAATTACTTTCTTAACGCGCATACCTATCGGCCGTTCTGTTTATCCCGATTCTGTATGGCGTTGGATTACTATCTGGTTTCCATTAGTGGGCTTGTCTTTAGGGTTTATATTGGCATTTTGCTGGTTCCTCACAGAAGATTTATCCCTTTGGTCTAGAGCAATAATTATTGTTGCGCTAGGTATTTTTTTAACTGGAGGTTTCCATGAGGATGGATTGGCTGATTCTGCTGATGCATTAGGGGGAGCCTATAACCGCTCGGATGTTTTGAAGATCTTAAAAGATAGCCGGATTGGTACTTTTGGTAGTTTGGCGCTTATATGTGTTGTTTTGCTAAAAATTAGTTTAATTGTTGATTTAGATACTTACGCACCTGTTGGAATAATTCTTAGTCATAGTTTGTCAAGATGTATTCCAGTTATACAACTCGGTATTCAACCGTATGCACGCAGAGAGCATGAAAAGTCAAAATCGCGCGACATTGCATATTCAGGAATTCCTCAAATGATATTGGTATCACTATGGTATTTGGCAATTATTTGTTCCGGTATTTTCTTTGGTGAAGTTGAAATATTTGAAGCGATCGTTATTACTATTGCCTTGCTAACAGTGGCTACTATTTTTGGACTTTATAT
>PANZ01000007.1 GCA_002707835.1 Chloroflexota bacterium
CAGAATCAGGTGGCCCTTGTTGAGGTGGTCCAGAATCAGGTGGTCCCATGTCAGGTGGTCCNNNNTCAGGTGGTCCNNNNTCAGGTGGTCCCATGTCAGGTGGTCCCATGTCAGGTGGTCCCATGTCAGGTGGTCCCATTTGTGCAGAAACTATTGCTGGAGATACAAGCGAAAAAAGAATACTCACAAGCATCGCAAACATAACTATTTGAGATCGAAGAGATTTTTGTAATCGGTTTGTATTCATTTGCATTACATACTTTCTAACATTAATTCATTAAGATTTCGCACATTTGAATGCATCGGCAAAGTAAAAGAATGATCCTTGTACTGGTTCAAGTGATTCACCAGTTAGAACCATGGCGTAACTACTACCAGATCCTTCACAAACCCAACCACCAATAACTCCAACAGCTTCTGTAGCACCATTTGCATCAACAGCGGCAAAAGAGCCATAGGATGCAACTTGCCCATCAACTTGTAGGGCATCAGAACCGGCACCTAATACTTGGAAATCAGCTCCTGTCGTAGCACGTAAAATATCAAAACCACCTACAACTGATTCTTGTGGAGTTAAAGGAGGATCAAGTGTTTGCCATATAAGTAACAAACTTACCCCTCCAGAACTTGCTAACAAACTTCCACTTTTGTCAGAAGCATCTCCACCAGCAAGGCCGGTAACAATAGGCTCAACNGTTGCTGGGAAAGGTAAAGTGAATCCAAAATCTGAAAAGTCAACAATAGGAATAGGAGTAGGAGTAGCAAAGCCTGCGCTACCGTCTTCATTTTGTAAGAACAGTGACTGTAAGCTAGATACTTGTGCACTTAATTCGGATACGGAAGATTCAAGTGTTTCAATGTTTTTTTGAATTTGATCATCATTACCTTGTAATTGGCTAACACTTGTTTCAAGTTCACTCCCAAGATTTTTTACACTTTCAGAACTCGCACTATTATCAGTAGTGGCAGTACTGTCATCATCACTGCTAGAACATCCAACAAGAATGAAAGAACAAATTAATAAAAAGCTCAAAAAGAATTTAGTTTTTAGAATCATCCCTACCCTACTTACTATAATTTTATGCTAGACATATATATGTCTCAATGTAAGCTCAATGATTAATAAGGAGCAATTTTAAAAAAAACTTTTTTAAATAATGGAGATACAATGCCGTCCACGAACACGAATAAGCCATTAATTGCAATCACGTTGGGCGATCCATCGGGAATCGGTCCAGAGGTAATTGCAAAGGCACTCTCAAACGAAGAGATCCATAAAATTGGACGTTTATTTGTTTTAGGTACAAAAAAATCTTTGGACAAAGCATTACGAGATGTTCAATCACAGTCAACCACAAGAATAATTGATACACCTTCTGAGACAGCAAGTAGTTCTCAGCAAATCGATGTACTAGAAATATCAGATGTTATGTCGAGTAATTTCCCGATCGGTGAATTATCACTAGAGTCAGCGCGTGCGTCACATACTTGGGTTGAAACAGCGGGAAAACTAGCTTTAGAAAATCAAATAGATGCCATCACCACTGCACCCGTCAACAAAGAGGCATGGCGAGCTGCTGGCATTGAGGATACTGGACATCAAGAAGTGTTTAAGCGATTAAGCCAATCACAGTATGTAGCAACAATGNTAGTAAGCGGTCAATTACGATGTATGCATCTGTCTACACATCTTTCATTATCTGAAGCATGTGATTATGTAACTAAGGAAAATCTCTTAAGAGCTATTCGACTCACACATCAGCATTTTTCTGATTGGGGTTTTCAAAATCCACGAATTGGGATTGCTGCACTCAATCCTCATGGCAGTGATGGAGGACTCATTGGAAATACTGAAGATTTAGAAATTAAACCAGCAATAGCCGAAGCTGTGAAATTGGGCATCCAAGTATCTGGACCGGTACCGGCTGATTCAATTTTCAATCAAGCAATCGANGGNCAATANGATGTCGTAGTAGTCATGTATCACGATCANGGTCATATCCCAATTAAAGTTCACGGCTTTGAAGAAAGTATNAGTGTNAATTTGGGATTACCATTTATAAGAACTTCCGTAGACCATGGAACAGCTTTTGATATTGCTGGTAAAAACCTAGCACAATCAGTCAGCATGACTGAGGCAATAAAACTTGCCAGTAGTTTAGCCACCGGAAAATCGCTTTAACAAGACATCACGGACTGGCCCAAAAGATAAGCGATGAATATTTGTATACCCTAAATCATATAAAGCTGTGCGATGTTGTGCAGTTGGATAGCCTTTATTTTTAGCAAGTTCATANCCTGGAAAGAGTACATCCAATTTTTTCATCATTCGATCACGTGTAACTTTCGCAAGTATGCTTGCNGCAGCAATGGAATATGAGTTGTTATCACCTTTAATTATTTTTTTCTGCGGCAGTTTACTTTCGATACCATCACGGCCATCTATCAATAATGCATCAACTTGTACATCAAGTTCAGTCACTGCATTTTTCATAGCCAGTAATGTAGCATTNCGTATATTAATTTGATCGATGATTTGCGCAGAAACGATTCCTAATCCATAGGAACAAGACTGACTAATGATATGTGCAAGTTGTTCACGNTTATCNTCAGTGAGTAATTTAGAATCTCTCANTTCACTTATCCAATTATCACNATCCCTNGAATTAGAGTGGATAATAACAGCAGCAGCTACAACTGGCCCTGCGAGCGGCCCTCTTCCTACTTCATCAATACCTGCAATATTGTAAAGGCCTGATTCCCAATATGTTTTTTCATATGTCCATGATGGTTTGTTTTTTTTATCAGTCATCAGTACACATTAACATTATTATTAAAAATATCTCTCTTGTGATTGAATTGTAGAGATACATATCTACTATTCAAAGAGTGGTGTTACAATATTCCCACGGGATAATCCCTATCACAAAAAGAATGGTAACATTCTAGCTTTGTATACTCTTTTACCAGTTATGCTTGCAAAAGAAGTGGTGGAATAATTATGAAATCAGGTGGAATGCGCAACTCATTTATCTANTTAATGATTTTAGTAGCTGTTGTCCTCGTNGTAGTAATGCTNTTCCGTCCCTCCAGNGCAGCTGGNGAAATTTCATTAGCAGGTGTCATTCAAGAGGCTCAAGCCGGTAACGTCCAAAAAATAAAAGTTGAGGGCGATATTCTAACTGTGTATATGCGTGATGCATCAACTCCAATCAAGTCACGAAAAGAATCTGCCTCATCCGTNGAAGAAATCCTTCGAGATAATGATGTTCCGATTGGAGGAGCTCAAGGTGTCGATATTCAAGTGAAGGGCCCAGGGCAATTTGGAAATGTTTTTGGAGTACTTTTTAATTTCTTACCATTACTCATTTTCGGGGCAATTATTATCTTCATGATGCGACAAGCTGGTGGTGCTAATAACCAAGCAATGTCATTTGGAAAAAGTCGTGCGCGCATGCAGGTTGGAGAAGCACCTACCGTAAGATTCATTGACGTTGCTGGTCAGGAAGAACCCAAGCAAGAACTAACTGAGGTCGTTGAATTTTTAAAATATCCTGAAAAATTTGCTGCTGTAGGCGCACGTATACCACATGGCGTGCTTTTGGTAGGACCTCCAGGAACTGGTAAAACCATGCTTGCACGTGCAGTTTCAGGTGAAGCGGAAGTGCCTTTCTTCTCCATATCAGGATCAGAATTTGTAGAAATGTTCGTTGGTGTCGGCGCGAGCCGAGTCCGTGACCTTTTTGAGAAAGCAAAGAAAAATGCGCCNGCAATTATTTTTGTTGATGAGATCGATGCAGTTGGAAGGCANCGTGGAGCTGGTTTGGGAGGATCTCATGACGAACGTGAACAAACTCTTAATCAAATCCTAGTAGAAATGGATGGTTTTGACAGTAAGAGCAATGTCATTGTACTNGCCTCTACTAACCGACCAGACATACTTGACCCTGCATTATTGCGACCTGGGCGATTCGACCGGCGTGTAACTCTTGATCTCCCTGATCTTAAGGGAAGACGAGAAGTTTTAGATGTCCATGCCAAAGGAAAGCCGTTAGAGCCNTCAGTTGAATTAGACACTATCGCACAACAGACCCCAGGTTTTTCAGGTGCAGATTTAGCAAATCTAGTGAACGAAGCAGCAATTTTAGCTGCTCGAGGATCATTAAAGCGAATTGGAATGGAACATTTCAATGAAGCAGTCGACCGTGTTGTCGCTGGTCCTGAACGAAAATCTCGTATAATAACCAAAGAAGAAAAACAAGTNGTAGCTTACCATGAAGCAGGCCATACAGTAGCCGGTTGGTTTACTCCAAAAGCCGACCCTCCATTCAAAGTTACTATCGTTTCTCGAGGAATGGCAGGCGGATTTACNCGTTCTTTACCTGAAACAGATCGACAACTTCAACATCGCTCGTACTATGAAGCCATGATGGTAATGATGCTTGGAGGGCATGTAGCAGAAGAGATGGTCTTCGGTGAAATGACTACAGGCGCCCATGACGATATAGGGAAAGTAACCCGTCTGGCCAGAGACATGGTTACTCAGTGGGGAATGAGCAAAAAAATGGGNCCNCGCACATTTGGTCGNAGACAATCTATGGTTTTTTTGGGANGAGATATATCAGAAGAGCGAGATTATTCAGAGCGAACAGCTGAAGAAATCGATGAAGAGGTACGTCGTGTCATTGAAGATGCACATCAAAGGTGCACAGAGTTATTGAATGAGCATCGTGACACACTTGATAAATTAGCAAGTGCTCTCTCAGTTACTGAGACCATTGAAGGTGATGCTCTACATACATTACTAGGCCCTTCAGAAGGTCGCCATTTACCAGATGCTGATTTATCTGAAAATCCTCCGACTGCAATTGAAGACGATGAGGAAAAAGAAAAAGAACCCAAAGGGCAAGGGCAACCTGGTTTAGCCTGGGGTCAAAGTAATATTACTTCTGATTAGTTCGATTTGCTGATATTCCATCTGAAGATTCAGAACTATTTTTTGTTAATTACTTCTTGCCATTTATCGACCATTATTTTTTGAAGAAGTAAAAACCAAATCACTGCTAATACAATAAGTGCGATACGAAGTATTAAATTTTCCTTCAGTAGGCCATCTGGAGTAAGCAATGTTGTCCCGAATATTGCCCCACTTCCTACCCAAACTAAATTAGCAATTACTGCACCGATGTAATCTAAAGGCATCCATATNGGCAACGGTATTCTTACAATACCTGCACCNAGAGGACCAATTGCACGCGTTGCATTATGAAGATGATAAAAAGGTATAATCCATATTGTCTTACTTCCGACCAAGGCACGCCCTATTTTAACTGAAGGTGCCAACCGAGTGTTCTCAACAAATTTCGAACCCCATCGGCCAACACTGTACGAAAAAGTATCTCCAATGATTGTGCCACTAATAGTCATCAAAAGAACCGATCCAAGTGAAAGCCAAGAATCATTACCTACGTACGCACCACCCAAAAACATTAAAAGCACACCTGGGACTATAATGCCTAGTCCCACAGTTGCTTCAAGTAAGGCTGCAAAAAAGACTACAGGGAGTCCATAGCGATCAAATAAACCATTTAAGAATCGAAAAATTTCA
Source organism: Chloroflexota bacterium (assembly GCA_002707835.1). Lineage (GTDB taxonomy): Bacteria > Chloroflexota > Dehalococcoidia > UBA2979 > UBA2979 > UBA6955. Next base: position 5,609 of record PANZ01000007.1, read on the forward strand.
TCGGTGAGCCAGTTAAAGGCATCAATCGGATTAAGTGCTAATTCGATAAAAATATCCATTTATTTCCTAATATATCTCTTGTACAGAAAAATTGACCGAAAAATATAAGCTCACTAAAATAATACATCGTAACTTTATGAAGAGAGATTTTTATGTACGCTATCATTCGTTCTGGCGGTAAGCAATATCGAGTACGTGAAGGTGATCGAATTAATGTTGATCAAATTGATTTACCTGCAGGTTCTGACGTTATTTTAGATGAAGTTTTAATTATTGAAGAAGATGCACAAACGAAAGTTGGTACACCATTAGTGAACGGCGCTTCAGTATCAGCTACGATTGAAGCACATATACGCGACAAAAAAGTTACGTATTTTCACTACAAAAGTAAAACTCGACAAAAAAGAATGCGTGGACATCGACAACATCTTACTAGCTTGCAAATCAATACGATCACTACAGGCTAAAATCGGAGAGCAATATGGCACATAAAAAATCAGGTGGTTCAACTCGAAACGGTCGAGACTCAGAGTCAAAGAGACTTGGAATTAAATGTCACGACGGAGAATCTGTAACAGCCGGTAGCATATTAGTTCGTCAAAGAGGAACTCGTGTTCATCCTGGACAAAATGTTGGNCTGGGAAGAGATCATACACTTTTCGCATTAATTGATGGCACCGTACGTTACAGCCCATACTCAAAAGGACGTCGTAAGCAAGTATCGATATCAGAGGTATAATATGAAATCAGATATNCATCCCGATTATCACCCAGTTTTATTTTTAGATGTATCAAATGGATTTGAATTTCTAACAAATTCTACTATGACCTCAGACGAAAAACGTACTGTAGATGGTGTCGAGGCATACGTTGTTCGATTAGACATCACATCTGAAAGTCATCCATTTTTTACCGGCGAACAAAGAATAGTAGATACTCAAGGGCGTGTAGAGCGTTTCAGGAGACGATACAGTCAAACAGAAGACGATGTCGATGCCACAATAGAAGATACTGCTTCAAAAGATGATTAGGATTGAATTAGATTTTGATCTATTAGTTTTAATTTTTCATTAACAAATTTTATTACTTCTTCTGCTATAGCAAGCGCACGATTCGAATCAATTTCATCATATGATTCTGCTGGTATACCAGCAGGAATTCCTGTGGGATATCGTGTTCCCAGGTNATGCTTATCTAAATGAGCCGCATTTGACTTGACTAAATCAAACGAAGCATCAAAGGCCATTGCATCCTCACATAAATCTGAAAGNGAATGACCCCANACTTTTTCAGCACCGACAGCGTATAAGTACGCAACCATAATTTTTTCACCAGCTTGATGGCAGAGAAAACATGCCAAGGCGTGTCGGCCACCTGTGGCTGAATAGCGAGCATCACTAAGATCATGTTGNGCTTGATCATGCCAGCATTGCACTTCATTAAATTGCATACACAGCCTCCGATTGATTGATATGTCTTACGAGAAAAGGATCAATATCCTTTAATTGATCAAATTCATCAGGAGTATAGACATAAAACCGTGTTTCAATACGCGGGCGTAGATGATCGACAAAAAAGTCAGACCTCCTATGAAAAGGTTCATCTGTTTCTTGAATAATGAGTAATTCAAGTGCTGTTTCAATGCCAACATNTGATAAAGCAAAATCACCGATTACAAATATTTGCTGCACACCGAGCGGAGGTAGTTCATCTAAAAATCTCATCAGCTCAGCTTGTAACATATTACGTCGGTTCTCTGCAAAACCGATCATAAACGGCATATTATTAGACCGTATATAAATGAGGAGAACGTGGTAGATCCATAACATCCTCAGCATTTAATCGATATGATTCTTTTTTATAGACTTGAAAGCGGTGACGGTTCGAGTCTGCAACATACATATTACCCGCATCATCTAAACTAATAGANCTAGGAGCACGGAATCTTTTTTGATCTTCTAAGTCAGTCATATCACGTAACCGTAATACTTTGGCGTTTGCCAATATATAAATGCGAGCCATGGTTGATAGTGTTGCATCACCAATAAATTGCTCTACATATCTCCCGTTGCGATCAAACAATTCAACACGATCGTTACCTCGATCACATACGTAAATATCTCCATCTTTATCAACGGCAATACCTGCAGGTCGTANGAGTTCTCCTGGAGCAGAACCGCTAGAACCAAATTCCATAATAAAATCTCCCTTAGAAGAGAATTTTTGTATCCGGTCATTTCGCCAGTCAGAAACATAAATATCGTCGTTGAGATCGATAGCGATACCCCATGGTGTATCGAAAGATCCTGGTGCAGCACCAAATTCACCAAATGTTTTGATGAATTCGCCTTCTTTTGAAAAAAGTTGCAAACGATGATTTAGGGCATCAGCAATCCAGATATCACCAGATTGCGAAAAAGCCATGAAAGCAGGACGATTAAGTTGACCTGGTTCAGTACCGTGTACACCCCATCGAGTAACTTCTGATCCATCAGAATTTAAGACTGTGATCTGATGTGTTGCTTCATCAGAAATATATAGATAACCAGTTTCTTCATCATGAATAATAGAAGAAGGCCAAATCCAGCTCGGACCAAAAGGACCTAAATCTTCATCCTCAAGACTAATAACCCGTACGCTACCAGTGGATTCCATACGTGCTAATGAATAAATTCGATCATCAGTAAGAACAAAATCCCGAGGGTACCAAGTAAGTCTTCGCATACCTAAAGTTCGTACATAAGGAAATCCAGCACGCAAGAGAATCTCATAATCTGTATTTTTTGATGTTTCAATNGTCATAATTTATCTCACTTATTTTGCTAGGCAGAAATACTATAAGGTCGAATTTGCTCAAATTGACCGCCAACAATATGTGTTGGATCCATAGACATCCATTGCTCAAGGACTGTTCCGTAGATGCCACGGAAATCAATTTGGTGTTTCAGATCCTCACCATAAAGTAAATCATTCGGCTTTATCGATGGGTATTCAGCGTACAGCCCACCAGACACATGTTCACCAATAATATATGCACCACCTCCTGAACCATGGTCTGTTCCAGAACCATTATCTTTAACACGTCTTCCAAATTCGGTAAACACTAGAACTGTTACCTCTTCAGCAGCATTATGCTCACGCAAATCAGCCATAAAATCGGATATAGCCTCAGTCAGTTCAGTGAGTAATCTTGGATGAGTCTCTGGNTGTAACGCATGGTANTCATATCCACCATGTTGAGTATAAAAAACACGTGTTCCAAGACGAGCAGTGTGTACTCGAGCAACATCACGCAGAGCTTTCGCAATCGAATTGTCACTGTATTCAATGGTCGAAGTATATTGAGAAGGGACATCCTTCAGCATATCTGCGCCACGAAGAACATCACGTCCAGTTTGTGCTAAATAATCATGGACAATACCAGTTCCAACACCTGGAGTGTACATTCGTTTGAAAATATCTAAATCTTGCGCTCTCTCCTGTTCAACTGANACTTTAGTCATTAGACCAAAATTATCTAAATCACCTACTGAAGTTGCTGTCACCCCTGGTGCTGCCAAAGCACGAGGCAACCCTCTACCAAAACTCACAGCAGTTAGTGGATTAAGTCCAGATGGATCGATATCACGAGTTACTCGAGCTAACCATCCTTCTGTTGCAATTTTTGTAGGCTCACAAGTATGCCAAATATCCATAGCACGGAAATGTGAACGACTCGAATTTTCATATCCGATACCCTGAACAACTGCAACATTACCATTATCATAAAGTTCCTTTAATGCAGATGTCGCAGGATGCCATCCTAATGAGTCATTCAGTGGTAATACATCATTGGAAGATATTCCAACTGTAGGGCGTGCATCACGATAATAATCGCTAGTATGAGGGATAATTGTGTTCATGAAATCCAGACCACCCGTTAGCTGAATTACTACTACAACTGGATCTTGTCCGTTTATTTTTTTCATCATTGCTCCAATCTACTATTTATGCGAATTGATATTCGGGGCATGCTACAACTAATTGCATCATTCGACCGACACGTTCTTCACTATTTTGTTCATTGTTATCAAAAACCAGATCACCTTCTTCAGCTGCAAATTCATTTAGAGTACTTAAAGTTTCTTCAGAAGGAATAATCGGACCAACAAAGTCCAGCACTTCACCTACAAAACTATCTGGAGTTACAGGGCCTTCATGATTACGTAATCGATCGATCATTGATCGAACTCCTGGTTTGTCGATATCAGTCACCTGACCTACTGCAAAATTAACTCGCTCTGTAAGCGTTCCCCCATCAAGCCATTCTTTACCTGTATGCCATCCCTCAACGGTAGGAGGATCGAGTAGTTTTTGACCCATAGCTGTTGTGGCAGCACCCCATTCTGACATTGTTGGATCTGGCACATGTGGCCAATTTGCAAGCTTAATGGCTCCGCCTACAAATTCAGCAGGACTTTTAACCTTTGAAAATCGTGTGTTCTTGAAAAAATCAGAGTTCAGTAAAACTCGCATCACAGCACGCATATCACCATCAAATTCTCGGAAGGCATCACAAAGGATTTGAACAGCTTCTGGATCTCGTGGTTCTTCAATGTTCCAAGCGGGAACTTGTGATTCATCAGCAACAAAGAAATTATAAAGATGGCGTGAGATAAATCGAGCACAAGCATCTTGCTGGACAATTATGTCAATAATATCTTCCCCATTGAAGTTACCTGTGTGTCCTAAAAATTCTTTCTCGCCATCATCATGATCTTCTTCATGGTATTCAAATTTTGTACCCAAAAGTCCATATGGATATAAAGGAACAGGTTGCTGGAAAGTCCATCCAGTAAAAGCACGAGATGCAGATTTAATGTCATCTTCTGTATAATTTCCTATACCCATAGAAAATAATTCGAGCAATTCTCTTCCATAGTTTTCATTAATTTCATTTGAATGATTTTCACAATTATCCAACCAATCAATCATTGCAGGATCGCGTGAGACATCTAAAAGTATTTCACGTAGATTCAATAACCCATTCTTACGAAATGTGTTGATTTGATTAACAATTGCAGTAGAATTTTCAGATTTAAACCATGCTGTTGCTAAAACATGNTGCCAAAATAAAGCCATTTTTTCACGTAGTGGGTCTCTACCATTCACCATATTAAATATCCATATATTTGCTGCTAAAAGGACACTGTCAGGAGAACTAATTCCTCCAGGCGCTTGGTGAATTGCTGGGAAATAACGCATGTTCAAGTCATCTGTTGGATAAGGTTCATCTAAGGGATATAGCAATTTTTCTACTAGTTCTTCGTAAGGAACATTTTCAATTGCTTCTAATTCGTTACGAGTTGCACCTACACCGACACGGCGCATCAAATGTGACCGCAGTGCTATAGCATCACTAGACATATTCCCTCCATTCAGCAGTTATATATAAAAATATATATCAGATTTATAGAGAATTTTCCTCTTTTACAAGAATTTTNATTTTTACTTTCATAGATCTTTTGTATGGATTTGTAAGTTATAAGGGTGAATTGTGTAAGCTATAGACAAAACAAGGAGTCTTACAGAGCACAGGTATGCCAGATAACCCACAAAATACTTTAAAAAATCCTAATTCCGTATCAAATTACGGCGGGCAAGCACTTATCGAAGGTGTCTTGATAAGAGGTCGAAAATATTTCGGGATAGCACTTCGAACTCCTGAAGGTGAAATAATTACAGCAACTGATTCCATTAGCAGCAGTAATAAAATATTGCACTACTTAAAATCCATNCCATTTGTCCGTGGACTTTCAATTCTGGCAGAATCAATGGTAATTGGGTCAAGATCGTTAAGGTGGTCAAGTGCTATAGCTGCAGGCGATACTACTGAACGATCAAAAATCCCGGCATTGGGAAAATCTGGGGCTGTTGGCCTTGTTATCACACTATCAATTTCTATTGTTTTCTTTTTTATTATTCCTGTACTGTTTAGTTCATTAAGCTACACATTTTTCCCAATTCGATGGTTATCACTATTTATAGAAGGATTCAGTCGACTTCTTTTTCTTGTTGGTTATATATGGGTTATTGGAAAGTCAGATGAAATCAGAAGAGTATTCCAGTACCACGCAGCAGAACATCAGACTATTCAAGCATACGAACAACAAACTCAGATAAATGTTGCATCGATTCGAAGGCAAGCAAAAGAACATCCACGCTGTGGAACGTCGTTTTTGTTAACAGTTGTATTAGTTTCAGGCATTTTATTAATATTCGTAGGTTCTGNTCCTTTTTGGTGGCATATCGTGTCTAGAATACTATTTATTCCAATAATTGCAGGAATCGCTTATGAGATAATTCGAATAGGTTCAAAAAAACAGAGCTTTTTTCCAATAAAATTATTGCTCACATGTAACATTGCATTACAAAAATTAACCACATCAAAAGCAGATGATGAACAAATTCAAGTTGCTATAGCAGCTTTTGAGGCAGTTCGTAACTCAGAAGACAATGAGGGCTAGGTTTTATTATGAAAATGACAGTGCTGTGTGGAGGGGTCGGTGCTGCAAAATTTTTATATGGACTTCAACATGCTGTCGAAAATGTCAAAGATCTCAATGCAATTATCAACGTTAGCGATGACTTTATTTGGCATGGATTCCATATCTCACCTGATATAGATACCTTAATTTATACTCTTGCCGAAAAGGAAGGTCCGTTAGGATGGGGTATTCAAGATGATACTTTTTCAATACTGAATGAAATAAACTCAGTAACAAATAATGAATGGTTCCAGATAGGTGATAAAGATCTAGTTACGCATATATTAAGAAATGAGGCTCTTCTTAATGGAAACACTTTATCTGAAGCTACACAATTATTAGCGAAAAACAANGACATCCAAATCAAGTTACTTCCTGTTACGAACGATAGACATCCAACATTAATAATTACTGAAAATGATGAACTAGAATTTCAAGAATATTTTGTACGCCGAAAAACAGAAGAATATGTAAAAAATATTCAATTTCCTAACGCCAAGTTCTCTACACCTGCTCCAGGAGTCTTAAATGCGATCACAGAGGCAGATTTCATCATTTTTGCGCCAAGCAATCCGTTCGTTTCAATAGATCCAATCCTAGCTGTTCCACAAATTCGTGAACATATTATTGCATCCTCTGCACAAAAAATTGCCATATCACCAATTGTTGGTGGACAAGCGATCAAAGGTCCAGCAGCAAAAATGATGAAATCGATGGGCCATGCTGTTTCACCTTTAGGAGTAGCAAAAATATATCAAAAATTAATCGATACATTTATATTCGATATTCAAGACAGTCACTTGATCAAAGAAATTAATGAATTAAATATAAAAACAATGACAATGGACACAATCATGGATAATCGATTAAAACGAATATCTTTTGCAAAAGAATTCATAACAAAAATCAATGAAAAATAGTAAAACAATCGTTGTTCTGATAGCAGTAGGACCATTANCCACTAGTAAATCAAGATTGTTCGAAAAATCAAATTATCAATTAAGAGAAACATTCGTCTTGTCCATGCTCATCGATATGCTCAATGCAATACGATTAAATTTCAATGGCATTATCGCCATAGTCAGTCCGGATGAAAAAATACACAAGACCATTAAACAATATGAAGTAATAAGTATTATCGATGAAGGTAAAGGAACTAATGCTGCAATAAAAACAGCTCTAGCACATGAAAATCTATCTACTGCAGATTCTGTAGTAATATTTCAAGGTGACCTCCCACAACTCACTAGCAAACATGTCAATTTTGTGATCGACGATATTCGCGATCTTNAATTACCAGGGGTGTTAATAATTCGCAATGACGACGGTGGAACCTCAGTGCTTGCTCTCTCTCCTCCAAATATCATCGAACCAGCTTTTGGATCCGATTCTGGTAAAAAACATAAAGCATCAGCTATTCAGAAAGATGTTTTATATCGTGAATTAGATATTGAAATTTTAAAGCGAGACGTCGATACCTTAGAAGATCTTGAAATACTCTCCTCCCAACTAGGTAACGAAACAAACAAGATATTTGAACAAATGGAAGATTTTCATAATGACAAGGAATGAGACGCAAGAAACAATACGAAATCGCAGGTCCATTAGAGGCTTAATCGGGCCTGAACTTTCTGAAAAAGAAATTCATTCACTAATCGAGCTAGCAGTGTTAGCACCTGCACCACACCATACACAGCCATGGCGATTTGCTCATATTTCGCAAGACAAACGAAATAGTTTAACCATAGCGATGGGAAGTGCCTGGAAAAAAGACCTTATTCGAGATGGTGTAAAAAATGATCAAATAACAAAATTGCTACAACGTTCATCGCAAGAAATAAAGAATGCACCAACTTTACTTTTAGGATGTTTAGTTAGTGAAGGGCTTAATCAGTATGTTGACGATCGTAGAAATACTGCAGAATGGGGTTTGGCGTTACATTCATTTGGAGCGGCATTGGAAAATATATTACTTGCAGCTTCCTCCATGGATATAGGTGCATACTGGATTTCTGCACCTCTTTATGCCCCTAACGAAGTGAAAGAATCTCTTGATTTAGATGATGACTGGAATCCGCAAGCATTAATTGCATTAGGTAGAATTGATCCTACTTATATACCGTTCAAGAGACAGGGTTTTGATCTAAAGAAATATCTAATATTTTGTTGATCAATCTAAAAAAATCATTACTTAATATAATAATTAGTAAACAATTTTTGCAGCACGAAGAAAGAGATGGATAAAAATGGCACCTCATATTAAGAATCAGACGCTCGTTAGTGAAATTTTTAATGAGTCCAACATTTTTCAATCCTACTTAGATGTTGAATCAGCGTTGGCACGCGCCCAAGCAAGTCAAGGAATCATTCCGTTGCAAGCTGCAGAGATAATAACTGAGAATGCAAAATTAGAATTATTAGAGCTCCAAAATATTTACGATGGTTTAGATAAAACAGGGCACCCATTGGTCCCACTCATATGGGAGTTGGATAGAGTATGTGGAGAAGAAGCAGGAGGGTATATACATTGGGGTGCCACAACACAAAATATTACACAAACAGGTAAAATTTTGTTAATTAAAAAATGCCATGACAGTTACTTAAGAGATCTAGGGAACTTGCTTCATATACTTGGGGAATTAGCAGAAGAAACTAAAGATTATGCCATGCCAGGTAGAACCCACGGCCAACACGCTGTTCCTGCAACTTTTGGTTATAAAGTAGCAGTATGGATCGATGAATTAATTAGACACACTGATCGCTTAGAAGAATGTGAGGGGAGAATTTTTGTTGCAATGCTTGGAGGAGGTGCAGGGACTATGGCATCTGTTGGTATCGAAGGCCTTGAAACACAAAGGCTTATAGGCAAAGAGTTAGGGCTGGGTTCCATGACAATGCCTTCCAGAGTCATTGGAGATCATCTCACTGAATACATTACTCTTCTTGCAATGCTCGCTGCTACTGCCAGCAAAATATCTCGTGAAATATATATCATGATGAAACAGGAATTTGGTGAAGTAGAAGAGCCTGTCCCTGTAGGTGCTGTTGGATCATCTACTATGCCCCAAAAACGCAATCCGCGTTTATGTCAAAGTGTTATTGCCTGGGCATCAGAAATTAGAACCTTTGTCCCTATGTCATTAGAGGCAATGCAAACTGAGCATGAAGCAGATGCAGCCACAAGTGTCATGATCAATTCAGCGATCGATAGGACATGTGTATTGATGGGACAAATTACGAATACGCTAATTGAAATATTCTCTGGTTTAAAGGTTTTTCCGGACAGGATGAGAGAAAACCTTGATCTCAGTGGTGGCTTGATACTCTCTGAGAGAATTATGTTGGAATTAGGTCATAAAATGGGCCGACAAAAAGCACATGATGCAGTGTACGAAGCAGCGCAAAGATCTGTTAATGAACAAAGAGCATTTACTGAAACATTGCAAGAAGAACCAGATGTAGCTAACCAGCTCACAAAAGAAGAAATATTAGGACTCCTTGACCCCGAGCAATATACAGGTTTGAGTTCATATTTCGCACATGAATTTTCAATAAAAGCAGAGCAAAGAAGTCAAGAATTATTAGTTAGTAGCTAGTTTTTTCTTGATATCCCTAGCTCAATATAATCAGTACCTAGATCACAAAACCTTATCCGATAATCAGACCATCTAATTTATATTTTTCTAGATAAGACCAATTATATTCCACACCTAAACCTGGACCTTTAGGTACTTCCACATATCCATCTTTATCTATCGATTCAAGTTGGTCCGTATATCCACATGAATAAATTGGTGGTTGCACTAGGTTCGATATTTTTGGATGGACCAATCCCATTTCATAAAAATTAGAATTTCGCATAGCCGCCATACAGTGACGCTGAGCTGGACCCGCAATATGTAATTCTACGTCCATCCCAAAACCTTCAGCTGCATGAGCAATCTTCATAACTCCTGTAATACCTCCATCATATTCTGGGTCTGCTCTCCAAAAATCAGTTGATTCAGCTATTGCCATATCTGTATGTGCTTCTACAAGATGAAGATGTTCTCCTTGTAGAAGAGGTGTTTTTAGCATTTTTTTAAGTTGCTTATGTGCGTATAAAGATGTCCCACCGTCTCTCATTGGATCTTCGTACCAATAGAAATCCTTCTCATCACAAGCTCTACCTACAGCTAAAGTGTCAGCAAAAGTGTCATATACACAACATGGATCTATCATCAATGCCATTTTTCCACCAACCATATTTCCTACAGCATTAACTGTGTTTATTTCTCTTTGTATATCAACCTCTGCCCATGAATGAATCTTGAATCCTCGATAACCTAATTCGAGACATTGCTGAGCAAAATCAGCATAAGCGCTAGGACTATTTAATCCGTCCTTTGACCTGTCAGCATGATACGTACTGGCATATGCAGGAAATTTTTCCCTGTGTCCACCCAGCAGTTGGTAGATCGGAGCTTCATATAATTTTCCAGCGAAATCCCACAAAGCAATATCGATTGGACCTATCCCCATTCGATCCTGTTTTCGTAGCAGAATTTTTGCTTGATTGTAAAAAAGCTCTCTGTTCGTAGCATTCTTCCCTATGAGAAATGGAGCAAAACTTTGTATTTGTTCAAAAGTGCCCGGAGCGCTACTCATGTATTCACCTGTGACACCAGTATCGGTATTAATACGTATGCCTAAAAGGTGTCGATAACCCGTAGTGCCTGGTTCATAGAAGGCGCCCATTGCCCAGCTAAGATCTTTCCCAACATCCTCAACAGGAATATCATATCTCGTCAACTCTATATTTCGAATCAGTGGTGCATTACCCATCTTTTACTCCAAATAAATTCAATCACTTTTATTCCACTGGGCGCATAGGAAGTCCACGTCTTTGTAGATAGTTTTTCAAATCTTGAATTGTATATTTTCCAAAATGAAAAATTGATGCAGCCAAGACAGCATCAGCACCTCCAACAGTTAGTGCATCATACAAATGTTCAGGAGTTCCAGCGCCTCCTGAAGCAATAATGGGCACATCAACTGTGTTGCGAACAGTACGTAAGAGATCAATATCATATCCGTCTTGATGGCCATCAGTGTCCATCGAAGTAATCAACAATTCACCTGCACCGCGATCTGTAGCTTGTTGAGCCCATTCAATAGCATCTAAACCTGTAGCATTACGACCACCGTGTGTATAAATCTCCCATTTGCTATCTGCTATTTTCTTTGCATCCATAGCAACGACAATACACTGTGGACCAAAACGACGAGCACTATCACTAATTACTTGTGGGGATTCAATAGCTGCAGTATTGATTGATACTTTATCAGCTCCATGTTCTAACATTTTTCGAACATCTTCAGGTGAACGAACACCTCCACCAACTGTTAAGGGAATAAAGATTTGATCAGCAGTTTCGGCAATTAAGTCATACACGCTATCACGATAATCAGATGAGGCAGTAATATCTAAAAAAACTAATTCATCTGCACCATTTGCATCATATTGAGTGGCCAGTTCAACTGGATCACCGGCGTCACGTAATTCAACAAATGAAATACCTTTCACAACTCTGCCATGATCTACATCAAAACAAGGGATAATTCGTTTGGTAAGCAAGGTAATCTCCGAAAATTATAATGACAAAGCATCTTCTAATTGTATTTGGCCTGTATATAGAGACCGCCCAATAATCGCCGCTTCTATCCCAAATTCACGAAGTCTCAGAATATCTGACAATGATGTCACTCCACCAGCTGCAATAATATTTATAGAGGTTTTTTGAATAACATTCTCATACATTTCAAAATTAGGCCCTTCCTCCATACCATCACGGCTGATATCAGTATAAACGATTCTTTCTACACCCAATTGTTCGAGTTTATTAATAAAATCAACTGCATCAATTGTTGTTGATTTAGTCCAACCATCTAGACTGATTAATCCATCGCGTGCATCAACAGAAATTACAACCTTTTCTTTGGCAAAGGAAATACTTTCTGTAATTATAGTCTCATTCGTCACCGCAGCTGTTCCGACAATTGCTCGATCGACACCATTTTCTATAACAGATTTTAATGTCATAAAATCACGTATACCACCTCCACATTGAACAGGTATTTCAACTGCTTGAAGAATTTCATACAGTAATCGAGAATTGATTTGTTCCCCATTTTTTGCACCATCCAAATCCACAATATGTAATCGTGTGGCACCTAAATCTTGCCATTTCTTTGCAACTTCCACAGGATCATCAGCAAAGATTGTTTCTTGATCATATTGACCTTGAGTTAAACGAACACATTTCCCATCCCGAATATCTATCGCAGGTATCACTTCCATTATCAACTACTTTCATTATGAAAATTATGCACAGATACTTTTTTGTTCATAAGCTAAATCAAGGAAATTTTTATATAATTGCAGTCCTGCTTGACCAGATTTCTCAGGATGAAACTGTGTTCCAATAAGATTTTCTTTACCAACTATCGCTGGCACATATTTACTTGCATATTGTGTTTCTGCGAGTACATTGTCATTGTTATCAGGTACTGCATGATACGAATGAACAAAATAAAAATAGGATTCATTTTTTATATTACTAAAAAGTGGAATTTCATTTCCAAAACGTACTGTATTCCATCCCATATGTGGAATAATTGAACCTTCGGGAAATCGAATGATTTTACCAGCTAATACTCCTAAACATTTCTGAAATCCATCTTCATCAGACGAGTCAAAGAGTGCTTGCATTCCCATGCAGACACCGAGAAATGGACGCCCTGATTTAGTGTAATCAAGAATAGGTTCGATAAAACTTCCTGTTTGAAGATTATGCATAGTATCTGCAGCAGCTCCAACACCAGGAACGATCAACGACCAAGCTTCTGGTATATCAGTAGGGTCACTAGTAATCAAAGGTTTATAACCCGCATGACTCACTGCGCGTGCTACACTCCGTAAGTTTCCAGCGCCATAATCTATAATGGTCACAATTTTGTTATCATAGATTGCAGTCATTTTGACCTTTCAAAAAAGTACTATTTCTGTACTTTAGCAAATATAGTTATAATTTAAACAGTGAAATCGATACCTTCAAAAAACAATAGTACTAGTGACTTATCTCGACATACAGCAGCTTCAGCACGTGCTGTTAAATTAAGAGAGCTAATACATGTGCATGATTACCAATATTATGTCCTTAACAGTCCAACCGTTGGTGATTCACAATACGATAATTTTTTAGAAGAACTTCGTGAAATAGAACGAATTTTCCCTGAATTAATTACAAATGATTCTCCCACACAACGTGTCAGTGGAGAACCACTAACAGAATTTAATACTTATACGCATAGCGAACCTATGCTATCTCTTGCGAACGCTTTTAACAAAGAAGAACTGCTCAAATGGGACAAACGAGTAAAGGATAATTCAGAAAATAAAAAAATAGATTATGTGTGTGAACCAAAAATTGATGGATTAGCAATTTCATTAATCTATAACTCAGGGATATTTTCTCAGGGAGCAACAAGAGGAGATGGACAAACAGGTGAAGATATAACTGCCAATCTTCGAACTATCCGAACTTTACCCTTAAGAATCAAAGCAGATACAACTTCAGAAATATTTGAGGTTAGAGGCGAGGCATATCTATCGAAATCAGAATTCGAACGAATCAATCAAGAACGAATAAAAGCAGAAGAACAACTTTATATGAATGCGCGTAATACTGCAGCAGGATCATTACGACAACTCGATCCAAAAATTACAGCATCCAGAAAATTAAATATGTTTATATATCAACTAGGGTATAGTTCTGAAACACAAGAATTCGACTATCATTTCGATGCATTACAATGGCTGCAAAAAAAAGGATTTCCTATCAACCCATTAATCAAAAAATTTACAAAGATTGATGAAGTGGTCGATTACTGTGAAAAATTGGAAAAGCAACGAGATTCACTTAATTACGATATTGATGGAGTAGTAATTAAAGTTAATAACTTACAAATACAAAAACAATTAGGAGTTGCAGGTCGAGAGCCCAGATGGGCAATAGCTTGGAAATTTCCGGCAGAACAAGCAGTAACAAAACTTCAAAAAATCGAAGTTTCCATAGGACGAACTGGTGTAATTACACCTTATGCGAAACTAGAGCCTGTCATAGTTGGAGGGGCAAAAATTAGTATGGCAACGCTCCATAATTTTGATCATATTCAAAAATTAGATCTGCGTGCTGGAGATGATGTCATCATTCAAAGGGCAGGTGATGTAATTCCACAAGTAGTAGCTCCAATTCTCGCAAATCGCAAATTGGGAAATGTCACTCAATTTATGATGCCGACTACTTGTCCAAGTTGTAATAGCACAGTTAAAAAAGATCTCGACAACGCTGCTCACTACTGTTCAAACAGTGCTTGTCCAGCACAAATAAGCCGTCAAATAGAACATTTTGCAAGCAAAACTGCCATGGATATTGAAGGCTTTGGGGAAGAGCGTTCAAAAGAATTAGTAAATTTAAATTTTTTACGGTCACTTGCAGATATTTATACTCTAAAAAATCATTATTCAGAATTAATCGAATTGCCAGGCTATGGTGAAAAAACACTTAAAAATTTATTCATTGGTATTGAAGAAAGTAAGAAACAACCTCTCGAAAAATTACTTATTGGACTAGGCATACGTCATGTTGGTAATGAGACTGCAAGATTACTAGTCCAGTCATTTAAGAATTTGGACAACCTCACTATTGCGACTGCTGACGATATAGCTCAAATACAAGGTATCGGTAATGTCACAGCGAATTCAATCGCACATTTTTTTTCAATCGATAGAAATCAACATCTAATTAAGAATTTATTAGATTTAGGCTTAAATACATCAGTAAATAGGCAAATTATAGATGGTGATTTAAACGGACTAATATTTGCATGTACAGGAAAGTTTAAAACATGGTCACGAAGTGAATTCGAAAATTTAATTAACAGTTTAGGAGGAAGATATAGTAGAACCATAACCAAGCAACTCGATTACTTGGTGTTTGGCGTAGATGGTGGTAAAAAAATAGAACAAGCAAAAGCATTAGGAATTAATATAATAAACGAAGACGAATTCATTAATTATCTAGCAAAGCAAAAAGATGCTTAATTAGAGAAAGGAACTTATGCCAAGTTTAATTGAACTTGAAGAAATAATTGAAAATGCACTAGGCGAAAATGAACAACTTTCAAAAAAAGACATCAATAAAATGATAGAGACTGATGGTGGACATCTCGCTACAGCACTACGATCCTTAATTCAGAAAAACCGTATCATTTCAGGAAGCGATGGAAGCACAAGGGTATATCGTCTCAATTCTTAAAAAAGTTGATATACCGTTTAGCTAAGATGTATACTCTTATTAACCATAAACAATTACTCCCCTGCTTGTGAGTTACGATGATCAATCCATTGTCTTCTTTTCTTGGGAGATTTTCTCATGATATTGGGATCGATTTAGGCACTGCCAATACTTTAGTCAATGTTCGCGGACGTGGAATAGTACTCGATGAACCATCAGTGGTGGCTGTTGATAAAATAACAAAAAAAATTTTAGCAATTGGCTCAGATGCAAAAAGAATGGTTGGTCGCACTCCTTCGACCATTGTAGCTGCACGACCATTACGTGATGGTGTAATCTCAGATTTCCGTGCAACAGAGTTAATGCTTCAATATTTCATTAAATCTGTACATGAAAAATTTGCTCCCGGACTACCTCGACCACGATTGGTAATCGGAATACCTTCAGGAGCAACTGAAGTAGAAAAACGAGCTGTGTTAGATGCTGCTGCAGGTGCTGGTTCCAGATCAACGTATCTCCTAGAAGAACCAATGGCTGCAGCAATTGGAGCACGATTAGATGTGATGGAACCATCTGGTGTAATGGTTGTAGATATAGGTGGAGGAACCACAGAAGTAGCAGTTATTGCACTTGGAGGGATTGTCAAATCTGCTTCAGTACGAGCAGCAGGTGATGCTATGGATGACGCCATTATTATGTACGCACGTCAGTTTCATAATTTATTATTAGGTGAACGAACCGCAGAAGAAATTAAAATAGCAGCAGGAACTGCTTTTCCTTTGGACAATGAAGAGACTATCGAATTACGTGGTAGAGACTTAGCTACTGGCTTACCAAAGTTAGTCGAAGTATCAACTATAGAAATAAGAGATGCTTTATCGACTGTAACGAATGAAATAATTCGTACTGTAAGAGACACGATTGAAAGTACTCCACCAGAATTAATTACTGATTTAATGTCGCACGGAATAGTAATGACCGGAGGTGGCTCATTATTAAAAGGATTGGATAGGAGACTCGCTAATGAGACCAGATTTCCAGTCTATGTAACTGAAGATCCTTTACGAAGTGTAGTTAGAGGATGTGGTGAGGCATTAGAGGAAACCGAAACACTTGAGAAAATTCAATCTTCCCTGGCAACAAAACAAAGATATCGATAATGACAATTAACTAGTTGAAGATATAAATATGAATCGCACAGTACTCACTGTCGTGTTAACAACTGCTTTCTTACTTTCGACAAGTTTGTTAATTGCTAACGAAAGTGCCCTAAAATTTATAGAATCCAAATTCGAACAACCTTTTATTAAGTCATTTGAAATTACTACGAATCTCACAAATCCATTAATTGATCTTGCGAGTCAGTTTATTATTAGTAATACACTCGTAGAAGAAAATTTGCTCCTGCGAAAAAAAGTCAATAATTTACAAGTTCAATTAAGTAGTACACGCGAACAATTAGCACTAAAACAACTCTATCCAACTAATCAACAAAAAGTATTAAGTGATCACGTTGAGATACTCTCTGCAGATGTTATAGCGCGAGATATTATTCCTAGCCGAATGACGATCTTAGTAGGTAAAGGATCAAATGATGGTGTTCAGGTCAATCAAGCAGTATTAGGTCCCGAAGGCTTATTTATTGGATTAATAAGTGATGTATCATCAACACAATCATGGATCCAACTAATCACAGACACTCGTTCTTCTATACCTGCAATAGTCCAAGGTGCTCGCGCATATGGATCACTCGAAGGTGCCCATAATCATTTAAATCTAGAATTTGTTGATAAAGATGCACTAATTTCTGTAGATGAATTCGTAGTTACGTCTGCTATGGGTGGTCTTATTCCAGGGGGATTATTAATCGGTAAAGTCACATCAGTTGATCTAATCGATCAAGATATGCACCCTACAATTCGTGTGGAACCTTTGAGTGATCTACGGAAGGTAGAAAGAGTAGAGATAATTACTAATAAAAGCAATATTCTCCCCAAACAGTCAGAAAGGATTGTTGATTGATCTTTTTCTGGCAAATAATTGTTTTGTTCACAACAGTAATTTATATCTCGATCTATTCACATACTGGAATTAACCCATGGATAGTGCCTAATCTACCTTTAGCAATATTAATTGCGATATTTGCACATCGTTTTTTTACCAGTGCGTTAGTAGGAATTATCCCTATTACAATCCTTTTCGGGTTAAGTTCTAACGAGAGTAGTATCACTTTTTTGTTAATTTTTGTAATCGTATTAATCAGTGGAAGTTTAATTATTTTCCCACAAAAAGATTTATTCAATCATCGCGTCAAAATATCCACAATTGCAACAATAACAGGTGCCGTCACAGCATTGATTTACACATTCCTCTTAATGTTGGCAACTGACGATCTGTCACTTATTTCATCTTTGCACAAACAGATTCTCACAACAGTTTTTATAACAGGAATTACAACTGGAATGCTGACATTTGCCTTGAGTCATATATTGGGTACTAGGAAATATTTGAATTGAATAACTTATCCATGTTTCGACAAAATTATCGTTTTCTGATTGTGCGATTATTTTTTATGGTCCTAATACTTATTATTGGGTATAAAGTCATACGAATTCAATTTATCAATCCAATCCCCATGCCCATCTTATCTAGTGGAGAATATTTGACTGTTATTCAATCAGAGGTATCCAGAGGAAAAATATTTGACGCTACAGGGAATCTAATCGCAACTAATGAACCACAATATAAAGTACAAATTACTCCAGCTGAATTACCAAAAGATGATCAACAATTAGAGTTCATTCTTGATTTTATTTCTTCAACAATAGAAATCCCAAAAGAGAAAATATTTGAACTACTTGAAAATAATAAAAATTTAGATCCATATACTCCTGTCACCATATTTAAGACATTATCTTCACATGAAGCAGTCGATATAAAATGGAAAACATCAACAATCCAAGCATTAAATGTTATCCCAATCCCTCAGCGCATTTATTCTGGAGATACTCTATATTCACATATTTTAGGTCATACTGGTCCTCTCGATAATATCGAAATGGAAGATTATTTGTCTGCTGGTTATCCTCAAGACTCTCTTGTAGGGAAAACAGGACTAGAACTGATTTATGAAACAGAATTACGTGGAAAACCTTCACGAAGAATTAGCGTAATGAGTGCGACTGGTAAAGAATTAAATGAACTTGTTAAACTAGATGGACACAATGGGACAGACTTGATTCTCACAATAGATGGTCATCTTCAAGAAATTGCTCAAACAGCTTTAATTAACGCTATGGAAGATGGCTTAGAAACATCTATACAAAACCCCAAGCCGTTAAATAGTGCAGGTGCAGCTGTAGCTATCGATGTACAAACAGGCAATATACTCGCACAGGTTTCAATGCCCACTTTCGATACAAATGCCATGATATCTTCGAGTAACGATTCAATAGACAAATTACTCAATGATCCATTACAGCCATTAATTGACAGAACTTATATGGATAGTCACCCTCCAGGATCAATATTTAAAACACTTATTGCGTATGCTGCCTTAGAAGAAGGTATTGCAACCCCTGATACAAAAATTACTAGTACTGGATCTTTAACTATTCGAGATCAATACAATCCAGAAGTAGAGTATGTTTTTCGTGATTGGGCAGCACATGGTACTACTGATCTATATTGGGGATTAGCAAGATCATCAGACGTATATTTTTATTATTTATCCGGGGGCTTTGAGAGAAATGGCATAGTTGAATTTGAAGGGCTTGGAAGTGAAAAAATTGCCGAATATTCTCGTTATGCAGGATTTGGAGCAAATACAGGGATCGATTTACCTGGAGAAACTTCTGGATTAGTACCAGATCCAACTTGGAAAGAACAATTGCATGGAGAGTCATGGTATCTAGGTGACACGTATACTTTTGGTATTGGACAAGGTTACTTAACTGTAACTCCCTTACAAATGGCAGTATGGACAGCTGCAATAGCTAATGACGGAAAAATAATAAAGCCACGTTTGGTGCAACGAACTATTTCTGAAGGTATTAGCAGAGACATTCCTATAATTATTGAAGATAATTTAGTAAACAAAAAAGGTTCATTATCTATAGTTCGTGAAGCAATGCGTGTAGCTGCAGGTCCAGGTGGTACCGCACGAGGAGCAAGTCCAAAAGGTATCGAAATCGGTGGAAAAACAGGAACGGCAGAATTTGGAGCAAAATTTGAGGGCGATAAATACGATAGCCATGCATGGTATATAGGATTTGCACCTTTTGATAATCCGGAGATCGCAGTAGCTATATATGTAAAGTATGGAAATGGTTCACAACAAGGTGCATATGTCGCACATGAGATCTTCCATCATTATTTCCAATCCAAAGGATTACTACCTTGAGCAATCAAACTTTTATTTTTTCTTCCGTAAAATATGATCCAATTCTATGTTTTTCAGCATTTTGTCTTGTGCTCATAGGTATAGTCATGAAACATTATACAAATGCCCCTAGCGGTGATAGTTATTTCTTCTCAACAGAGGTAATTCGGCAATGTTCATTAGTATTATTTGCGTCAGTATTTTTCTTAGCTGCATCAAGACTAAACTATCAAATACTTAGATATTTCCACTGGTTAACATATCTGTTTGGTATTGGATGTTTAGTTTTAGTAATGTTAATTGGAAGCAATGAATTTGGTGCACAAAGATGGATCATCGTTGGCTCATACAGTTTACAACCATCAGAGTTAACTAAAATAGCAATCTTCTTTTCGATATCGACATTAGCAGCAATTAACATTCCAAATGTAAGGAATTTCATTTACTGCTGTATTTTAGTGTTTTTTCCAGCTGCATTAATCTTAATACAACCTGATTTAGGTACAGTTTTAGTAGTTATTGTAACCTGGCTACTTTTTATGTTTGTTTGGCCAATTCCATGGAGAGGGTTACTTACAACGTTTGCTGTAATAATTGCCTTCTTACCTATCATATTCGCAGTTCTGATTCCTGCATATCAAAGAGAACGACTAGCTGTATTTTTGGACCCTGAAAGAGACCCTTTAGGTAGTGGATTTACTTTGCGACAAGTCGAATTAGCCATGAGTTCTGGAGGAGTATTTGGACATGGATTGGAAAAAAATGAATCATTACTACAAACTCTTTCGACACGAGAATCAGATTTTATTTATGCAGCAATTGCAGAGCAGTTTGGATTAATAGCTGCCTTATTAGTGATATTACTTATTGCGATTATTTTTTGGCGTGGTATTTCAATCGCTCAAAATTCTAGAGATATTCATGGCAAATTACTAGCAACATCATTAACAGGTTTGTTAGTTGTCCCCGCTATAATGCATATTGCAGTCAATTTAAGGTTATTTCCGGCAACGGGTATACCATTAACATTTGTTTCGAGTGGAGGTACAGCATTAATGGCCAGTGCAATTTGTATTGGGCTTTTATGCTCTATAGCTACAATCCAAGAAAGAACGCCTTTGGAAGATGAACGTTATCCTAATACATTTGCATTAGCAGAAGTTGCGCATAAAATCGCAAAAGAAAAAACTTAAGGAGCCAATGCTGGCTCGGGTTCATTTGGTTCTGTCGGTTCAATAGTTTCATTTGAATCAGCATCGATTTCAGGATTATCACTCGATTCAGAAATCAAATCTTTAACACTGTCAATTTTTATTTCACCATCAACATAGTCAATTTTGATGGAATCACCTTCAGTGTAAACTGAATCAAGCATGGCATCAGAAAGTGGATCTTCAACTTTATTTTGAATCACACGACGAAGTGGTCTAGCTCCGAATATTTCATCAAAGCCTTCTTTACCAAGATAGTCGAGTAAATCATCTGTCACTTGCAAGGTCATATTTTTTTCCGCAAGATTCGCTCGTAGATCATTTAATTCTAAATCAACAATTACTCGGATATGGTCTGGTTGTAGAGCGTGAAATACTACATGTTGATCAATACGATTAATGAATTCAGGTCTAAAAACCCTTTTCATCTCTTCTTCAACACGATCTTTCATGCGACGATATCTATCTTCGGCTGTCTTATCTTCATCAGTAGTTACTGCAAAACCAACACGTGAGTCTTTTCTGATCAAGTCAGAACCAACATTAGAAGTCATAATGATAATGGTGTTGCGGAAATCGACTCTTCTTCCTTTTGCATCTGATAAATGACCATCGTCAAAAATTTGGAGTAACATATTGAATACATCAGGGTGAGCTTTTTCAATTTCATCTAATAGAATAAGACAATAGTTTTTTCTACGAACTAGATCTGTCAATTGACCGCCATCATCATATCCAACATAACCAGGAGGAGAGCCGACTAAACGAGAAATTGTATGTTTTTCCATAAATTCAGACATATCAATACGTACAATATTTTCTACTGAACCAAACATAAATTCACCCAACATTTGTGCAAGATATGTTTTTCCAACTCCTGTCGGCCCTAAGAACATAAATGTACCTATCGGGCGTTTAGGATCTTTTAGTCCAGCACTAGATCGCCTAACAGCTTTAGAAACAGCTGTAACTGCTTCATCTTGTCCTATGATTTTTTTCTTAAGATCACTTTCCATCTCAAGTAGTCGTTGTGATTCTTCAGCTGCAATACGAGTCAAAGGAATTCCAGTCCATTGAGAAATAACATCACGTATGTCATCTTCAGTAACAACAATGTTATCAGTTTCACGTTGGGAATTAATTTGTGACTCTTGTTCTTCTAATTGTGCTTCAAGCTTAACTTCTTTTTCACGTAATTCAGCAGCAAATTCATATTGCTGATCTGTAATTGCTTGTTCTTTTTCAGTTTGCAAAGTATTGATATCGTTTTTTATATTCTTAATCTCTGGGGGTACTTGATAAGTACGAATACGAACACGTGCTGATGCTTCATCAATTAAGTCAATTGCTTTATCAGGAAGAAATCGATCTGCTACATATCTAGAAGAAAGCTCAGAAGCAGCCAATAAGGCTTCATCTAAAATTTTTAACTTATGATGTTCTTCATACGCAGAACGTACACCTCTTAATATTTCAATAGTGTCATCTACCGAAGGTTCAGCTACTTGAATAGGTTGAAATCTTCTTTCAAGTGCTGCATCACGTTCTATATGCTTACGATATTCATCTAGAGTTGTAGCACCTACAGCTTGAATTTCACCACGAGCTAAAGCCGGCTTAAGAATATTAGCTGCATCAACAGCACCTTCAGCAGCGCCTGCCCCTACAAGCATGTGTAGTTCATCAATAAATACAACACAATTGCCCGAAGATTTAATTTCTTCAATTACCTTTTTCAATCTTTCTTCAAATTCACCACGGTATTTAGTACCCGCAACAAGAAGACCGATGTCGAGAGTAAGCATTCTTTTTCCTAATAGTGTTTCAGGAATATCACCTTGTACAATACGGTGTGCCAAACCTTCTGCTATAGCAGTTTTACCTACACCAGGTTCGCCAATGAGCACAGGGTTGTTTTTTGTTCTTCGAGATAAAATTTGAACAACTCGTTCTATTTCTGTTTCACGGCCAACGATAGGATCTAATTCTCCACCACGTGCCATAGCAGTTAGATCTACTCCTAATTGATCTAATGTAGGAGTCCGAGCAGATCTCTGACCAGCTGCTGCCGTAGACTGCTGTCCTGCAGGTTGATTCTGCATAAGAATACGTGATGTTTCACCTCGAACTTTTTCGAGATTAATTCCTAAACTTTCAAGCACTCCTGCAGCGATACCTTCACCTTCTCGAACCAATCCGAGGAGTAAATGTTCTGTTCCAATGTACGAATGTGACAATCTTCTAGCTTCATCAACGGCCAATTCAATGACTTTTTTGGCGCGTGGAGTTAATCCAATTTCCTCAGTCGTTTGTCTATCACCGCGACCAATTATAAATTCAACGGCTGAACGTACTTTATTTAATTCAACACCTAGATTGCCGAGAACTTTAGCAGCAACGCCATCACCTTCTCGGACTAATCCGAGAAGTAAATGTTCAGTGCCAATGTAATTATGGTTAAAACGCTGTGCTTCTTCTTGAGCCAGTGTTAGAACACGACGTGCGCGCTCAGTAAATTTATCAAATCGGTCCGCCATTATGTGCTCCATTCGTACCGTACAAAGAGCTCAGTCTTTATTGGCAACGCGTCGATCACAAATTAGGGAGAAATACTCGTTACCAACATCACTAAATCGATCCGCTTATATTTAATTTGCCACACTTTTGTGNCAAGAGCGAGAAAATTATGTTGATAAAATAAATTATACTTCATCTTCCGAAGATGATGTATCAGCAGAAACTTCTTCTTCGGTATCAATTGCTGCTTCAGCATCCTTTTCAGGTGCATCGTTTTCATCAGAAGATGATGTATCAGCAGCAGTATCTTCTTCGGTCTCAATCACAGCTTCAGCATTACTTTCAGACACCTCATCTTCATCCGAAGATTCTTCTTGGCGAGCTTGAGCTTGTTGCATTGCTTGTTGCATTGCTGTCAAAATCGGTCCTTCATCTTGTTTGGACTTTTTAGCACTAGTTGAATCAGAATTAGATGCAATATCTTCATTCTTAGCATCATTAGAAGTTGANTCATTTTCAACACTAGTTTCAGCAGGCTCTTCAGGAAGATTAGCTAAGTCTTCTAGGTGTTTAACATGTCTCTCTTTTAATTTAGTTTCTAATTCATTAGATTCATTTTCAAACAATTCTTTCGCATTTTCGCTGAGAGTTATCACATGTCCTTCTCGATCAAATTCCCATCCATCTTCCAAATTTGCATCCACAATGGCACCACGTAATGACAGACCTAATCGATGTCTTTCATGTTCGATACGCACAATTTTAAGAGGAACAATATCTCCATCTTCTAACACTTCTTGAGGATGTTGAATACGACGATCCACGACNTCGGATACATGTACCAAACCTTCAACAGGACCAGGTAACCTTGCGAATGCACCAAATGGAACTATCTTTGTGATAATTCCTGGCACTATATCATCCACGGCATATTTGGTAATCATTTGTTCCCATTGCTCTGGAGTAGCTCGACGAATAGAAAGAGCTATCTTTTTAGTATCTTTATCAATTTTCAATATGAATACTTGTACTTGATCACCAATATTGAATAATGATTCTGGTTGTGCATCTCTGTCCCATGAAAGTTCAGATAAATGAACGAGGCCATCCGCACCACCAAGATCAACAAAAACACCAAAATTACGAATTGAAGTAATTGTNCCTGTACAAATTTGCCCTTCAGCAAGTTCCTCCAATAAGCGATCTTTTTGCTCTGCACGCCATTCTTGAAGTGCTGCACGTTCAGATAAAATCACTCTGTTACGCTTACGGTTTATTTCAATAACCTTAAGTTGTAGTGAACGACCAACTTGAGAAGAAAGTGGATTTCCACCATCGGTAGTTGGCTTAACTCCCACGACTTGAGACATAGGAATAAAGGCATTCACGCCTTCAACATTAGCTAGGAGTCCACCTTTATTGAAACCAGTGATCTCTCCATCAAATACTTCACCATCCTCAAATCGTGTTTGAAGTACACGCCATCCTTGTTCACCTCGAGCTCGGTCTATAGAAAGTGCCACTTGACCTGCTGGAGTTTCAGGTTGCAAAACATATACTAAAAGAGCATCACCAGAGGAAACTTTGGTAAGAGGATCAGCCCCTAAAGAAAGCATTTCTTGTTGAGGAACTATACCTTCTGATTTATATCCAATATCAACAACAAGGCCATCACGTTCNACATCCATAACATGTCCTTCAATAACTTCTCCTCGCCGCAGAGGACGAAGGTCTGCCATNCCGGATTGCTCTAACAGAGTAGCCATGTCCATGATTTCATCTCCAGCATTGGAGTTGTCAGGAACTAGACTTGAGTCTTTATCAGAAGAATCAGATTCAGTTGAATTTTCAGAATTGATCGTGATGTCAGATTCTGAANCAGAAATTTCGGAAGATGTACTTTCAGTTGTCAAAACGCAGTTCGCCCTTCTGGCTAATTTCTATAGTAATGTACGGTTCAAATTGTACCACGTGAGATATCAATTCAACATATTCTACAGACGACAGGCCACCCCACGAAGAGGTGGCCTGTAAAATCTTGGCGATGGCCTATTTTCCTCACCCAGTTACCCAGGCAGTATCGTTAGCGCTACGACG
The DNA here is from genome assembly GCA_002707835.1 of Chloroflexota bacterium. Lineage (GTDB taxonomy): Bacteria > Chloroflexota > Dehalococcoidia > UBA2979 > UBA2979 > UBA6955. The sequence continues at coordinate 31,680 of PANZ01000007.1, forward strand.
TTTCACTTCCGTGTTCGGAATGAGAACGGGTGGGTCCATCGCGCTCTAATCACCAAGGGTTAAAAGTATCAAGGACTTTCGCACTCTAAACAAGTAATCANTTAATGAATTTTTAGCAACATTATGTCAANAAAACATTAGACTCATCATTACGTTATTAGTTCTTTCGAAATTTTTGCTGCAACTGTATACGCAGGATCAAAAACATTACCNATATCGTACTCTAAAGCNTGNCCNAATAGATGACTTGCCCCTCGAGCATCATATCCGTAATCACTACAGAGCCATCTCACCAACTCTGTAGTGGAATGCTGCAGAGCTTGGTCTAAGGGTCGTGCATTCCCTAACGTAATAATATGACTATCAGTCTCCATTCTTGGCCAATGTGCGTGTACATTCTTTCGAAGTTCAATAGAAAAAGTCACGTCCATAGAAATTTCAATACCTGTCCCGACTATTTCACCATCACCTTGAACAGCATGCCCATCACCTACGAAAAAAAGTGCCCCTGGCATAAATACAGGTAGTAACATTGTTGCTCCAGGAGTAACAAGACGATAATCCATATTGCCGCCATATTGTCCTGATGTAGCTGTCGAAATTGCCTGCCCTCTCTCTGGAGCAACACCTATACAACCCAGCATTGGATCCAAAGAAANAGTTAAATGCGATGGCTGAGCAAATTCATCAAAAAGTGTGGCGGTTCCATCATTGACATCAACAGACCACTTCAACATCGAACGTTCAGGTAATTCATTTACAAAATCACCATCGACAATATGCGGGGCAATCCCACTCATTGTGTAGCCATGATCTCTATTCGGNAGAATATTCTCAAGATGTACTACAAGTTGATCTCCAGGTTCTGCATCTTCTATAAAAAAAGGCCCCGTCAGAGGGTTACTTCGTTTTGCTACGGGTTCGCCACTACGTCCATTACCAAATGCATCAGCAGTTGATGTAGTTACTGAATCACCAGAAGCAATAGTAAGTACAGGTTCATACGAACCAAAATTATTGTAATNGATTGAAGGTTCAAAATTATGTTTCATCCTTTATTGCCTTTCTTNAAATTGGCACTCTCTATNTAACAAATCTCATCAAGTTCTTCAAAAGTATTTANCTNNCAAATATCGATAGAACAACACTCNCNCTGTATCTTNNTAGAGGANCATCAGNTAAGAATTCAAGGATTCGATATTATGNCTAATACTGAGGTTGTTATAGGAATTGATGTAGGCACGACATTTATTAAAGCTGTAGCGGTCGACAGATCAGGACATGAAGTTTATTCATCAAGTCAGCGTACATTTGTAGATACAATCCGCGGTGGTTGGAATGAGCAAGATCCAAAAGACTGGTGGAGTTCTTCTTGTAATGCCCTGAAGGATATCACTTCAAATGTAAACCCCAATAATATTAAAGCAATAGGGTTATCCGGTCAGATGCACAGCCCAGCTTTTTTGGATACACAGGATCGAATTATCAGACCTTCCATTCTATGGAATGATGTTAGAACTTCTCTTGAATGCGAACAGATTTACAATTCATTAGATCTTTCAACTTTAGAAACTATTATTGGAAATCCTATTTTAGAAGGTTTTACTGCACCTAAACTCTTATGGCTAAAAAATAATGAGAGCGACAATTTTGAAAAATTAAGTACATTCTTAATCGCTAAAGATTACATTGCGTTTATGCTTACTGGAGAGAAAAGCACTGAGCCATCTGACGCTTCAGGAACTGTGCTCATGGACCTGAACACTCGCGATTGGTCTAAGGAAGTAATCGAATCCTTAGATTTACAACATCTCTCTTTTCCTACTATCCATAAGTCGGCAGAGACAGTAGGCAAAGTATCAACACAAGCATCACAACTGACCGGCCTTTTAGCTGGAACTCCAGTGATTGCAGCAGGTGCTGATAATGCAGCAGCTGCAATCAGTACTGGCAGTATCTCGGAAAATGTATGTCAGATAAGTCTCGGTACATCTGGTGCAGTTGTGCAAACAACGACAAAACCTGTCGTAGATCCTAATCTGAGATTACACACATTTTCCCACTGTATAGAAGATCGTTGGTACTCCATGGGAGTCACACTATCTGCTGGCGGTTCTTTATCGTGGTTTGCAGACAAAATTGTTGGTACAAGTGCATTTCATNATTTAGATGAAGAGGCTCGTCTAGTGANNCCAGGTTCTGATGGGTTGGTTTTTTTACCATATTTGAATGGAGAACGCACCCCTCATAACAATCCTAATATCCGAGGAGCTTTCTTACGTATCGATTCCTCACATACAAAAGGACACATGATCAGATCCATTATGGAAGGTGTTGCTTTTTCGATAAGAGACGTCGTGGAATTAATGGAAACCTTAATGTCACCTGCAGAAATTTTTGTTGTCACAGGAGGTGGTACGAATAGTGAATTATGGTCTCAAATACTGGCGGATGTAATCGGCAAAAATCTATCAAAGGTAATGACAAACTCTGGTCCAAGTTATGGTGCAGCATTAATTTCAGCAGTAAATGCAGGATGGTTTCAAAACATTGAAGAGGCTGTTCAAGAATATGTCACGTTATCCAAATACGTTACTTCGAGTACCGAACATAGTAGTTTCTATGAAGAAAATTATCGTTATTACAAACACTCCTACGAAAATCTAAAATGAAATGAATATATGTTAGGAGTTCGTACCGTAATCGCTCCCTACTATCAAAAGTCTACGATTCATACTTTGGGAAGATTGACGTATCGATTGCCAAGCCTCATGAACCGAGCTCTCTGAATTCATGTGAGGCACTCGACCGTACTCAACATATTCTCTAAATGAAGGATAAGAGATAAACGTCGTGAAAGTATTATTGTTAGCAAGTGCACTGGTGCCTAACCCAATCACTCGACCTCCGTTTCGCTCTATCTCCGGCCAAACGAATTCCGTGAGCTGCTGCTTACACTCATTAGCCACAGCATCTGATCCGAATTCATAATTAATTTCTTCCATTATTGACCCTCTGCCAAAGGTAGGTGGCAACGGGCTTGGCCCGGTATCACTCGTACGATAGTGAACATTCGGACGTGAGTATTCTTCATCAAGCAAGAATGGATACGCTTCAGAGTAATCAATCAAAGCGTCTCGTTCAGTGTATATGGGCATCAGGTGATTAATAGCATTCAAAATATCAGGGTCGTTGTAAAAGGCACCAACTTTCTCACTCGCACTGTAACCCCTACGTGTGGCATACCAGTGATCAAAATCCGCATAGGCTGTATGGGTTACTACCACGTCACCGGTACCTGCAAAACCCCATGTACCATAGGCAACCATCTGTACTCCCATCTCTCTCATTGCAGGCCATAAGCCTCCACTACTCATACGTTCGAATGAAGTCCGGTTGGCTTTCGCGACATGAAAATGGCGCTGCACTAATATCATTTTAATACTCCCGTTCGCTGTTGGTTTTAAATATAAAGTAAAAATCCCCACAGTTCTGTTTCATTGAACTAATAAATCGAACAATCCTCCCTGCATGAGGGTTATTGAGTTCAACTAGACAGATAGGAAATAGTGAAATAAGGGCACGAAATGGGGATTCTGTTTGGTAGCGGGAGAGGGATTCGAACCCTCGACCTTCGGGTTATGAGCCCGACGAGCTACCACTGCTCCATCCCGCGTCGCAAC